>DAOTTO010000380.1:0-9725 GCA_034437895.1 Anaerolineae bacterium | reverse complement strand
AGCGTCCAGCAGATGTCGGCAGATTCCGCGCTTGATTCGCTTGATGTATTATTCATTTTGGGCGATAAGGTGTATTCGGATGTCGCCGCCCGTCGTATCCGCGATTGGGTGCAGCGCGGTGGTCTCTTGATCGTCGGCATAGAAAGCAGCACGAGGCCGATTGCCTTGCTTGAGGGAAATGAGCAAAATAATATCCTCGCGGCTTTCAATATTTTTACCGAACTGCCGCCATCCAGCGCCCTGATCCGCGATCAAGGCAATAACGGACGCGCCCTTTCCGCCCCGACGTTGACTACCCCGCCCGTTGAAAATCTGATATTGGGTTCCGTTTACGGCATCACAACCGAGCGCACCGATTTGGTGGCGCATGTGACGATTGGCAATGTTGCGCTTGTCGCGTCAGTGGATGAAGGCGCGGGGCGGGTATGGATTTCCGGCGGAGTCCGCCCGTTTACCAATATTGGGATTCAGGAGAAAGACAGCGCGGCACTTATTTTGAATTTTTTAGCCGATGTGCTGCCCAACGCCCGAATCGGTTTTGATGAACGGCTCAATACAGGCAGCAGCGAACAGACGCTCAGCAATTGGCTGTTCCAAACCGTGCCGGGATGGGGGATACTTTCGGCTGTTGGGCTGACGTTTGTATTTTTAGCGCTGCGTGGAAGGCGTTTTGGCGTGGCTGTTCCGCTGCCGGATGACCGCCTGCGCCGTGAGCCATTTGAATATATCCGTGCGATTGCGAATTTATATCGCCGTTCCGGTCAGCGTGGGGAAATGGCGCGGCATTATCACCGGAATCTGCGCCGCCGATTGATCGAGCATTACGGGCTTGACCCCGCCTTGAGCGATCAGCAGCTTGTCGAAACGATTGTCCGGCGCGATGCTGAAGTCGATGGCGCAGCGCTGCGTGATCTGCTCAAAAGGCTCTCGCAGCAGAACATCAGCGAGGCCGATCTCATCCGTTCCGCATCAGACGCAACGGCATGGATGAGGAAACATTAAATCGCAAAAAATGCGAAATATTGGGATCACAGAGAACACGAATCTGTAGCACTTTGTGGTTAAAAATACCCCGTTCCTCACACATTTTTTAATAAGGAGTCTCCTCTATGACGGAAAGTTTACAAGGCTTAATGCAATCACTGCGCGAACAAGCGGCGCGAGTCGTCGTGGGGCAGGATGAAGCGATTGAACTGCTCGCTATCGCGCTGATTTCACGCGGACACGTCCTTTTAGAAGGCGCTCCCGGCACCGCTAAAACATTGATCGCCAAAACGCTGGCGGGGATGATCGCCGCGCAGTTCGGACGGATTCAGTTCACGCCGGATTTGATGCCGTCGGATGTGGTCGGAACGGTGGTCTATGACCTGCAATCCAGCCGCTTTAACCTTAAACGTGGGCCGATTTTTACCCAGATTTTGCTGGCGGACGAGATCAACCGCGCCCCTGCCAAAACACAAGCCGCCCTGCTGGAGGCGATGGAAGAACGGCAGGTCACGATTGACGGCGACACGCAGCAACTCCCGCAGCCATTTATGGTCATCGCCACACAGAATCCGGTGGAAATGGACGGGACGTATCCGCTGCCGGAAGCTCAGCTTGACCGTTTTCTGTTCAAAGTGCAGATTGATTATCTGCCGTTAGCGCAAGAAATCGAAGTCTTGCGGCGGACGCATGACGGCTTTGATTCGCAAGACCTCGCCGCGACAGGCTTAACCCCAATCCTGAAGCCGGAGCATCTGCCGCACATCCGCCAGATCGTGCAGACGGTGCAAGTCGAAGACGGCGTATTGAAATACATCGCCGCCATCGCAGAAGCGACCCGCACCAGTCCCGATTTGACACTCGGCGCAAGCACCCGTGCGAGTGTGGCGCTGCTGCGAGCTTCTAAGACACGGGCGGCGCTTTATGGGCGCAATTACGTTTCGCCGGATGACATTAAAGCCATCGTCCCGCCCACGCTGCGCCATCGTGTAATCTTGCGCCCTGAAGCCGAAATCGAAGGCTTAAACGCGGATGCGGTGTTCAAGCGGCTGCTCTCTCGGCTGGAAGTCCCGCGCTAACACAATTTTACGCTTTTGACCTATAATTGGTTACGCATCGCCACTTTATTCGACATTATTCAACAGGTGACGTATGGGTATTACAATTGATTGGGAAGGCACAGATAACAAAATCATCTGCATCACCTATCAAAAACCCTGGAATTGGGGCGATTTTGATGCTGTCTTTTATTCGATGATTATTATGCTGGACAGCGCTTCCCAAACAGTCGATTTGGTGTTCGACATTCGTAATGGCGGCTTTCCACCGCCGGGCGCAGTCACCCGATTTAAACGGGTTGGCGAGATAAATCATCCTAATGGTGGGATGATTATCTTCATCGGCGGCTCCTCGGCTGTCATGAATTTTGTTAATCTATTCATCAAGGTCTATGGGCGGGCGTTTAGGCCACCGAATTTTATTTTCGTCGCATCACCGGAAGAAGCCCATCGCTTGATTTATGAACAGCGCTCGTCATAGACTCCCCATAGGTTCTTATGCTAACCCCACGTTTTTTTGTGTTTTCGCTCGGTGTTCCGGCGCTGCTGATTTTGGCGGCAGCTTTCGCATGGCTCACGCCTATCGCTATCGTCTATGGGCTTGGATTGGCTTTTTTGCTCTTTCTGGATCGGCGCACGGCTGGCACGATTACACAATTTAAAGTCGAGCGGCTGCACGATCAAAAACTTTCGCTCGGTGTGCAAAATAAAATCACGATTAGCATCTCGACGCGCAGCCCGCGCCCGATTGACCTCAGTGTGCGCGATGAGCCGCCATTGTTGTTTGTTGTATCCAAAACCCCACCCCCTAGCCCCCTCCCCGAACTCAAGGAGGGGGAACAAAACGGGACTAATGGGACGTTTAAGGCTTCTCCCCTTACACAAAGAGGAAATTTGGCGGTGACGTTTCCCCTGTTAAGCGGAACGATTCGTCCCAATGAGCTGCTCGAACTCAGCTACCACGTCCGCCCGCTTAAACGCGGCGATTTTGCTTTTGGCAATCTGAATCTACGCTGGAACGGCCCGCTTAATTTTTATGTGCGACAGGCCAAAATCAATGCCGCCGCGCCGGTGAAGGTCTACCCAAATTTGCACGAAATCCGCGCTTACGATCTATTGGCACGGCGCGATCAATTGGCGGAAATTGGATTGCGCGGGGTGCGGCTGCGGGGCGAAGGGACGGCCTTCGAGAGTCTGCGCGATTATACGCCTGATGATGCTTATCGCAGCATCAACTGGAAAGCCACCGCCCGACGCGGTAAGCCCATCAGTACCGATTATGAACCGGAACGCAGCCAGCGTGTGCTGATTGCCGTCGATATTGGGCGGATGATGCGCTCGCCCATTCGTGTAGATGATCCTGATGGCGTAAGCTGGAATATGGCGAAAGTCGATTTTGTCATCAACAGCATTTTGTTGTTTAGCTATGTGGCGACATTGCGGGGCGATCAAGTCGGGCTGTTGATCTTTGCCGATCAAGTGCAAAGTTATTATGCGCCGGGCGCGGGACGGGCGCAGTTTCAAAGATTGCTGGAAGCGATGTACGCGCTGGAAAGCCAACCTGTCGAGGCGGATTATGGGCGAGCGATCACCTTTTTGGGCGTACAAAATCGCAAGCGCTCACTTGTAGTGCTGTTCACCGATTTAAGTGATTCCCGCGCTGGCGAGTCACTGTTGACTCATCTGCCGCGCCTCGCACCGCGCCATCTGCCGCTGCTGGTGACGATTCGTGACCCGATTCTGGGGCAAGTCGCCGCCTATCAACCGCACGATTCGGATACGGTTTATCAACGCGCCGTCGCCGAGCAGTTGATTGACGAGCGCCGCCTCGTGCTAGAAAATTTGGGGCGGCGCGGTGTACTTACGCTCGATGTCGCGGCGGAACAGTTAACGATGGAAGTCGTCAACCGCTATTTGCAGATTAAAGCACGATCATTGATTTAAAACTGGTCGATCATAATATCGTTGCCGTCGGGGTCTTGCAGTGTGCAATGTGCGGGGCCTTGTGTGGTTTCGTCGGCTTCCAGTATAAAGGTTACGCCTTGCGCTTTGAGTTCGCGCTGAATGCTTCGTACATCCGTCGGATGAAACGCCAATAGATTATTTTCAAACATGCCCTGAAACAAGCCGATTGTCGACTCGCCGTTCCGCAGTATAAGCCAATTGTCGGTTTCCTTGCCATCAAATACGCTGAAGCCCAGTTTTTCGTAAAACGCCCGCGAGGCCTTGATGTCCTTCACAGCTAAACTGAGGTGCAATGCTCCTAAGTTCATAATCCCCCCCTTTTATAGCGCTATCACCGGGACAGCGCATTCTAAATTATAGATTTCCCACCCGATTTCGGCGGGCTGCTGACGATAAATTTCCATCGCTGGCAAATTATCCGGCATAAAGCGACTACGCGGCAGCCAATAGCGATACAAATACTGCCATGCCCGATCTACACAGTAAATGTCCCCTTCAACGTGAATTGTCGCAATGGTACAGGCCGGGAAAACGCGCATGTCGATCTCCGCGTTGCTTTCGATCTGTCCCAACCCATTATCAGGTAGGGTTAAGCACCAATCGTACCGGCACAGTTCCAGCGGCGTGATCTCTGGATCATCCTGCGACATGCCATAAAGGGTCGTCCGCGCAAGCTGTCCGCCGCGCCCTCGATACCACGACAGCACACGCTCATAACCCTCTAGCACATGCGGCGGCTGATAAGGATTAAACACGCGCACTACGGCTAACCACTGCATCGGCAATGGCCGCAATCGTACCTCAAATTCATCACGCGCCCCGATATCACTTAATACATCGATAGTATACAGGGGGAAACCTTCAAGGATTTGACCATTCTTGCTGTTTTTGAGCGGGCTTTCTCGGTCCCAACTGCGCGGACTAAGACCGTACTGATTCTTGAAAGCGCGAGAAAATACCGAAAGCGATGTAAACCCACTGGCTGTCGCTGCCTGTGTGATCGACATCGTTGGGGCAGTTTTTAGCAGTGCCGCCGCCCGTTCCAACCGCAGCCGGACGACACATTGATTGACGGTTTCGCCGACGAGGGTGGTAAAAATGCGGTGAAAATGAAATGGCGAAAAACACGCTACCTGCGCCAAAGTCTCTAACGAAAGATCATCGGTCAGATTCGCCCGGACGTAATCCAGCACTGTGTTAATCCGTTTGAGGTAAAGATTATCTTGCGACATAGGGCTGCTTATTGGCCTCTGAGTTCAAATGCTCGCGCCACCCATTCGAGAAATAATTCCGCGTCGGCAGGATGATTCAGACGAAATCGATTATCCTGATAATCCATCTGATCGGCGACTTTCTTTGCCACCGCCACCGCCAAATAGTCATTGGTGAGCGTGGAACGGCGCTGAAGATAATTCACGATGGCCTGATAATCTTCCCTACTCAAACGAGTAATATCAATCGAAGAGGGAATCGGCTCAACTGTTTTGATACGACGATAATTCACCCGCAAATCCTGCTTGATGACGCGCAAATCGACCTGTGGGCGTTCATAAATCACGATTGTGCCAGCGGCGAGATCGCCTAAACGCTGTGTCTGCTTGGTCATAAAGAGCGACAAAATCCCGACCCCATAAAGGCCGGGTAAAAAATCGAACAGACGCATCAAATTGCGGACAACCAAGGCTGAACCAGAAGCGGGGGTACCATCGACTTGCACAATGCGAATGCCTAACCAGCGCTTGCCCGGAGTTTGCCCATTCCAAATAAGCTCAAAAAAGAGGTGATACAATACAATACTAAGAAGTGTTACCGAAAGTACCAATAAAGTTGCTAGGTTGCTGTCTTCAACGGTAGGAACAGACCGCGAAAATAGCAGGCTAAAGATAAAAGCCACGATGCCCAAAAGCGTATAATCGGCGGTGGCGGCAAGAAAGCGGCTGCCGAATCCGGCGATCTCCGCTTCTAAGGTGAGGTTTTCCGGCGTATCAATCTGTAAGCGATTGTCAGACAAGGGGTTTATCCTAAAATTGATTTATGACTCTCAATGATTTTATCAAACTTCGGGAAAAAGATTGGGAAAGATTAGCCCAACTTCTGAATCGGCACAAAGGTCGTGACCGGTTGAGCGCGGCGGAAGTCCGTGAAATCGGCGCGTTGTATCGGGCGGTCACGTCTGACCTTGCCTTAGCGCGGCGTGATTACAGCGCGGCGGCTTCTGGAAAAAGGGTGATGACCTATCTCAACCAACTGCTCACCCGCGCTCACAGTTTTATCTATCAGGATGATGTGAATGATTATGGGCGTTCAGTGCGTTATTTTACCCAAGTCATCCCGCAAACCTTCCGCCAAACCGCACTTTTTACTTTTGCCGCCTTTTTGCTGTTTATCATTCCGGCGTTAGTCGGTTTCCGGCTGGCCTCCACCAATCCCCAAGTCGCTGCGCCGTTGGGTTTGGAAGATCAACGTGCCACGCTGGAAGATCAATCCACGTGGACAGACATCCCCGTCCGCGCACGTCCGTATGCGTCCGGCTTCATCATGACCAATAATATCCGCGTGGCGCTTTTAGCTTTCGGCGGCGGAGTCACCTTTGGCCTATTCACCGTCTGGATTCTGGTGATGAACGGCCTTTCGATTGGTGCGGTGTTGGGATTGGCGGCTTATTATGGGCAAGCCGACGTGCTGCTGGATTTTATTTTCGCGCATGGCGTGGTCGAGCTCAGTGTAATATTTATGGCAGGCGGTGCGGGTTTACAGCTTGGATGGGCGCTCTTGAATCCGGGTGCTTATACACGGCGCGATGCGCTGACCATCGCGGCACGGCGGGCGGCGGCGTTAGTCGTGATTTCTGTGCCGCTGTTGATCGGCGCAGGTCTGATCGAAGGCTTTCTGTCGCCATCATCTGTTTCCTTCAGCACCAAAGTCGCTGTTGGGCTGGGATACGGGGCGCTGATGTACGCTTATCTCACCCTCGTCGGGCGCGGCAAAACTTCTCCTCTATAAAAACTGTTTTGAACCACAAAGGTGCGAAGGACTCAAAGAGAATTTTCAACTAAAACATTTCTTGACGCTCTTGTGTCATCGCTGCGCTTAGGTGGTTAAAAAATAATGTTTCTATTTCAATTGTCTCATTTTCAGATTTTCGTCATTCAGCGGATAATGCTCCTATAGGCTCAATCGAAAGGATACGCAATTTTATGCTGTTCACAAGAAAAACCCGTTTTTTGCTCGGCCTTCTCCTTCTGTTGTTCATCGTTCCGGCGGTCAGCATCGCGCAGGATACGCCCACTTCTACCGAGATTCTATGGGATACATGGGGCGTACCGCACATCTATGCCCCCGATAATGATGGTTTATTTTATGGCTTGGGCTGGGCGCAGGCGCAAAATCATGGCGACCTGATTCTGGAACTTTATGGTCAAGCGCGGGGACGCGCCGCCGAATATTGGGGCGAAGATTATCTGGCGGACGATCAATTAACCCGCACACTCGGCGTTGCTCAGGATGCCGAAGCGCAATATGCCGCCCTTTCCGACGAATGGCGCGGCTATCTGGAGTCTTTCGTCGCTGGAATCAATGATTATGCCGCCGAACATGCTGACCAAATCGTTGATGATCGCGAAGCTGTGCTGCCTATCGTGCCAACGGACATCATCGCGCACGGGATTCGCGTCTTGCGCTGGACGTTCACGGCTGGGCGTGGAGTAGCGGCTGCATCGCAGTGGGCGGACAACCAAATCAATCTGAGCGGGTCGAATGCGTGGGCAATTGCACCTTCACGCTCCGCGAATGGGAACGCCATGCTGGTCGCCAATCCGCATCAACCCTGGTCGGGCGCGGGTTTATGGATCGAAGCGCATTTGGTTGCACCGGGGGTTAACGTCTACGGCGCGGCACTGGTCGGCGGGCCAACGCTCGGAATCGCCTTTAATGAACATCTCGGCTGGACGCACACCGTCAACACACACGATGGCTGGGATTTATATGAATTGACCGTCAGCGACGATGGCAGCACTTATCTTTATGACGGCGAACAAGTGGCGTTTGAAACCTCCGACGAGACGATTCTCGTCAAGCAAGCCGACGGGACGCTGATGGAAACGCCAATTACTGTGCGCCGTTCTGTTCACGGCCCCATCTTGGCGCAGCGCGAAGATGGTTCAGCCATCGCCATCCGTGCTGTTGGCGCAAATTCGTTTGCCGCCGCGCAGGAATGGTGGGAGATGGGCTTGGCGCAGAATTTCGAGGAATTTCAGGCAGCCGTTTCCAACGTGCGGATTCCGATGTTCACGATGATGTATGCCGATCAGGACGGCAACATCATGCACCTTTTCAACGAAATTGTCCCGCGTCGCAGCGAAGGCGATTGGGACTTCTGGAACAATACCACCCTGCTTGATACGTCCAATCCGGCGATTCTCCCCGGCGACACGTCAACTTATGTGTGGGATGAAGCCGATCACCTCAGCTTTGACGAACTGCCCAAGCTGATTAATCCGACGAGCGGCTGGTTGCAAAACGCCAATGAACCGCCCTGGACGACGACCTATCCTTACGAGATTGATGCGGCAGATTATCCGGCCTATATCTCGCCTGCGCCGTATGTGTGGCCTCGCCCGATTACGTCGATGCGGCTGCTGTATGATGACGAGTCAATCACGTTTGATGAACTGGTCGAATACAAGCATTCCACCTTTATCGAACTCACCAATTGGGTGCTGGATGATCTAATCGCCGCCGCCCGTGAGTCCGACAGCGAAGTCGTTTTGCAAGCGGCGGATGTGCTGGCAGGCTGGGATCGTCAAGCCAACGCCGACAGCGTGGGCGCGGTGTTGTTCGTGGCGTGGGCGAATGCCTATATTTCGCCAAATGGTTTTGCGTCATTCTCAACTCCCTGGGACTACAACGACCCACTGAATACGCCGCGTGGATTAGCCGACCCCGAAGCGGCAGTCGCGGCCCTAGAAGAAGTCGCCGACGGCCTAGAATCGCTGCGGGTGCTGGGCGCGGGGATGGATGTGCCTTACGGCGATGTCTTCCGGTTGCGTTTCGGCGATGTGGATTTACCCGCTAACGGCGCGGAAGATTTGCTCGGCTCGTTCCGCACATTGACGTTTGCACAGGATACTGATCTGCGCTTCCGCCCGACGCAAGGCGATTCGTATATCGCCGTCATCGAATTTTCCGACCCGATTCGCGCCCAAGTCCTGCTCA
Source organism: Anaerolineae bacterium (assembly GCA_034437895.1). Lineage (GTDB taxonomy): Bacteria > Chloroflexota > Anaerolineae > Aggregatilineales > Phototrophicaceae > JANRLJ01. The sequence continues at coordinate 504 of DAOTTO010000380.1, read as the reverse complement.
GTTACGGCAATTCGACGCAGCCCGGTTCACCCCACATGGGCGATCAATTGGCGCTGTTTGCGGAAAAAGAACTGCGTGAGGCGTGGCTGACGCGGGAGCAAGTCGAGGCTAATCTGGAAGATCGGATTGTGTTCGAGGGGCGGTAAAGGGAAAGATAGGATTTAGACGCAAAGGCGCGAAGAACGCGAAGTTTCGCAAAGCAATAGGGGATAAAAGCGTAGGGCGAGGTGCTGCTTCGCCCTGCATACGGTAAATGCTTAGACGCAAAGGCGCGAAGAACGCGAAGCTTCGCAAAGCAATAGGGGATAAAAGCGTAGGGCGAGGCTAACTGTCATTCTATGATAATACGCTTTTTTTGAACCGCAGAGACACGGAGTTCGCGGAGCGAGATAGCAAAAAAGGCGTTTTCACCCTCATGATTGTGATGAGGCGATCCTCGCTGAAGTATAAGATAAGGGCGATACACATATCCTGTATCGCCCTTTTTCTTTGCGAATCTTCGCG
>DAOTTO010000379.1:0-4948 GCA_034437895.1 Anaerolineae bacterium | reverse complement strand
TCAAGGAAGAAGTCGTCACACCGATTCCCGAAAATAAGGCGGTGTACGATCAACTCTTCGCCGAGTATAAGACACTCTATGACTATTTCGGGCGCGGCACGAATGATGTCATGAAGCGGTTGAAAGCGATCAAACGGGCGGCGCGGATAGAAGTATAAGTTTTCACAGGGAGAAAGTTGTGTAGCTTTCTCCCTATCCACTTAAATCAATTATTTGGGTGACATACGAATAGCACCATCGAGGCGGATTGTTTCGCCGTTCATCATCTCATTTTCGATGATGGCCTGCGCGAGATGGGCATATTCCGCTGGATCGCCGAGGCGCGACGGGAAAGGCACCTGCTGACCGAGCGAAATGCGGGCAGGTTCCGGCAGCGCCGCCGTCTCCATTGAGTTGAGGTGTTATCATTACCGCAGAAATGTTTAGTTACCGCAGACGCTGATCCTGCCAGATCCGCCGTGACGATGTAGCGGCGCTGGCTGAACAATTCATCATAAAGAGAACGAAGTCAGCTTATCATCAAATAGCCGACCTCTTGGAATAGTCTAATCCAAAATTGCATAATATCATTGAACCACGACTCTAAGTCTCATGATACAATTTTTGTTTACAAAAATGTGGAGGGCATAATGAGCGATCAACTATCGAAACGAATTAGTGTTCCTATTGAATGGCATGTATCTGAAAATATCACAAGCAAATATGTAACCAATATGATTGTTCAGCATACCCAGGAAGCATTTATCATATCTTTTTTTGAAATCGCACCGCCTTTAGTTTTAGAGGAAGATGAGATACCCAATGTTGAGTCTGTAAAGGCGGAGTGTATCGGACGATTCATAATCGCACCGGGACGAATGGCTGCTTTTATAGAAGTGATGCAAGAGAACTTAGACCGTTTTAATTCGGTTTTTGGAGATGAAGAGGAAAGCGATGATGTCTAGCAGAGATAGAATTTCCGAAGAATTTTCTTATGTTAAAAGCATAGGTAAGCAGTCTAAGTATCAAATGACTCCAGAGGAATTACCGGCCCGAACATCAAATTTAGGGGAGTGGTGGTATACAGCTCAAGCTGATAGAGATACTTATACAACGCAAATTAGGGTTGAAAAAAATATCTTAGAAGAGACACCCCCCCCAGATTTCCAAATTAATGAACCTATTGTTGGCACACCTCGGACAACTATTGGGCTGCCGTTTGCCGCTGAAGATCTACAAGAATTAGCGAACCGGCGTGGTTTTGCATCTATCGAGGAATATATCGTTTCATTGGTTTGGCAAGATGATGACGCACAATGGGATGAACATTTCGCGGAAACGGGAGATGCACTTGATCATATTGCTCAGCAGGCTGTTGACCAATATTTGGCGGGCGAAGTTGAAGACTTTGATCCTGATAATGATATAGATATGCCGTGAAATCGAAAATAACTAAGGATTTTCGACAATTGTTGCGGAAACTTTCCCCTGATGTACAAAAGGCTGCTTTTAATGCTTACAGAACATTTAAAAACAACCCTTACCATCATAGTTTAAGGTTTAAAAAAGTACGAGAAAACCCTCCAATCTATTCTGTACGCATTTCCCTCAAATACAGAGCGTTAGGTATTTTAATCACCGATGACGAAATTGAGTGGTACTTTATAGGCAGCCACGACACATATGATCAACTCCTAAAGTAAACGGTAAACAAAAGAGGGGTCTTGGCAAAATAAGTTATGCTTTAGCCTTTACTTTGTTCGTAATCCTGAATGATGCGTCGGATTTCTTCTGTTGAAATATCGGTTTCCTCAGACTTGCTGTATATCCGCAGCAGAATGATACGCTCGGCTGTTTCGATATAATAGACGATGCGATAGCCGCCCCGTGTTCCCTTGCCAGCGTCGCTATTTTTTATTCGCACTTTAAATACGTTGTAACCCACACCAGGGATTTTGTCGCCGGGTGTTTCGCCGCCGTTAAGTTGTTGATTTAAAAGGCGTAAATCCCCCACAATATTGGGATATTTTTTACGTAGGTGCTTAAGCGTTTTCTCAAACTTGGGCGTAGCAATGACATGGATGCGTCGAGGCTCATTCGGCATCTAACTCATCCAAGATGTCATCGAGTGATCTTCCTTCTCCGCGCACGGCCTGTCCCCAAGATTCACGGAATGACTCTGCTGGGTCTTCAGCTTCGGGATCGTCCCCATCTTCGATTGTTACCATAACTGAGTGTTCGTGGAGAAACATCGCAATATTTGCTGCGTAGGAGGATACCGCCTTCCAGATGATTTCTTCGGCTTCATCTATAGGCTCGCCGAGATATAACTGCATATCCTGAAGCTGCTGAACCTGCTGAATAATCCTATCCGATATTTCAATCGTTGATTTTAGCTTAGTCATGAGTTATTCCTCAACTTCTTGGACAGGGAGAGAACGGCAGTTGTGGCGATTTAACGAAAAGCAATATTCTTTTTACTTGACTGTAGCACAAGTATCATTGGAGTGGCGAAAAATTTAATCAAAGATTCGGTTATAGAAGGAATTTTCTTCTTTTAAGATACTTATTGTCGAAAATATTAAGGGAAAGTCACTGACTTTCCCCATAAATCCTACCTTAGCCTATCAATCGCTTACTTCGGCGACATCCTTATAGCGCCGTCCAGCCTGATCGTTTCGCCGTTCATCATCTCATTTTCGATGATGGCCTGTGCGAGATGGGCATATTCGGCTGGATCGCCTAAGCGTGACGGGAACGGCACCTGCTGACCCAGCGAAATGCGGGCGGGTTCTGGTAGCGCCGCCAACAAAGGCGTATCGAAAATCCCCGGCGCAATCGTGCAAACACGAATCCCACTGCGGGAAAGATCACGGGCGATGGGCAGCGTCATGCCGACGATGCCGCCTTTAGAGGCCGAATACGCCGCCTGCCCGATCTGCCCATCATAAGCCGCCACCGATGCCGTGTTGATAATCACGCCGCGCTCGCCGCCAGCATTCGGCGCATTTTCCATCATCGCCGTTGCCGCCAGTCGGATGCAGTTGAACGTCCCAATGAGGTTGATGCGGATGACCGTCTCGAAAATATCCAGCGGATGCGGGCCGTTGCTGCTGGTCGTCCGCAGCGCCATGCCCACCCCGGCACAGTTGACCAAGACATTCAGCGCCCCAAACGCATCTTTGGCGATGTTGATCGCGGCCTGCACCTGTTCTTCGCTAGTCACATCGGCCTGAGCAAAACGGGCATTCGTGCCAAGTTCCGCCGCCAGCGCCGCGCCTTTTTCTGCATCACGATCCAAGATGACGACATTCGCGCCGTGCTGTGCCAGTCGTTTGACCGTCGCACCACCGAGTCCTGATGCCCCGCCCGTGACGAGCGCCGTAAGTCCTTTAATTTCCATGTCAACAAAATCCCTTTTATATTAATCCGTCAAAAGAACCTATTTCTGCATCAAATGTCCCAAAATATGGCGATCTAAGGCTTCATAATCGCGTGCCTCAATGCACTGCCTCATGACGGTACGATCAAGGCTGCGGGCGCGTTCCACCAGCCATAAAAAGACTTCCAGACTGTTGGCGAGATGCTTTTCCGCGACATCGGCTTTTTGGGTGCGGATGGCTTTTACATCCATGCCGACCATGCCGCGCTCATAAAAATGATAATCGTCCAGAATCAACACCTGGTCGAAGGCGCGGCGTAGATTCACACTGCCGAAGGAACGATCCTGATCGTATTTGAGGCCGTTCTGATCGTTAAGGTGGACGCTCCATAATTTGTTGAACGCCAGCCCGAAGGCCATTTCGTCGGCGGGGTCTAATCCGGCGAGGATGGCATGTGCCGATTCGACCAAAACGCCCATGCGTTCCGGGGCGCGAGTCTTATACCCTAATGCCGCCGCATGACCAATCGTGGGAATATAAGCCATATCCATCGGCTCATTCGGCTTCGGCTCGACGGCAATGCGGATGTTGGGCGCATAGGCCAGCATGTCGTCAATCGCTTCGACCAATAAATCGACTGCGCGTACTGCGTCTTTGGATTCGCGCAGATACGTGCCTTCCCGCGCCAGCCATAAAACCACTAAATTTGTTTCGAGCGCCTGCGCCACATCCAGCATTTTACGGGAACGGTCACGGGCATACTGACGCGCCGCCGGATCATTCGCCGTGTATGCGCCATCAATCGTCATGGGATGCTCCCACAAGCGCGGGGCGACAAATTCCGCGACCAAGCCCATATCGTCTAATTTTTGTTTGAGCGCACGGGCTTCGCTTGCGATCTGCGCGGAATTTTTCTCATCCAGATTCGGCACGGCATCATCATCATGAAACTGCACCGCGTCATAGCCGAGCCGTTTATAAGCGTTCAACTTGGTTTCAAACGTCACAGGCGGACGCACTGTGGGGCCAAACGGGTCTGACCCTTCGTGGATGTTCCAGGGACCAAACGAAAATTTATAGCCAAACTTTTCCATAAGAATACCTCTCTATAAACAATACCTTGGCCAAAATAGAATGTAGCTGAAAAGGGCTTTTTCAGTACAGTAGTAATTGCCAAAAAACTGCTGAACTGAGAAGCCCATGTCTGAAATTATACCACTGCTGATCTGCCATAAACCCTACTTACCATCAAGCACATTGAGGCAATTGCGTCATGTGATATTTACCATGTTATGCATTCCAAAACGAGCAACGATGCTGGGGTTGTCACGCTGGAGTGAGAAAAGGGGAAGCTATCGAACACTACAACGGTTATATCACAGTCCCCTCAACTGGCTCACGATTCACTGGATATTTCTCAAAGCCCACCTCGTTGATCCAAATCGAGCCTACCTGCTAGCAGGCGACGAAGTTGTCGAGACGAAAGCGGGTAAAAAGACGTATGGGGTGGGGCGCTTTTATTCGGGTTTAGCTCAACGAGTGATCCGGGGTATATCGGTTGTTGCGTTGTCATTAGTGGATGTCGA
>DAOTTO010000378.1:0-4240 GCA_034437895.1 Anaerolineae bacterium | reverse complement strand
GGTGAAGCATCCCAAAGTGCCTATCTATTCACCGCTAACGGAGTTCCCCGAAGGGAACCGAGTCGGGTAAGCATTAGGGCTTTTAAAAGCCCCCGCCTTTAGGCGTGGGGATGCTTACACAATAACCTCGCCTATCTACCAAATATAAACGGACTTTAGTCCATTTATAGACATCATCATACCCCAATTATCTTACTGGTACAATTTCGTCATATCGCGACAGATGCTAAGACGGCTTAAATAAACTATACTCCATCGTAATTAAAGCCTATTGATGATGGCTCGCGCTGTGCGAGTTGTATGTAAGGTTGGTCTATCGTGGCATCTGCAAAATTCTTGCTTGAACATTTTTACTACGGTCAAATCGTCTCTCACGGCAAGCCGGACGGAAATCCTCGTTTGCTGGCAGCTTCCCCCGGCGTATCACCGGAATTGGCAGCATTAGCGGTTGAGCGTGTTGTTCTGCCGCCGCTGATTCGGGCGCACAAAGGTGCCTGGGCGTTGGTGCGCGGGCGCGATAAACAAATTCCCTTTTTATTGATTCAATCGCAGCAAGGTGGCGCAGGCCAGACGATTTCGCATTACATCTTCGCGCAGCCAGATGCGCTGCGAGCGATGGGCGGGAACTTAAAAGCGCTTTCCGCCGTCGTACAGGATCAACTGCCGATTTTTGAAAAGGCGGGAGCGGCTGTGCCTTTGCTGGAACTGCCGCAAGGCGAACCGCCCACCATCGAGGCGCAAATTGATGATCTGCTTGATTTGATGACCTATACGGCGAACAAGACATCCATCATCGAATCGCTGTTGGCTGCCATTGTGCAGGGTGTCCAGTTGATTATTCAGGGTGCGCCCGATGATCTGAATATGCGTGTGTCTTTCATTGAGGGACTGCTGGCGCTGCTGCCGCCTTCTGCCCGTTTCGGCGTGACCTTTACAACCCACAGCTTACCCACAACGGAAATCGATACCCAGATTCGCTTTTACAGTGATGATGCCGCGCCTACTGGAACAGTCATCTATAATTGGGCGGATGCGCGGGTGACAGGCGAAGAAATAAGCGATGATTACAGCCGCTTTATCATCAGCCAACTGCGTTTGGATGCCGAACTCGTCAGCAAGCAAACCGCTGCGCTGACGCATATTGCGGGATGGCGTTTGAATCGCGGGGATAAATTGGCGGAAGCATTAGGTTATGCTTCCAGCCGCACGCGAATCGATGAAGCCCTGCTGAATGCCCAACCTGTCTCCAAAGATGAGGTTGGCAAAATCCTAGCGGAAGACCCTACCCTGACAGAAGAACTGCGCGTCACTTATGCCGACCATTTGATGAAATTCTCGCTGGCGATGCGCGAGATGTCCCATGCCGAACCCGTTGCAATGCTCTTACGGGCGAATCCGGCGTTGGAACAATCGGTGCTTAAGCAGATGGAAGATGCGCTCAACGAAGGGCAATCTGATCTAGTCTATGACACGTTGGCGCAGTGGATGTCTAATCCCTTGGGGCCGGAAGGCACAGCGTGGGTTGATCTGACGCATCGCGCCTTGCTCGCCCAACTGCGTGACCTCATCAAAGAGCGCGATACCGATGAAATCAATACGCTGTTGGTAAAGATGCAAGATACGGGTGCGGAAGTGGGGCTTGGACGTGTCTTCGCGCAGATTATCTCGCTGGCCTTCCCGCTCAACGAGCCGACCATTAACGAAAACCTATTCCTTTTGGCGGTCAAAACGCTGAGTCCGGAAGATTTCAAAAAATTGATGGATGCCCGTACCTTCCGCGAACAGCTTCCTCTTCCCGTCAGACGGGCTTATGGCTACGTCAGCGGCGAAGAGACAGGTGCACCACCCGCCGGCATTTTGATGAACATCGCCAGCGAGTTTGGTGAGCGCTGGGAGTCGCTGATTTTGATGCGCTTTGCTGAAATTGCCCGTCAGAATGAACGGATTGACTTGTTAGATGCCGCCGTTTTGCGCGGATTAGCCCAATATGCCACCACGCCCGACGGTAATGTGAATGCCGCCCAAATTCTGCGGCTCGCTAACGCATTTGATGAAAGTGCGCTATTCAAATTACAGAACCCCGGTGCGTTTTATCTTTTGCAAATCCGGCTGGCATTAAGCGAATACGAAGAACTGGCCTATCAGATGCTTAAGCAATCCTCGTTGTTGTATCGTGGCGATAAACAGGGCGAATATCTTAAGGTGGTAGAGCGCTTGTTCACAGAAACGTCGCTTGCTTCGGCGGATGTGCCTACAGCTTTGATGGGGATCAACAGCGCCGGGGTGAAGTCTGTCCCTTATATCATCGCCTCCATCAGCGCACTCAAAGGCAAGCCTGCTTCGCCTGATCTTGACTCCGTTGCCGAAAAAACCGCCCAGATTTTATTTGCGGATCGGCAGCTTTTGGAAGTCGTCCCGCCGACGGAAGTGCTGACGTTGCTCAGTTATCATGTCCGGCAGGAGGATGTCGTCGGGACGATTCGCGCTGCGGCGGTGGTTCCGCTTTCGGCGGCTTATCAAGGCACAAACGGCATCAAAATGATGAGCCAGATGTACAAACAGATGGATTGGAGCGATAAAACGCGCACGGCAGGTTTACAGATGCTCCGTGCCTTCGTCCGCGAGGCGGAAGATGAAGAAGCGCGTAAGGCCGTCGTCTATTTTGGAAAAGAACTCGGTGCAGTCGTGGGTAGGGCTTTGGAGACAACTTATGCCTTCCGGGGGTTAATGGGCGGGACGAACATCCTTGCATTTGCCGAGCGCATACATCTCGCAGCGGGTTTTTTGCAGGATACCGCGACGCTCTATGTGACCGACCCGCGCAATCATCCCACGACGGGTGCTTTAAGTAATGCGCTCGATGATCTCCCCGGATCAATGTCCGTTGAAGATCGTAAGGTTATTTCCAAAGCGCTGATTACCTTGATAAAAGCTGTCGTCGTCCTCGGTAGGCAGTATCGCGCTAATCGTCCGCGTGACGAGAACAAATTCATTAACCGCCTTCTGACAGGTGAGGCCGACCCACGCAGTTCGTTGGACGTGTTTAAAGCGATGGGCGGGTACTTTGCGCGGGGACGGCGCTTTGATGTAAGTCTAACGGGCGCACCATCCTCTGATTTGTTTAACGGGCGTTCCGGCGAAGAAATGCGCGATTCGATTCTTGCCGCCGCCACGCTCCTGGAAGACACAGTACGCACTGTTGCGCCGTCCAATGCGCCAACGCTGCTCACGGCTGAAATCCGCGCCGAGGTCGAAAGCCAATGGAGCGAAATCGACACCGAAAAACAGCGCCTTTTCGTCCGCAATCTGGCGACTGATCTACAACGGATTGTAGACATCACCGCGTATTTAGAGGCTAATGGGGATGCAAGCATCGTCGAGGATAGCAGCGTTCTGAGCAAACGCATTAATGGTGGTCGTCAGCGTCCGAAATCGACGCTGGAAATGTATCGCTTTGTCGCGGCCTATTATCGCGCGAGGTCGTAGGGCAAGCGTAGGATATTCGTCGGGTTACAAAGCAGTTATGTCTATTGCATCATTAATAGAGCGTCTGGTAAGCTAAGAGTATCGCTCGACTCAGCCGAAACGAGGCTTATGTCTACCCAACGCTGATTTTGACCTGCCGGGGTGCTGTCGCTAATTGCGATAGCACTATTCTTTCTCATGTCGGTGGTTGTCTCTGCACAAGATGTTACTCCTCCCTCTACTGAGATACAACCAGAAATGACCTTGACCGAAACACCTTCGCCTACCCCATCAGAAACCGCAACATTGACCCCTGCCCCGACAGAAACACCGTATGCCCCACCCATCACGTCGGAAACCCCTTTACCCATTCCCTCACCAACGCTGCCCGAACTGCCCGCGCCAGTGGTTGCGACGGTTGAGCCACCGCCGCTCGAAACCGTCACGCCAACGATGACCGCGCTTGTAGTGCCAATCGGGACGGCGACTACCGCGCCAGAGTCCTCATTCATTTTGGGATATTATGATGACTTTGAATCGGGTGAATTAAACGCATGGCTGGCGGGTGCGGGTTGGTTATTTGTCCCGAATGAAATCGGGCAGGTGTTTCAAGTGACCGGCAGTGATGCACCGCTTACACTAAACATCGGCGATTTTTATCAAGATTTCGTGATGGATGTCCGTGTCGCGTTGGATAGCGGCGCATCCAAGATCAACCTTCGCCAAAGTGAAGCCGGTGCATATAGCGTCATTTTAGATGCCAACGGTCAGATTA
>DAOTTO010000377.1:0-5803 GCA_034437895.1 Anaerolineae bacterium | reverse complement strand
ATCAGTTACTTATTTCGCTTAGAACCTATCTTTAGCGTTGGAACAAGACTACCGGATCGAAGAAGCCTTTTTCGATAGCGCCCCAACGGGTGAACTTGTCGCTGAAGTCTGCGCGGCATTCCAGATGCACATGCGGCCCTTCGGAATTACCACTGTTGCCATTAGCGCCAATCTGCTGATTGGGCGTGAGGATTTGCCCAGCTTCGACTGTACGTCTTTGGAGATGGGCGTACATGACATGGAATGCGCCACCCGGAAAACCATTCGCGGCTAAGAAATTTTTCGTCGAGGGCGGCAGTTTGTCGTTGGAATAGGTGATGATGACATAATTGCCGTAGCCATAACCCCAGCCTTCGTCGGTAAAAAGGCTCGGATCGCCGACCTTCAAGCCGTGATCCATCACACTCGGCTTATCAGGGGTGCATTTGGGGCAGTCGAACACTTTAGCTACCACACCACCTGCTGGCCCGCATAAGACGGGTTCACCGACGGCTGCACCTAAATCCCAACCACTGTGATCCCAAATTGAAGTATCCTTCTTGGGGTCGCGGTTAACGCCGCGAATCCACCAGCGTTTTTCGCCCATTGGCGCGGGATACAAATCCCATTGTAGACCATGTGTTTCGCCGTCGCCTTCGATGGTGGTGAAGTCCTCGCGCACCCAAACATTCTGCCCGTTATAGCTCACCTGTAACCAGCGCAGCTTTTGGCCTTGATTTTCTTGCTTAACACCGATCACCGGGACAACTGTATCACGGGGGATAGTCGTTACCACTGTGGTTCCAACGGTTGTGCCATCATTGCGGCCTTTCGCCGCGCTAGATACCTTAATCTTGGCTTTCGCAGGGTGCGCCGGACGAATGGGCTGCCATGTGCCAGTGAGGACGGGCGCAGTCCCCGACGCGGCGACCTGCTGACCGGACGCGGCGGCTTGGACGGCGGCTTGTTTTTCCGCTTCTTTGGCTGAATTATCAGTTTTCTTTTCTGGTTGGGCGGCAGCGGGTTGTTGTGCTGCCTGCGCTGCTTGCGCCATTGGATTAGCGGGTTGGGCAGTTTGTTCGGCCTGTACCATCGGATTGGCGGCGGGTGCAGCAGCAGCAGCCGGGATGGAAGCGGGATTGCGCGTTAGGGTGTATTCATGCACCAACGTGGCAACATTCCCGTAGCCAAAGGCGGAAAAATCGCCAGAGATGCCGATGACGTGTCCGCGCATCCAACCAATTTGACTGTTGGGAAATTTAATTTTAAACCAGTTATAAACACGTCCCAAGTCACTCGCGGTATTTTGCGAGTCAGGCTGGACTTCTAAGACTTCAAGATTACCTGTCCCTTTTGCAATTTTAAAGGGTGCAGTGTCAAACGTAGTGCCAGGTCCCATGCGGACAGGAAATTCTACAGTGGGAGAGTCATAGGCGAAGCCGAGGCAGGTTGCGTAAGTGGGCATAGCGAAGCTCCTTAAGATATTTATTGCGCCATATTCTATTATATGCAAAAATGATCTTTTTGTGCATTAATATCGTTAAATTAATTTGTATTGGGGCTGATTACAGGTCGATATTGTGCGGTAGGGTACAGGATGCTATCCTTTTGCCTAGCTTTGTTTCGCTTTTAGAATTGGTTGAATAACGACCTTGAAAAAACCTGATGTGCTGCTGATTATTCTCGATACGCTGCGGCGTGATCGTCTTTCCATTTATGGCAATCGGCGCGAGACCTCGCCCCATTTTGATGCGTTTGCGGCGGAAGCCACCCTGTTTGAGCGTGCTATCGCACCAGCACAGTGGACAGTGCCTGCCCATGCTTCAATGTTTACGGGGCTATATCCGAGTACACATCAGCTTACCCAAGCTAATGGATTGCTTTCTGGCAATTACCCCACCTTAGCGGAGATTTTACAGGTCGATGGCTATCACACGGTTGGATTTTGCAATAATCCTTTGGTTGGCGTATTGAATAACGGCCTCCAGCGCGGTTTTAGTGAATTTTATAATTATGCGGGGGCTGCGCCTAATCGCCCAATTCAGTCTCACCAACCTGCTTGGCGGCAGACGCTTTCCACACGCTATCAACGCTTGGCGCGTGATGTTGGTAATCGCTTTGCCCAATCCGACAGATTGTTTCGGCTGGCGCTGAATCCGCGTTTTGTCCCTTTCTGGACGCGCTATGTCAATTATAAAGGCAACACCGCCCGTTCTATCGACGATCTGATCGGTTATCTCGGTCAGCACCGTGCAGGTGGCAGGCAGCAGCCCTTGTTCAGCTTCTTAAACCTGATGGGCGCACATCTGCCTTATCATCCACCGCAAGATATGTTAGACCGCTACGCGCCGGAAATCAGCCGCGATAAAGCCGCTTTTAAGTTCATGCGTCGTTTTAACGCGGATGCCGCCCGTTGGGCAAGCCCCGATGACCCGCCTTTAACATTGTGGGAACGCGAGGTGATTGATGGCTTTTATCATGCGGAAATTGCTTATCAAGACGCGCATTTAGGGCGGCTTTTGGCGTACTTAAAACGCTCTGGTACGCTTGATGATACGATGGTCATCATCGCTGCCGATCATGGCGAAGGACACGGCGACCATCACTTTTTTGGGCATAGTTTTGTCGTTTATCAGGAATTGGTGCATGTCCCGCTGGTGATTCATTATCCTGAGCGATTCCCAGTGAGCGCACGAGCGAAAAGCACAATTTCCACCCGGCGGATTTTCCATACGGTGTTAGAGGCTGCCGGACTTAAGCCACCGCTGGATGAAGCGGATCCGAATATTGATGTCACGGGTTTATCACTCGCTCGCGCTGCCAAGGGTGCATCTCCCCTCGCTGGCGAATTGGTTTTCGCGGAAGCGTTTCCGCCGCATACTTTTCTGAACGTGATCGAGCATCGCAATCCGGCTTTGATCGAGCGAATGCGCCTGACGCAAATCCGGCGCGGTGTATATCAAAACGGGCATAAATTGGCGGTGGTGGGGGATAAAGTGGAAGGATTGTTCAACGTTAATGCTGATCCCGCCGAGACAGAAGATATTTCTGGTGCGAATGCCACCCTTACCCAAGATTTACAGGCCAAAATCGGGCAGTTTGTGGCATTAGCGGAAAAGAATCGTGCCGAAAGCAGCGCCGTGAGCGAAGTCAGCCCGGACGTTTTAGATCATCTACGCGCCCTCGGCTATATTGAATGAATCCGCAGAACCAAAATAATCCAATATTTCAGGCTACACCCTCGCACACGGCTCAATAGATCGCTTTAAACCACTGTGCCTGCCGCGCCGAGTGCCTCTTTAAGAAAGTTTTTGACGACGTGCGACGGCACCGCGAACCCGACTTCAGGGCCGCTAATCATGGTATTGATCCCGACTAAATGCCCGTCTGTATTCACTAAGGGGCCGCCGGAATGCCCCGGACGCAGCGTAAGATTCAGCGCGATCCATTCACGCCCCGGCTGCATTTCGGGCAGATTATTGCCCGCGCCGATCACGACACCTGCCGTCATCGAATCACGCACGCCCCAAGGATGCCCTAACGCCATCACCCATTCGCCCGGACGCAGCGCTTGGGAGTCGCCGGGTTCGATGACGGGTAAATCCTGCGCGTTGACCGCCAGCGCCGCCAGATCATTGGCCTCATCAATGGCGAGAATGCTGGCGGGTAAAGTGCGGCCATCGGGCAAAATCACTGAAAGCTGACGCTGCTGGACAAGTCCGCGCCGATCATGTTCGATAACAACATGCGCGTTGGTGACGATTAAGCCATCCGAATGCCAGATTGTACCTGCACCGATGCTGCCGCGTCCGTCGGTGATTTGCACGAGTGTATTTTGGACTTGGATGGCGACACCCGCCATTTGGTCACTGAGTTGTTGGAAGATGTTGGTCATAGGGTTTTCTCCGTAGAATTAAGGATTGCGTGTAGGGGCGAAGCGCGCCTCGCCCCTACCGTCAGTTTAAGGGGATAAATGGATTTACTGCTTTTCGCCGATGGTGACGTTCACTTCTTGTACCTGTCCGCTGCGGACAATCGTCACGGGGACGGCCTTGCCTACGCGCTCTCCATTGAGCAGCGCCAGCAGTTCATCGAGGTTGCGGGTCGGCTGACCATCGAGCTTGACGATAATATCGCCTTCATACAAGTTGGCGGCTTCGGCAGGGCTGGATTTTTCGACAGAGGCCAGCATCAAACCTGTTTCTTGGCCTACCTGCTCAGAAATATTTTCACGCAGGCGGACGGGCTGTGCGCCGATGCCGAGGAAACCTTGCTTCATCTTGCCATGCTTGAGCAGGACATCGACGACGGAAGTAATTTTCTCGGTGGATACGGTGACGCTCACGCCGCGCATAAAGCCGGAGGTGTTCATCCCGCGCACAAAGCCCGAAGCATCGACCAACGGCCCGCCGGAAAAGCCCGGATACATGACCACATCGGTTTGAATCACGCCGTCCATTTGACCGCTGCCAATGGCGCTGACCACACCGAGAGTTGCTTGAACGCTTTCACCGGGACGACCTAATGCCAGAACGAGATTGCCTACGCGCACAGGCTGATCTGCCGGGGCTTTGGGGATCGGTTGGAGGGTGCCATTAACGCGCAGTACTGCCAGATCGCTGTTGGGGTCGCGGCCTATGAGGGTGGCGGCATGAGACTCGCCGTTGGCTAGGACGATGTGAATGTCGTCATCGCGGCGCAGGACATGATGTGCGGTGACGATTACGCCGTCATCTGACCAGACGATACCCGTTGCGGCGAGACGCTTACGCCCTTCGACGCGCACGATGCCTGCGCTGGCTTGCGCGACGGTATCTGCCATCGCATCGGAAAAGGATTTGAGGACTTCGACCATTTTGAGGACTCCTTGATTAATGGTTTCGGTAGGGGCGATCCAGTAGGTCGCCCTTACAAAATTTGATTGTCTATTCGATGTGGGTATCATCGCATAACTACGTGGGGAAAGCGCCGCCTATGTGCAGGGGAGGCTACCGTTAAATCGGGTAAAAAATGAGCTATCCGAATGGGTGGGGTATGTTAAACTGGTGTTCATCCAAGGAGGCTCTATGACCGAAAATGCCCTTTATCCCGGCTGCACATTCATCCATATTTCAGACACCCACATCAATGCTGATCCGGCTTATTCCAGAGATTATGCCGAGGCTCATCCCCTAGCGGGTGCAAAGGCGCTCGTCAAAGAATTGAATCAACTGCCGTTTACGCCGGATTTCGTCCTCCACACCGGGGATGTCGCGTTTGATCCTCATGCTGAAGCCTATTTGACGGCGTTGGAAGTCCTGAGCGAGATCAAATATCCGGTTTATTATGTGGCTGGGAATCATGATGATTCGCCCACCTTGCAGCGCTTGATGCTGAATCGGGATGAACCGCAGCCTGCTTTGCATTATGCTTTTGAGGTAAACGGCGTACAGATTATCTGTGTGGATAGCAACGGCCCCACCGATCCTCCGGCTGGATTGATGACGAAATCCGAACTCGAATGGCTTTCTGGGTTATGCAGCGCGGAGGATGACCGCCCACTCGTGATTGCGGTGCATCACAATGTCCTAGCCGTCGGGATTCCTTGGCTCGATCAATTTATGGGGATTCGTAACGGGGAGGCATTTCATGAGGCGATTCTGCCTGCCCGTGATCGCATCAGAGGCGTGTTCTTTGGACATGTGCATCAAAATCTCGACATGGTGCGCGATGGCATCCTTTACAGCAGCACTTTAAGCAGTTGGACACAGTTTCAGGCCTTCCCCGGCATGAGCCAAACGACCCCAGATCGCGGCGCGGAACCGGGATACAGCATCGTGACCGT
>DAOTTO010000376.1:0-1574 GCA_034437895.1 Anaerolineae bacterium | reverse complement strand
ACCATCACACGCCTCGCACAGATGGCACGCGCCGTCGGGATGCACTTAGTCGTCGCAACACAGCGTCCGAGCGTGGATGTCATCACTGGCTTGATTAAAGCCAACTTCCCTTCGCGTATTGCATTTGCCGTCGCATCCGGTGTTGATTCACGGGTGATTCTGGATTCCGTCGGCGCGGAGTCGCTGTTGGGCAAAGGCGACATGCTCTATCTTGCGATTGATGCCGCCGGGCCTAAACGCTTGCAGGGCTGCTATGTAGCGGATAACGAAGTTCGCTCCATCGTTCAACACTGGAAAGACTGGTATGCGGCGCAAGTTAAAGAAGGCAAGTTGGAAAAACCCGGCAGTCCCCCTTGGGATCGCGGCGTAACCAGGCGCGAGTCGCTTTCAGAAGAAGACCCGATGCTGGAACAAGCAATTGAATTGGTCGTCAACGAACAAGAAGCCTCAGCCTCGCTCATCCAGCGCAAACTCGGTTTAGGCTATCCCCGCGCCGCCCGTATGATCGACTTGCTGGAAGAACTGGGCGTAATTGGCGACCCTGTGGCGGGTGGACGCAGCCGAAAAGTGTTGATCGAAAAAGGCAAAGACCCTTTTAAAGAGATCGACAAAAAATCAAAGGGGAAATAGTTTAGCGTCATGACTGAAACAGATGATATTGCAGAGCAAAGTATTCGAGATACCAATCGATATATCAGAAAGCTGCTTCAGCAGGAAATATTCGATACGACCCGATGGGTTAGGGGAATTGTTGCCGAAGTTTATCTTTCGGATAAAGGCCATCTCTATTTTAATTTGAAAGACGATAATTACTCTATTCGCTGTATCATTTACAGTTCAGTCCGTAGCACCATACCTATAACCGTTATCGATCACATGGAAGTAATCGTTTATGGGAAAATAGGATTTTATGAGCAGGCTGCTCAAGCGCAAATTGAGATTGAAAAGCTACACCGAATTGAGCGCCCTCCTTATGTTATTGATCCAAGCATAAGAGAGCGTTTGCGGCAAGAAAATCTTTGGCCTCTGACGAAGCGTCCTTTGTCCGAAAAAATCAACCATATTACTGTGATTACCAGCCTACGCAGTGAGGTAATTCATGATTTTAAGCAGACCTATGAAAAAGAAGGTGGAACCGCAACCTACGATAGGGAAAATGTAGCTTTTTATGGAGAGCAAGCGCCACATCGTCTTGCTGAGGTCATTCGCCGTATCAATCAACAACGCAAAGCAGATGTAATTGCCATTATACGAGGTGGCGGTTCAGATGAAGATTTGTCTATTTTTGATGATTATCTTGTTGCAGAAGCTATTTGTCGCTCAAAAATTCCAGTTGTGACAGGCATAGGACATGCACGTAATCAAACACTTGCTGATGAAGTTGCTGATATTTCTGAAATAACACCGACTGCTCTTGCGAATTTTCTTGCTCAACACAGCAAAAAAGCGTTACAGCCCGAAATACAGCCATCTATACCTACGACAGCAAATCGAACTTCAAATTTATTGTTGATCGTTCTCATAATAATTGCTGTTTTGGGATTGCTGTTCATCATTATCATTGCCAGCAACCC
>DAOTTO010000375.1:0-19941 GCA_034437895.1 Anaerolineae bacterium | reverse complement strand
GCGGCAGCCGAGCCAGCTTCAGCAGCAGTAATCACATCATGCAGCGTGTGACACGGAAAGCCTTCCGCCGTCAGCGACTGGATAATGGCGGGATCAGACGCGAGTATCTCTAAACTACCTGCGTCCACCGAGTGTCGTGCGCGGTTTAAGTCGATTATGTTGTGACCGAGTTCACCTGCGCCGCCGCGTTCACCCTGATATAGCTGCCCATGTAGAACCATCCCTAAGCCAACGCCGCGCCCTACCGTCACCACAATAAAGTTCTGCTGATGGCGACCTGCGCCAAAAAGATGTTCGCTCAATGTGAGGGTGTTCACGTCGTTCTCGATGGTGACGGGCAGTCCCAATTTTGCTTGCAATAGTCCCGCCAACGGCACATCGCGCCATCCGAAGAAGGGGGAGTAATTAACAACACCTTCATGCGGATTAATCACACCGGCTAACCCTACGCCGATACCGAAAAATGCGTTACGTGGCAGCCCAGCAGCCGTGATCGCCGTATTGATGATCTCGGCAAGTGCCTTGACCAATTGACTCGGCGTATGGTCACTTTCCAGGAAGAAATCATTGTAATAAAGAACACGCGCCTCAAAGCTCGTAATGGCGCAGACGACTCGCGTTTCCATCAGTTTGAGGCCGAGTGCATAGCCCGCGTCCGGGTTAAGACGCAAAAGCATCTGACGGCGGCCCCCGGTATAATCGCCTTCGCCGCTTTCAAAAACCCATTTTTCTTCAATCAACTCAGTGGTGATTTGCGAAACAGCCCCGACGCTTAAGCCAGAAATCTCCGTTAACTGTGTGCGCGAAAGCACACCCTCCCGCCGCAAAATGTTGAGGAGGAGGTTGCGGTTCATTGCTTTTATAAGGTCACGGTTGCCCCGGATAGCGCTTCGCATCTTTTTTCACTGAATGAATTAACTTTCCCATAATTTACAGGGCTTTTGCACACTTGTCAAGTCAGTTGCAAATTTTGCTCCCAATTACTGTGATTATTACACTTGAATCACTCGATTTTCAACCAACCATTGCACCGACTCATACACAGCTTCAAGTGAGGTATAACGCGGCTGATAGGCCAATAAGCGTTGGGCTTTGGCGATGCTGCCATTGGGACTATGGGCGATATGATCCCATGTCATCGACCAGTCGTGTTCTGGCACGAACCGACAAAAATCATCCCAACTGACAAACTTTAGATTTGCTTCTCGACCAAACCATCCAGCGACGGCCTCCGCATATCCGCGCAGCGTGAGTGCAGCGGGGGATACGACATGAAATGCCTCACCTGCGCTGATGCTCCAATGCTGCACTGCACGCATAAACGCTTGGGCGACATCATCCCCGTGAACATGATGCACCGTTTCCATGCCGATATTTGGCAAAAGCAGTTCTTCGCCCTTCGCTAACTGCTCGAACACCTTTGGATTATTGTTGCCCTGGGGATTAACTGGATTGTGTCCCGGCCCGACAATGTGGCCTGGATGGAGAATCGTGGCGGGGAAATGATTACGACGCGCCTCATCGAGTAAATACGCTTCAATTACGGCTTTCTGAACCCCATAATCCGTCAGTAAATAGGGATCGACATCGGTTACAGTCAGATTATATTTGGGGAACGGTTTCCGGGGTGCATCTTCTGTCGTCGGCTGCTGAACTGGATAGCCATGCACCCACATTGTGCCACAATGTAAAAAGTGCTGTACTTGCCCGTACAGTGCTTGAACAAGAGACTGGGCGCTTTCGAGCGTGAAGCACATCATATCTATCACAATATCGGGTTTAAGCGCCGCAATTTGCTGCCCAAACGACCCGTCTTTTTCCGCCTGTTCTCGGTCAATGCGTACTGAATGCACCGATGCCCATGCCACATGAGCGAGATACGGTTTACTTTGTCCGCGTGTAATATTGAACACCTCATACCCTGCCGCGACTAATCTAGGGACAAGATAGGTGCCGACGTGTCCGCTGCCGCCAATAATGACCACTCGCATTAATAAAACTCCTTTTTCTAAAGTGTATTTTGCAGATGGCGAATTAAACCATACGCCACGCCGATTACGCCTGCGTTTAAACCCAATTGAGCCGGCACAATCCGAATTTGATCTTCGCTTACCGCATAGTGCTGCTGGCGGACGGCCTCATAAATCGCTTCCCAAAGTAAAGTATGACTTTGCATAACACCGCCTCCCAATACAAAAATCTCCGGCGCAAGGATATTAAATAGATTCAAAATACCGATACCGAGATATGTGCCTGTCTCATGGAAGATGTCGAGCGCCAATGGGTCGCCTTGCTGTGCGGCCTCGCTCACGATGCGGGCTGTAATGGTTTCGGGCTGCCCATGAACCAACTGCCACAGGACGCTTTCAGGTGTCATACGTTCTTGCGCGGATTTGGCAACAGCCGTTCCAGACGCGTACATTTCCCAGCATCCACGCCTGCCGCAGTAACACGGGATACCCTCATAATTAAGGGAGTGATGCCCAACTTCGCCAGCAAGAAATTGATGTCCTCGGTAAAGATGCCCATTGAGAATTAAGCCGCCACCGATACCCGTACTCACGGTGATATAAACCATATCCAGCGTACCGCGCCCTGCCCCTATTTGATGTTCGCCGAGTGCTGCGGCCTGAGCATCATTTAGAAGCAAGATCGGTTTTTGAAATGCCTCTTTTAGCCGATCAACAATTGGAAGATCATCCCATGTCGGCAAAGTAAACGGGTTTTGTATCAACCCGCGCTCTAAATCAAGCGGCCCGGTGCAGCCTACCCCTATCCCGGCAATAGATTCCCAAAGCACATTGGCATTCTGAACCGTGTTTCTAATCAGGTCGCACAAGCGTTGGATGCCATTTTCAGGCCCATTTGCTGGAAGCGTCTCGATGGTTTCTTTTGCAAGGATATGCCCGTCGGTATGCCGAATGACCGCAGCGCTCATATTCGTGCCGCCAATATCGACCCCAACAGCATAGGGTAGATGCGTTTCGCCCATAAAATTGACTACCCTTTTACCGCGCCAGAAGTTAACCCGCTGACGATGAAGCGCTGGAAGATAAGTACCAAGATCACAGGCGGAATAAGCGCTAAAATCGCTGCGGCGGACTGTGCCGGATAATCTGTTGCATTGCGTCCGGTAAATTCAGCCAAAGCGACAGGAACGGTCTTGGCGACAGGCGTGCTCGTGAACAACAAAGCGTAAAAGAATTCATCCCAAGACATCAAAAACGCGAATATTCCGGCGGCAACGAGGCCGGGTGCTGAAATCGGTAAAATGATGCGCCATAACACGCCAAAACGCGAACAACCATCGACTCGCGCTGCATCTTCGAGTTCATGCGGAATCGATTGAAAAAAGCTGACCATGATATAGATGACAAAAGGTAGGACAAAACTTAAATAGACCAGCACCAGCGCGGTTGTTGTGTTGAGCAGCGCCGCATCACGCAGAATAATATAAAGCGGAATCACCAACGAAATCGCAGGGAGCATTCGCACACTTAAGTACAGATATAACCCCGTCTGGCGATAAGGAAAACGCAACCGTGCGAAAGCATAAGCTGCTAACGAACCAAAAAACAGGCTAATTATTGTGACGACTGCCGCGACAAAAACGCTGTTACCAAGTGCAAAGCGAAAATTCGTCGAAGCGCGTGACGCTTCTTCAGTCGGCGCGAGAATGTCTAAGTAATTTTGTAAGGTGGGTGACTGAGGAATCCAATGCGGTGGCACATTCAAGAGTTCACTGCGGGTGGAAATACTGGAGATGAACAGCCAGTAGAGGGGGGCAAAAATGGCGAACAGCAGCACTATCATGCACAAATACAGGAATGATCGTCGTAAAAGAAACCGTAAATCCCGTTTCATCACTAGCCTTTTTAGAATAAGCTACGCATCTTTAGAATAGAGTAAGCGCACATAGATCCATGCCAACATCAATGTAAACGCCGAGACCAAGAAGGATAATGCCGACCCTTCACCAACCTTCAAATCGCTAAAGGTTTTTTGATAAGTGAGGTATGAAATCACCATCGTGCCGTTTACTGGCCCCCCGCGAGTCATAATATAGATGATGTCGAACACGCGGAAAGCCTCTACCGAGCGAATCACCAGTACGACAAGAATAGCAGGCCGCAGCAGAGGCAGCATCACATATAGAAAATGCTGCCTGGCATTTGCGCCATCGAGCGCCGAAGCCTCTTCCAATTCAGAAGGCAAGCCAACCAGCGCAGCCGAAATCAGTAAAACCACAAACGGTGCGCTGTGCCACACATCCGCGACGATCACCAGATTCATAGCGCGAGTGGGGTCAGATAACCATGGAATCGCGCGATCGATCAGCCCAAGCTGAAGCAGCGCTCCGTTGAGTGCGCCATAATCTGCCGCATAAATCCAACGCCACATCGCCCCAGTGACAATCGTCGGTACAGCCCAAGGAATCAGGATGGCGACGCGCAGAAAGCGCCAACCAAATAATTTGCGTTTTTGTTCAATCAGCATCGCAATCGCAATGCCCAACACCAGTTCAATCCCTACAGAAACGACGGTGAAGTAAGCTGTGCGCCCAATCGATTCCCAGAAAGCCTCGTTCTGCAAGAAATCCGTATAGTGTTCCAGCCCGATAAATCTAGCGCGATCAAGACGCGAAAGATTGGCATTATAGACACTGTAAACAATGGTCGTGATGAGAGGGACAAAAATAAGCGCAACTGTTAACACTAGTGCCGGCGTAATTAGAAAAAACGCCAACCGACGCTCGCCATAAGCGAGTCCAGAGGCAGGTCGTTTGTCTTTTTGCACCAAAGTACGCCTGGGTATCACCTCATCCCCCTGTTTTGTGGTAAAAGTTGTTAATTTATAGTCCTTAGCGAGGCTTAGTAAGGACAAAGATTTTGCCTTACAGCTTGCTTTGACTAAAAACTAATCCTTACGAAATGTGTAACTTCTAAAATGTATCTTTAGAGGGGAAAGTTTTTAAACCCTCCCCTCCAAAAGTTCAATTATTTGCCGAGCGAAGCGCTAGAAACCGAGATTGAAGTTACTCGTAATCTGCCGCGACTTCCATAATTTCCGCAGCAGCATCATCCAAGGCTTCTTGTGGGGTTTTAGAACCAATCAACGCTTCTTGGATAGCAAGCTGCAAAATGCGCGAGGCCTCATTGTAATAAGGCACCTTCGGGCGAACATGCGACCAAGGAAATTGTTCCGCAAACATCGGCACTGTTACCGCATTGGTAGGGTTGGCCTCTAAGAGTGATGGCTCGGTAAAGGCGGTCTGCCAAGTCGGTAGTTGATGCGCTGAGAATTCGACCTGAATGTCTTCGCTCGTCAGGAAGGTCAGGAAATTCCATGCTTCCTCAGGATGTTCCGAACCAGCGGTCACAGCAAACCCCATTGAGCCGTTGTTGGTGGAGCTTTCAATCCCTGCGTCCAGAGCAGATTGGAACACAGGCATGAGGCTCATGCCGACTTCACCCACAACTTGCGATTCAGCCGAGTCTTGGGTTAAGCTGTACATATACAGCCAATTAATGGCAAAGGCAGCGCTGCCAGAGGAGAAAACATTGCGGACATCCTCCTCGGCGGACGAAATCGAGGCCGGGTTGATTAAGCCTTCGTTGACCATATCGACCATCCATTGCAGCGTCGATACACCCGCCTCATTATTAAAGACTGGCTGATTATTTTCATCGAAGAATTGCCCACCATTGCCGTAGAGCAAGGTCACAAAATCCGGGATGACCGCTTCAATTTGTGCCCATGACCAAATCATCGGATATTCAACGCCATTGGCTTTGATGACCCGCGACATCTCGACTACTTCTTCCCATGTGCGGGGCGGGGCATCGAAGCCTGCTGCTTCTAAGAGTGCTGTGTTGTAGTAGAAATATTTCTGATCAAGCAGAAACGGCAGCCCATAAACCACGTCATTCACGGTTGTGATGTCCCATGCTGCCTCAAAAATACCATCACGCATTTCTGGAGTCACGCGATCCGTCACATCCAAAACCCATCCCGCATCGGCAAAACCCGCATACCAAATATCATCTACCAGAATGATGTCAAAGGCAGGCGGATTGCTCGATACCGACGTGACAATCGTGTCGTAGAGGCCATCGTAGAGTACGAACTGCGGCTCAACCCGAACGCCGGGATTCGCTTCTTCAAAACGAGCGATAATTTCGCCCAATTCCTCCGGGGTCATCCCCGCCTGATCCATCGCCAACAGATTGATGACAACTTCGTCTTGTGCGGAAACAGCAACGCTGCCGAACAGCAAGACCCCTAACAAAAGTGCGATCAACAACTTGAATTTCATGTGAGCTATCCTTTTTTACAAATAAACCTAATCGAGTGGAATGCTTTGAATCTGCCAAAAGTTGCCCGGCCTATTCTTGCTCAGTCACCTTGCCAATATAGCGGAACTTCCCCGCCTCATAGCCTTTTCTGATGGACATTTCCCCGCAAAACAACTGTATCGGGATAATCTCTGCGAAGGGCAGCAGCGCAGCGGGACAAACGGGCATAGCGATCCACTCTGTACCCGCCAACTGTAGATCACTCTGGCTGATGAGCGCCAAACGTCCCCCATGATTGACAATATCGGATGCCAGCGCTCGGTTAACTTGTAAGGTTGGCTCGCCGCCGATAAAAAACATCCCGGTAAAATCGCCATCAACTAACTCAATAGGACCATGCCTAAATTGACCGGCGTTCATTCCCTCAGTGGGCATTTTGATCGATTCTTTGGAGATTAAGGCGGCTGTTGTCGCTGATGCCATCGCATAGCCTCGCCCTAAATATTCGATAAAATGTGTCCCTGTCCATTGTTCAGCTAAAGCAGTCATCTGCTCATGCCATTGAGGGAGGCGCGGCCTGATATTTTCGCAAAGTGCTGTGATAGCATTTAAGGATTCATTGACATCTTGGTTAAGAAGCCATGTCGTCAGAAGATGCAGCAGCACGAGCGTACATGTATAGGTTTTGGTAGAAACGGTGGCTTCCGCCCCTGCTTTCATCACCAGCGAAGTTTGGCTGTGCTGATGCAGCACACTATCCAACGTGTTGGTAATGCCCAACACATGAGCGCCACATCTGTTCGCAAGTCCGATTAATGGGCTAACCTCGGCGGAACGCCCCGACTGTGAGACCACAATCAGCAAGGTATTTGATGTAAGGGTGTTGGCTTGATAGTAGAGCAATTCGGAAGCCTCAATGAGGCGTGCATCCACCCCGCCCTCAATAAGACGTAGCACCGATGGATACACGGCTGAATGCGAACTCCCCATGCCTGTAAAGACAATTCGCTTTGGGTCATTTATCAGCGGCGATAATCCGGCGATTTGCGCGGTTACAGATTGAGCCGTTTCTACCATCACATCAGGTTGGCTATAAATTTCATCAAAGAACATGCTTTTTATTTTTCCTCCAGATTCACGAGGATGCGCTGTCTTCCCATATAGATCGGAAAGCGATCACCAGGATAAACCGAATCAACGACTTCAACGACATCAAAGGCTTCGGTGAAGGTCAAGCGATGAGCAACAAGTACGGCCTGCAAGGGTCGCATCGCCAGCCATTCCGCCTCATCATGGGTGACGAGCCGCGCTTCAATTTCGGCTTCTGCCCAAGTCGGGTGAATGCCGTAGTGCCGTTGAAGCACCGCAAAAAGCGACTCATTTTCAAAGGCTTGCCGCTCAATACTAGGGAAAAGTTGCAGATTCAAATAAGCATATTCAACCGCAACTGGTTCGCCATCCGCCAGACGAATGCGTTGAAGATAAAAAACTGGATCACCTGTCTTAAGACGAAATTTTTCTGCAACCGCTTCCGGCGCGGGGATGATCTGCTGCAAGATGACTTTGGAGGTCGGATGAAATCCGCGTTGGCGAAGTTCGTCCGAGAAACTCATTAACCCCGATGCTTCGCGGATTTTGGGGCGAGCTAGAAATGTGCCTTTACCTTGCACACGATACGCGATACTGCGTGTGACCAATTCATCAATTGCTTGACGGGCGGTTAAACGGCTTACACTATAACGTTCTGCCAGCTCACGTTCCGAAGGAAGTTGCTCACCATAGGCAATGCTGCCCTCATGCACATTCTGGATAACGGCCTGTGCAATCTGAATATAGATCGGTGTGAAACTGTTTCGGTTAATCATGCCGAGATAATATTGCATAGTCTACTGGTTGTCAAGTGGACTAGACCAGCTTTATAAAAGATGATGTCGAGAAGGAGGTCGGCTTAAGCCTAAAATTCAATGGTAGTCGGCTTATTTTCCAACCACGCCATCATATTAAGCACCAGATAATTCCAATTTTGGAAGCCGCGATTGAGAATCGGTTCGCCATTTTCCGGTTGATAGTATTCATGCAGCGCCCCAAAGCGCTCGATATCGCGCCCAAAAAGATGAATTGTGCGCTCTGCGAGTTGGCGGGCATCCTCGTCGAACCCATAGCGTACTAAGCCTCGAAAAGTCAGATAATTAGAAACACCCCAGATCGGCCCTAACCAACATGACGGATTGCCAGAGGCGCGAATACTGTACATCTTCTCTAACTTAGAAAGGGTGCGGACGCCATAGGGTGCGTTGAAAGTTCGCATATCTCGATAATGTTCTTTGACGATTCGGCCTGCTTGTTCAGGCGTAGCGATTCCCGCCCACAACGCAAGGAAACCAGACCATACACCGATGCGCTGAATCAAACAGTCCCAAGCCCGTGGCTGCCCCGCATGTAAGCCGTCTGTTTCCGCCAGAAGCAGGTTAAGGTCTACACTGTAAAAGAAACCATCGCGTTCATCCCAGCAGTGGTCTTGTATGGCTTGGCGTAAGCCATCGGCATCGGTTTGTAGCTCATCAGCTACCTCATCTAAGTTTAGCCGCTGTGCCAAATAAACGGCAGCTTCCAATTCTTTCAGCATCAAACAATTGAGATAGATTGAGCCTGAACTGCGCGGTGGACGGAAATAGGTGCAGGGGTCGTTATCCACACCGATCATCAAATCACTCTGCCAGAAGTACACGCCGCAAGTATGGCGATGATGGTTGCGATAGTTATTCAGGAAGGTCAGCAAATAGTAAAACTTATCACGCAGCCATTCGGCATCCCCGCCATTTTGCTGGGTGATAAACGCGGCGTGCTGGGCTAAAACGGGTTTGTGCATGTTCTCACGGTATGGATTCACCGCCTTATAAACGTCTCCCCCCCGATTGATGACAATCGGTATCCAGCCATCCATGCCGCCCCAATGCAGGTAATTTAGGATACAGCCCTGTTCGTAACGTTGAACGTCTGTAATGGCGTGTTCATCACCCACTTCTAGCAAAATCTGCCGCAGCGCGACATTGCTCAACCATGAGTCCCAATCCCACAGCACATCAGCATATTGTTGGCTGCCGGGAGTGATAAAAGGATAAGGCATGTTTCCGCCTGAATCACGAAACATACCTTGATAATTGGCTTGAAGATTCTGGCGGATGAGGGCGCTATAGCGGGTAATGTCGGTTTGCATGGTGATGTGCCTCAATCGAGCGAAAGATAAAATGCAGAATTGCCGCAAGAACCCGCATAAATGCGGTTTTGGTGAGGCTCGATAGCGACACTTTTCCACCGGATTGCGCCTAAGTGTTTGTCGTAAATATCTTGCCAGGACTGCCCACCATCACGGCTGACATAAACCGATGATTCACACGGCGACCAGTACAGTGGCTCGCTGACGACGACGAGTAGTTTTCCATCTGCGCCACCAACGGCAACCGATGTCGCATTAAAAACCTGATCCTCAGTTGGAAAGAGTTTCTCCCATGTATCGCCATAATCGCTGCTGCGCCATAGTCCTTCACGGATAAAACCTGCGTAAAGGACACCCGCCTCGTGTTCATCTGCACGAATGACGTTTAACACTGAAGCGCGATCACATTTGAATGGCAGTGTTCGGCTGATGTCTTGCCATGTGCTGCCGCCATCTGTCGTGCGAAATAAACCTTCAGTCCATTCACCGACATAAATTGTTCCCTGACGGTAGGGATCAACGCACAGCAGTTGATTCGTGCCGCAGACATTTTTGGTCTGCGCGATGACGACGGAGAGCAGTTCATTTTCGATCCAATAGCGCTCGTGTGGCACACGCTTGATGTAGCTCGGAAAAATTGACGACAGCCGTTCCCAATGTTCACCCCAATCCAGGGATTGATACAATCCTGCGCCGGATTCCAGAATGCCATCGAGATAGGCATAAAATTTACCGGGCTGGAAAGGGTCTTCTGCTAAGGCTTGTACCGATACCCCCGCTGCGCGAGACTGAAACGCGAGTCGTGATTCCTCGGTGTCGGGCGTGGCAAGAATCTGGAAGACGACGCAGGGATCACTGCCATCTACTCCGGTACGGATGATGGAGCAGCCACTTGCCCCTTTAATCCCATAAAGCACAAAATCCGGACGATGTCGTGAGGCGACAATCGCGGTGCTATCGGGCTGTGTTGTCTCGATTTTCGGGCGCGACATAGGGGCAAATGTATGCCCGCCGTCCGTGCTGACCTTTGGACTATGGTCAGCCATCACCATGTAGAGTGTATTCGGCTGTGCTGGATGAACTACCATATTCTCAATACAGATATTTTCCATGCCTGCAAAGTGATTGGCATCCCACGTCAGACCTCCATCATGACTGATGGAGACACCGTACCAATTACTCATGTAAAGTGTATCGCTATCACGCGCATCAACGCGCATTTTTGAAATTGCCCATCCCGCATAGGGCAGTGTCATATAAACCGGATAGTTATGGATGTCTGCATCAGTGTGCCAGCGAATAAGCGCCCATGACTCGCCGCCGTCTGCCGACTGATACACACCAATGGGTGGGACTTCTGGATCGGAGTTGGGGAAGGTTTCCGCACCAGCATAAAGTTTGTTTGGATTGTGTGGATCAATCGCTATAGTTCCAATTAGATATTTCGAGAGGCCACACGCATGGCTTACCCAAGTACGCCCACCGTCAATGGACTTCATAACGCCATCGTGGACACATGCGCCATGAAGGGTATCGGGTAAATTTGGATCAAAGACGATTTCGGCAAAATCCATGTCCTCATGCAGTACCTCCCAGGTTGCGCCCCGGTCACACGAGCAATACAGTCGTGCCGGGTTAGGACGGATGAAATCGTACTGCTGC
This sequence comes from Anaerolineae bacterium, assembly GCA_034437895.1. GTDB lineage: Bacteria > Chloroflexota > Anaerolineae > Aggregatilineales > Phototrophicaceae > JANRLJ01. The sequence continues at coordinate 8,766 of DAOTTO010000375.1, read as the reverse complement.
GCGACGAACACCGGGTCGCGGTCAAAGCTGCCAATCGTGCCAACATAAAGGGTATCTTTTTGTGTTGGATGAAAATAGACACATGAGATGCGCTCGTCCTTTAGACCAGCGTAAGTCCAGTTTTCGCCGGTATCATTGCTGATCCAGACCCCGGCGGAATAGCCACCAGCGACGACGAAAGTTGGATCATACGGGTCTATTTGGATGACTTCCCCATATTGGCGCGTTTCACCATTGCCATAAAAATCAACATCGCGGCATACGGGATACCAATATGCGCCGCCATCAACGCTTTTGTGGATCGTACCGAAGAAATTGCCACCGCGTACCGAGCCAGACCCGCGAAACAGAAGTTGATTATCATGTGGACTGAGGGCAAAACTACGTACATCATGTTGATGACATTCGTGCATCCCATGATTACGTGCCTGCCATGAGCGCCCACCATCGCTACTCTTAAAAACACCCGCCACATCAGATCGTGCATATAAAACGTCGGGAAACTGCGGGTCTTGTAAGATGCCTTCAATAAAGCCGCCGCCGTTTAGTGTGGATTGCTGCCAAGTAACGGATTGAGTTGTCATAAACTTTCTTCTTTAGGAAAGATGATAAAAATTTGGAATCAATTATTTAGGCTGCTGCCGCCACGTCTCGTACTCCTGCCGCCCCTCATCGTTCAGGGGATAATATTTCAGCAGCGTACCGCCTTCCTGCATCCGTATCCGGCTGAATGCCTCCCAATCTTCATGTTCCAACGTTTGGCGGACAACTTCCGGGGCAATTTGACGTGGAATCAGCACCGCGCCGTCATCATCGGCAATAATGATGTCCCCCGGCAGCACCAGCACGCGACTGCATGCAATCGGCACGTTATATGCCCAAGGAAATAAGGTGGATTGAGAGGCGTAGTTAGGCGTGAATCCGCGCACCCAAACGGGCAATTGAAGATCGCGCACATGAGGCCAGTCGCGGATGTAGCCGTCTGCCACAATGCCTACGCCGCCTCTTGCCTTAAAATACGTGATGAGCATTTCGCCAAGACAACCTGTGTAGGGATCGCCAAAGGCTTGAATTGCTAGCACATCATTCGGCTGTATCGTCTCCAGCACCGCCCATAATGCGCTGTATTTCTCACTGTACTCTTGCTCAATCCCGGATGCGACATCTTCCCGTTGCGGCATAAATTGCAGCGTGACGGCGCTGCCGACAATTTTTGTGCCGGGGACGGCGCTTTTGGGGCCTTCGATAAAGGTTTGCCGGATGCCCATTTTATGCAGCATAGCACTCGCAGTAGCACTGCTGACGTTATGAAGCTGTTGAATGAGCAGTGGATCGGGTCGTTGGAATTCCGGCCCATGCTGGGGCAACGTAATATCGGGACGAGGTAAAGCAGCATGATTGTTTGAGGTATTCACAGAGTTTGTCATGAGCCAATAACTTTCATAGAGGAAATGGGTATCGTTGAATCAAGCTGTCTAGTCTCGCGCAGACGTTCCCACAAGGATGAGGGAATCGTCTGCTGGAGCGCATTCAGACAGGCGCGAACTTCGTTAGGGTGTTGAAAACCAGCCACGATGGATTTTACGGCGGGATGTCCATAAGGGAACTGAGTCGCCGCCGTGTGAAGCGGTATATCAAATTCGCGGCAAACTGCTTCGATGGCCTGCACACGGGCGATAATCTCCGCTGAGGGCGGCGCGTGGTTATAAGCTGCATGAGGGGAGGCAGCACCAGTAGCTAAAATTCCACTGTTGTAAATGCTGGCGGCAAAAATGGCTATGCCTTTTTCGTAACACAGGTCGAAAAAGGGCAATGCGCCCTGCTCTAATAGGGTATACCGTCCAGCAATCATAAAGCAGTCGAAATCGGCGTGCTGCGCGAATTCCATTGGCACGCGCCATTGATTCATTCCCGCGCCAATCGCCTTAATGACACCTTGAGTGCGTAGTTCAGCCAATGCCGGAAACGTTTCATCCAGCACTTGTCGCCCATAATCATCAGGGTCGTGAACATGGAGAATATCCACATGATCGACTTGTAAGCGTTTTAAGCTGCCTTCAAGGCTGCGAAGCACCCCGTCCCGGCTGTAATCACGGCGCACCTCATCCCCTGTAATGTCGATGCCCACTTTGGTGGCGACCACGAATTGTTCGCGTGGGAGCTGCCCTAGCAATTTACCCGTGCGTGTTTCCGCTAATCCGCGCACGTAGGCCGGGGCGGTATCAAAAAACCGAATACCTTCATCATATGCGTATTGAAGTGCCTGCAATGCTTGCGCTTCAGTTATCGGGTCGCCCCCTCTCCATCCCGGTGCAGTCACCAGCGGTGCAGTCCCAAAGCCAACACGAGGCACTTGCAGCGCGGTTCGCCCGACGGGATGCGTCGGTAGAGGATTTATCATGTGAGGCGCTCCCAAGGTAAACGGTATGAAGGGGTATTGACGAAGCGCTTCACCTCAAGCCTTAAGCGGATTTCAGTGGCAGGCGGCAGTTGGACGCGGAGCAGATGATCGTTAATCGTGATGGTATGATCTTCAGTTTGCAATTCTGGTGCAGCATAACCAGCCGATCCTTGTAAACCGGGATAATCACTTGTGCGTTGGAGATACGTTGCGCTGATAAATTGGTGTTCGCCGAATGCGCCTGCTTGTATGAGGACATCCCGCGCTTCAAATACACTTAAATTCACCAGATGGACGATGAGGTGATTGACTTCAATCTTTTCGACCAGCGTGGCGACATCTTCCGGCAAACCGGGACGCTGACGCTGCGTATCAAAGTAACGCACCTGACACATCAGCAGACCGCCGTTATAAATGATCTGTGGTGCGCCCAATGTGAGTTGAATCAGCGCTTCTGTCGTGACAGGATTGAGTTCTTGCCAATGATGAATGCTCACCTGCTTTAGGTCGCTGTCGTCCTGCCGGATCATTTCCAAGCGCCGTGCGACTTTAAAATAACTCTCGCTTAAAATGGCTTCGGGATAGGTAGGGTTTTCTCCGTTCAAAAAACATAACCAGGGCTGCTCATGACCGGCATCTTCTTTGCTGCGGAAAGGAATCACTTGTCGCCAATCGGTCAGGCTGGTTTTTCGCAAATGGTCGATTCTCGCCCAGTCATCGGCTTGGAACGTGAAATTCCATAGGGCTACCGGATAGACCGGAGTGGGTGTCTGGTAGTCGAACCATCCAGAATCCTGATAGCGATATGGGACGACAAAAACCTCGGTTTCTGGCGTGTGTTCATGCAGCATTCCAACCCAATGATGCCCCAGACTCATCGCCAGCGAACCGAGTGTATGGGTTTTCCCCAGTTGATGAATCGCATCGATCTGGGTGCGTGGCAGATCAAGATAATCGCTGTTCCCCGTCAGCAGATAGGCATTCGCGCCCCCAACAATCGCCGCCATACCGATGTTGTAATAGCCATGAGGCCAACTCCATCCATAGAGGCCGCCGTACCATTTGCCGTCGATATACTCGCCGACCTGACCAGAAAGCCCCACATTATCCGGCAGCAAGCCGCCGTTTTGACGCGCCCGTTCATGCCACGCATCCACATATTCGACAATCCACTCGCGGTATTTATCGTCACCCGTCATCAAATAGGCATTGGCGATCAAGCTAGTGACAATCAAATTGGTCGCGACATCGCCTTTGCCCATACGGGCTTCCATCACCTGCCCCATGCGTCCTGCTAAAACCGGGTCTTTCAGGTCATCATAGGAGTTAACGCCCTCGACATCCTGATAGGGCAGTCCGTAAGGAGCCATATAGGGATACCAACCATAGCTGATTTCGCCGTCGAAGTAGCCCCACCGTGGGCCGATACTGCCATTGTGTGGCGCACGGATGAGTTTATGCTGGGGATCGTAATTCTGCGCTTCCGGGTCTTCATTCAAGTAAAATCCGGCGAACCGTCGCGCCCGTTCAATTAGTTTGGGATGTGTTGGGTCAGCCAGACAGAGGAAATAGAAATAAATGGTACTTTCGCCTTGATGAAATTGGTCATAACCGCGCTCGTACTCTTTATGAACAAGGCCGAGTTGAGTCAATTGCTGTGTCACGGCATCCCATTGGCGATGCGCCAAGTCTAGCAAATGATCCGCGCCACCCAAGAGATACAACAGCGCCCAGTTATAAAAACTCTCATAAAAATCATCAGCGCCATCACGGGATTGGTAGCTGTCTTCATGGAACTCTCGCCAGATGAGCGTGCCATCTTCCCGTGTATATTTTGCCAGAAACGGGTAAACCGATTGGCTCATCGTCTCGATAAGTTTCCGCTGCCAGACCGCCCAAGATGGCGCGTTCATGGAAGGGATGGAGGCAGTGATCGTCACAGGCGGTAAGGGGGTCTTTTTCGTCATAGATTTCAGCGCCGTAAAATCCTGTATTGACACAAAAATGAAAACTATCTACAATCGATTATAAATTGGTCAGACCACTAGGTCAATAGGCCATTTATAAATGATTTTTGATTTCTTTTATTGAGTAAATTTATGGACACTTTTCGCAACAATGAAGTCCAACTCCCTATTTCGCCGCATCAATCGGTGTGGGTTCGACGCTGGGCATCCTTAAAAGGGCATGTCTTCCGCCGCAATCTCACTTGGTTTCTGATGGCACTGCCTGCTTTGCTATGGCTGCTCATTTTTAAATATCTTCCCCTGATTGGGGTATGGATCGGCTTCACCGACTACAAGGTGCGGCGGGGCGTATTTGGTAGTGACTTTGTAGGCTTAGATAATTTTCGGTTTTTATTCGCAACCGACACAGCAGTGCGGGCGACGGTCAACACGGTTGTGCTCAATCTGCTGTTTATCTCGGTAGGCGTAATCTTCGCAATGCTTGTGGCTTGGCTGCTGTTTGAGGTTTATACCAGCCAACTCACAAAATATTATCAAACCCTCTTGCTGCTCCCACGTTTCATCTCGTGGGTGGTCGTCTCCTATTTTGTGTATGCGCTGCTGGCAACCGAAAATGGTGTTATCAATGCCATTTTGCGTAGCTTAGGCCTACAACCTGTTTCTTGGTACAACTCGCCAGAGTATTGGCGCATCATTCTCCTGCTCGTCAGTTTGTGGAGTGGCGTCGGCATCAGCAGCTTAATTTACCTGTCGGGTATGTTGGCGATTGATCCGCAATTGTTTGAAGCCGCCAAAATTGATGGAGCCAGCAAATGGCAGCAGTTCAAATATGTCACCTTCCCGATGGTACTGCCATTGGTAGTGATTAATGTGTTGCTAGCGATGGCCTACATCATGAATGCCGATTTTGGCTTGTTCTTTCAGGTCACACGCAATCAACAGTTGCTCTACCCCGTTACCGATGTGCTGGATACGTATATCTACCGCTCATTGATTGTGACCAAAAATATCAGCATGGCGGCGGCAGCGCAGTTTTATCAATCCTTTGTCGGCTTTGTTCTGGTCATTCTGTTTAATTGGATCGTCCGTCGCATTGAACGCCCCGACGAACCGTTGTCTTTGTTTTAGGAGGCATTATGTCAACCCATACCGAGCGTCTCCGCGAGCAAAAACGACAAGACACTGACCGTTTGATGAATTGGCTGAGTCGATTCAGTGTTCACTTTACCCTACTGTGCTTCGGGCTGTTTTGCCTAGTTCCCTTGTTACTGATTATCTCTGCCTCCTTTACAGATGAAATCGCCCTTACCCGCGATGGCTACCGTCTCATTCCTTCAGAGTTCAGCACCGAGGCTTATGATCTGATTTTTCGTAACCCTACGGTTATCGTGAGAGCTTATGCGGTTACACTGCTCACCACAACGGTTGGGACGCTTATCGCCTTAACTTTCATGTCGATGCTGGCTTATGTCCTCTCCCGTCCAGATTTTGTCTTGCGAAAGCCGCTGTCATTTTTTGTCTTTTTCACGATGTTATTTAATGGCGGCGTCGTCCCTTATTACATCCTCATGACCCAATACTTGCACGTTCAGGATACTTTTTTTGCCCTGATGCTGCCGTATTTCGTCGTTGCTTTTTATGTGCTGATTTTGCGAACCTACTTCGCCGCTTTGCCATCGGAATTAATCGACGCGGCACGGGTTGATGGAGCAGGCGAACTACGAATTTTTGTCAGCATTGCGCTTCCGCTGGCTAAACCCGCGCTGGCGACCATTGGGTTGTTTACGGCGCTTAACTACTGGAATGATTGGACAACATCGTTGTATTTCATCCGCGACCCCCATCTTTACCCCCTGCAATATCTGCTCTATATCATCCAAAGCAATTCGCAGGCTATGCAGTTGCAAAGTGCAGTCGGCAACATCACCGTTGGCGAAGTCCCGACGCAGACCGCACGGATGGCGATGGCAGTCTTGGCAACCGGACCCGCAGCGCTTTTCTTCTTGTTTTTCCAGCGCTACTTGATTCGTGGGGTTACATTGGGCGCATTTAAATAGGCACTAGTGCGGCGCATAACAGGCCGTTCAATGATGCAAAAAAGAAATAGTTTAGAATATCAAAGGAGTTTTCTCGTGAAAAAAGGTATTTCAAGACGCAATTTTTTAAGGTCAATGGGGATTGCTGCTGCTGCTGGAGGCGTGAGTTTGGGTGGTTTATCCCGCCTATCGCGGCTCTCGGCACAGGGCAGTGCAGATTTACCACGCTTAGTTTATCTCTTTCCGGGAGCGCCACAACCTGATGTCCAGCGCGTTCAGGATGCGCTCAGCGCTTACATGGCGGAACGTATCGGCGCAACGATTGAACTCCGTGCTACTGATTGGGGTACTTTTGACACCCAGATCGGGCTGATTAATGCCTCGGCTGAGAGTTATGACTTGGCCTTCACCGCTCCCTGGATCAACAACTACTACACCAATGTCAACCAGGAATATCTAATGCCCTTGGAAGATATGCTGCCAGAATTAGCGCCTAATTTTTGGGCGAGCTTAACCCCGCAGACCTGGGAAGCAGCGCGCGTTGGCGGCAGCATTTATGCTGGGATCAACCAGCAAATTTTTGTCAAGCCATTTGGCCCCTATATTCGCACTGACGTATTGGAGGCAGTGGGTCTTGGCGATGCCTTCGCAGCTCTGACCAGCTACGAAGAACTGGAAGCCATCATGGCGGCTGTCAAAGAATATGTCGATCAAGACGAAACACTGACCCATGTGACCTATAATCTTGGGCCGATTCTTACTGAGGAAAACTGGGGCTTTGATCCGCAGTTGCCCAACTCGATGCTGGTGGTGAGGAGTACAGACGACTCCGCCCAGGTGCTGATCTATAGTCAGACCGATGAATATCGTCAGGGTGCGGAACTCATCCGTCGCTGGTATCAGGCAGGTTATGCGCCCTCTGATATACAGCTCTGGACACAAATGGACGATGCGTGGTTAGCAGGTCAGTTTGCTGTCCGCGTTTCCGATATTGTCAAGCCCGGGGGCAATGCAGAAGTGCAAGCACGCTGGGGCTGGGCGGTCACCAGCAAGGCCATCGCTGAACCATTGTTGACGACAGGCGGCGTTAGTGCCACTTTGAACGGAATCAGTTCGATTTCTGCTAATCCAGAATTGGCTGTGCAGTACCTTGAACTGGCCAATTCTGACCCGGTATTCTATAACATGTTGTGCAAAGGGCTTGAGGGTGTGCATTGGGAATGGGCCGATGAAGATCAGCTCCTTATCCGGCCAGCAAACGGTGCCGCAAGCTTTGGCGATACGGGCTATGCCCCAAGTACTGATTGGATGTTCGGAAACGTCTTCAATTCATATTATGGGGACGCTAGCCAGGTTGGTGCCTGGCCTGAAACGGCTGAACTGAATCGCAATGCTCGTCCGTCGCCTGTGCTCGGTTTCACGTTTGACGGCTCATCAGTCCAGACAGAAATTGCCTCGGTTGCAGCAGCCTACCAAGAGTTCGCTAACCCACTCGGCAGTGGCGTTGTGGATGTGGATGAGGGTATAAACAATCTGAATCAAGCACTAATTGACGCAGGCGTTGAACGTATCCGTGACGAAATGCAAGCGCAAATTGATGCCTGGAAGTCCGCGAACAGCTAAAAACCAAGTGCCTTCGGTAGGGGCGAACTGTAGTTTCGCCCCTACTTGTAAGTTTACGGATAGCCTGTTATTGTTTTTGGCGCTCACAACGCTTACAATTTTTCACGATAAATTGGTTAGATCACCTGGACTCCTAGCGTATGGCTCGTCAACAAACCTTAAATGATCAGTTTCGTGGTACCGTTCATCGTGAAGCGATTTCCGACCAGATTACCGAGCGTATTCTATCGCTCATCAGAGAGCATCAGCTTCGCCCCGGTGATCGGCTTCCGCCGGAACGTGAGCTTGCTCTGCTCATGGGTGTAAGCCGCGCAACGGTGCGCGAGGCACTGCGCTCATTAGCGATGATGAACGTCGTGCAACTCAAACATGGCTCTGGAACATTTGTAACATCACTTGAGCCGCAGTTATTGGTCGAAAATTTTGCTTTGGTATTTTCACTCACCGACAATTCGTTTCTTCAATTGATAGAGGCGCGTAAAGTGATTGAACCGGGAGCAACAGCATTGGCGGCTCAACAGGTTACCGACGAGGAAATTATCCAATTAGAAGATATTCTGCGACGTTCATGGACGTGCTTGCACAATAATCCGGCTGATTTTGCACAACTGGATATCGAGTTCCATGTTAAAACAGCCGAATTTTCTCGGAATGTCTTGTTGACGCGCATCATGCAAGCCATCGCCCAAATGAGTATCGCCAGCAGCCAGCGAACTGCTGGTGAACAACATGACGTGAG
>DAOTTO010000374.1:0-5650 GCA_034437895.1 Anaerolineae bacterium | reverse complement strand
GCTTGCTTATAAACTCGGACGAGCGCACCGCCGAGCCAAATGAGCGCGATGAGGACTAGTAAAACACGAACCATTCAGCGATCAACTTTCATCCATCATTTTAAAACAGGTTTAGGAATTTCGCGGCAAAGGCAACGTTTTGGCGAGTCTGCCGGAATACCATTGTACTGCCAACCGCCCCGTGCCTTGTGCGATGGCATAATTCACGCCGAAGCCAATCGCCGCGCCAATAAAGGGAATCAGCTTAGAAAATGATTTTTCCAAGACGCGGGTGAACATTTTTAAGATAAGCGTGGTTGTGGTTTCTGTCGCACGGATTCCGCCTGATAGCACGATATAATTTCGCAGTTTTTCTTCAACCGTACTGACTTGTGTTTTGCCGTAACTCGCTGCTATAAAATCCACCATTGTGTTTTGCACTTGCAGGGACAAGAAAATATCAACGGGTAGGGCAATTGGCAGTGTAAAAAACCCGCCGATGCTGGTTACTGCCCCAATCAGCCCGCACTTGAACGACTGCTGGCGGATGATTTTTTGCACTAAGTCCTCATGCTTTGCATTTGGATTTTTAGCCCGCATTTTTTCAAGCTGGTGTTGCAATTTGCCGACATCGGGGGAGACATATTTGGTCAGCCGCCTAAAAGCAAAAAAAGCGATGATGGCGATAAGTATGCTCGGCAGCAGGCAGTAAAAAATAAGCAAAATGGGTAGATAAGTACGAATGTCATTTAGCATAATTCACTTCTGCTTTAAAAAATAATCCATAACACGGATGGTATCGGGTAATTTATCCAGATAACTATAATGCCCCGCGCCGGAAAAAACGACTAGCCCTGCATCAGGGATAGTCTTTTCTAGGATTTTTGCCTGCCATAACGGGGTATCTTGATCTTGATCGCCCCACAGCAGCAGCGTAGACGGTTTAACCCGTGCAGCAAAGGCGCTTAAATCTTCGTTGACGACTTTGACAAAGGTTTCCCGCATTACACCGGAAACGGCTTGAAAATCGGTAGAGGAATAACGGGCATTGTAGCGCAGTCTTAGCCCATCAGATAAGCGCGTTAATCCAGTTCTATTTAATCCGTCGCGTAGCGTTTTATAAGCGGTCAAGCGAATCCGCGTGAGCAGCGGTGTTTTGGGGCGGATTCCAGCGCTATCTGCCAGCACCATTTTGTAAAGTTTTTCTGGATGTTCTGCGCCCAGAATCAGGCTTAAACGTCCGCCGAAGGAATGTCCGAAAAGATGAACCCGATCTAAGTGATGATGGGCTAAATAAGCCAGCACGAAATCGGCATAGTCATGCACTGACCAGGCCACAGGAGGTAAGTCACTCGCGCCAAAGCCGGGTAAATCCAGCATATAGATACGATAGCCCAAAGGCGCTAATCGACTGGCAAGAGGCCACAGCAAATCAATATGTGCGCCCCAGCCATGCAGCATCAAAAGCGGTATGCCTTCTCCGATGACGGCTTCGGTGATGCGTAAGCCGTTAATTTCGGTCAAAGCGGTTGTTGGAGATGATGCACTCATTCGACGATAATCTTCGCGCCGAGCGCTTGTAATTTGCCGAGAACACCTTCAAAGGAATGCCCAAGTACCTGTGCGTTGTCAATGACTGATTCTCCACTGGCGATTAATGCAGCACCGAGCATTCCTAATCCGGTACGTACATCAGGCGAATCCATGTAGATGGCGCGGAGCGGGGTTGCGCCCACGATAATCGCCCGATGCGGGTCACATAGCAAAATTTGTGCGCCCATCGCATTGAGTTTATCGACAAAAATCAGGCGGTTGTTATACAGCTTTTCGTGAATGAGCGAGGTGCCGCGTGTTTGGGTGGCGATCAGCGTGGCGATTGCGACTAAATCCGACGGGAAACCGGGCCAAGGCGCGGTTTCGATGGATGCGTCCACATCTTCCTCCCGATTCGAGACGATCAACTGTTCATGACGCGGAATAAAAATTGACTGCTCATCAATATCGAGTTGAATCCCAAGCCGATGGTAAATCTTCCCGATCATGCGTAAATCTGCTTGGCGTGTCTCGGTGATTTGGGTGCGACCATGTGAGAGGGCAGCAATCGCTGCGATGCTGGCAGTTTCGATGTGATCGGGGCCTATCGTCACTTCCGCGCCGTTAAGCTGGGGCTTGCCAAAAATCCGCAGCATACTCGAACCGACACCCTGTACCTGTACGCCCATTAATTCCAGCAAATTGGCGAGTTCTTGTAAATGGGGTTCGCAGGCGGCGTTATGGATAATCGTTTCCTGCCCAAAGCAAGCCGCAAGCATCATCACAAGCGAAGTCGCGGTCACGCTTGGCTGCGTTAGGATAATATCCTTATAGTCCCATGTTGTGGCGCGACATTCCACCGCCCCATCCACAATTTGCACATCAAGGCCTAAATCGCGCAGGGCTTCCAGATGGGTACGAATGCGATTTAAGGGGAAATCCATCTCGACGCGCACGTACTGCCGCCGGACGAGAATCGGCGCGAGAAATAAGAGCGCGTTTGTCCCTTCCAGCGTGAGGGTACGGCGGGTAATTTGTGCCGTTTGCAGAGCCAAATGGGTGTTCTCTGTTTCAACCGCTTGTGTCCCAAGCCGTTCCGCAATCTCCAGCATCGTTTTTGTACTGGAGGCGTGAGGGAAATTATGCAGCGTAATAGGCTGATCGGTCAGCAGGGAAGCCGCCAGTAAATGCGCCGCAGCGTTGGCATTTCCAGAAGGGCGATATTGTCCGTTAAGCGGATGCCCCCCCTCGACACGAATACGCATAGTTGTCCTTAGAATTAAAACCTTTAAGACATCAGTGGTCAGGATTATATCAGCTTCATGCGATGGCGTGAGGGTATAAATTTTCGCTGTAGCGGGTGTAGAATTGCGTTGGATAATCGGTTAAGGGGTGTATTGAATAATGAAAATGATGTTAAACAGCATTTTTTTGCTTATGTTGACCTTACTACTGGTGATACGAAGTGCCGCTCAAGAAGCGCCTCCGCTTGACCGCAACAATGTAGGGGATTTTGCTTCTGTAACACAAGTGGATTTCGATGCTTTGCCCGATGATTTAGGACAGCTCATCCAAACGGGCTGGTTTGTGATGAGTCCTGACGGGGAATATATCGCGCTTGTACGTATGGATGGCGGCCTGATAATCCTTGATAACGCGGGCGAATTTGTGGAAACCTATACGGTGGCTGGCGAAAGTGGGCTGCCGGGGACAATGCTAGATGCGGCTTTCGGAAATGACAGCCAAACGCTTGTATCGCTCCATAATGACGGCGAAGGCTATTTTATGGCGGTGCATCAGATTGGGTCAGATACAGCAGAGATTCCTTTCCCCAATGCTGGCGATATGCCTGTGCGCGTGTGGCTGGATTCAAGCCTGGAGTCGATCTGGTTGGAAGTCGCGCCTGGCGACCCGCAGGGACAGTATTATGTGATTCGCATTCCGATTGCACCCGATTCGGGTGAAGAAATGCTTACCCTGCCTTCAGGTCCGCAAAATGACCTTGAATCGTATGTGCGTATCGGGCGGATTCCTGCACCTTTAGCCATTACGTCGACGATTGATGGGCTGGTGAAATTGTGGGATCTGGAAACGGGCGAAATCACGGCACAAGTTCAGTTAGATAATGTGCCTGCTTTTGGGCGCGTGGACGAAATAACAGGGCGCTATCTCGCGTGGCGCGACCCGTATTCCGAGACGCTCAATGTCTTGGATTTTGAGGTGGGCGAAAATCAGGTTGTCGCAGCGCTCGACGGGGCTTATGTGCAGGCAATTTTACTCAGCCCTGCGGCGGATGTGATTCTCGGCGTGGCGATTGGTGACGCGCCCATCGTGGTCGCGTGGGATGTGGCGACGGGGGAACGTCAGGATTTAGGCGAATACCGTTCATGCAGCCGTGTACCCGATATGATTACACTCAGTCGTGATGGACGCTCACTCGTAATCGGCTGCGACACTGGCTTGGATATTTGGCGCGTTACGGATTGACTGGCGAAAAATTAACAATATCGATAATTGGCGAATTGTCTGGCCTGATATAGCCACCAAAGGCTAACTGTTCGCCATTGGGATTCCAATCGAGTGTCAGCACAGGCGTCGCATGGTCGAAGGTTTCAACCTGTTCGCCTGTCACGACATTCCAAACTCGCACTATATTGTCCATGCCGCCTGCTGCGATATAGCTGCCGCTAGGATGCCAGCTCACTGTAAGTAGATTATTGGTACTTCCCAAAAGTGTTTGAACAACTTCCCCATTGCTGGCGTTGAAAATACGCACTTCAAATCCAGCGGCGGTGGCAATTTGGCTACCATCGGGACTCCATGCGACATCAAATATGTGGACCTGTCTCAAACCGTATAGCCAACTGCCCGTCATTTGGATTCTCATCTCCAAGATTGAATATATCAATTCTGTTGGCTAAAGTTCCTAATGCCAATTGGTTGCCAGAAGGCGACCATACAACATCAGTGACTATCGAAGTTCCTTCATCGAATGACTGCCCTATGTTATCCCCAGTCTCAGCATCCCAAATAACAACAATTTCTCCCAGCCTATGAAGTGCAATTCTGTTATCTAGCGGATTCCAATCCGTTTCTCCAAAAGAATTTACACCATAACCTGAACCTGCATATTGGATAATGCGCTCGCCTGTGCTGGCATCCCACACGGCAGCACTTCCATCCCTTCCACTGGCAGTTACACGCGTACTGTCTGGACTCCAAGACACTGAAACAATAGTAGGACTTTCGCTTACCTCACCCCCCGGCCCCCTCTCCAATACTTGGAGAGGGGGAGAAAAACGCATCTTGAAATCCCCTCTCCATGCAATGGGGAGGGGATTTAGGGTGGGGTAAATGCGTGAGCGAAAGTCCTACATTATAGCGAAAGGCCAGATCATGTCACCCCGACTCATGCCGTTAGAGCCACCCTATGACGACGACATTGGCGCACTTTTAGCAAAATGGATGCCGCCCGGCGCAGCCGTTGAGCCTTTAAAGTTATTCCGCACGATGGCGCATCACAAAGATTTATTTGACCGAATGCGTCCGCTGGGTGCGGGAATTCTGGGACGCGGGACGATTGACCCGGCGGATCGCGAGATTGTGATTGATCGCGTTTGCTCCCGCTGTGGCTGTAGTTATGAATGGGGGTGCATGTCACATCTTTCGGGGCGGTTGTGGGCTTATCACCGGAAAAACTCGCCGCGACGGTGACAGCCACCGCCGATGATCCGATCTGGACGGAACGCGAATCGCTGCTCATTCGGCTGGTCGATGAACTGCACGATACATCCACCGTGTCCGATGCGCTTTATGCCGAGCTTGCCAAAAATTGGGATAAAACGCAGTTGATCGAACTCACCATCATCAATGGCTTTTATCATTTGATCGCGTATATCGCTAATACGTTTCATATCGCCCCTGAAGATTGGGCGGCGCGTTTTCCATCCCAATCATCATAGGCGAAATAATCAGCTTGCACTTGAATCCAACGGGCGGACTTGCTATCGTGACAGATGATTTACTGTCAGCAAGGAATGTCCGCCGTGAGTCTATCCGCCGAAACCGCCGCGCCGCCTGCGCGAAAAATACCTTTTATCGTCTTACTCGCCATCTTTTTGCTGGCGTTTGCGTTCCT
>DAOTTO010000373.1:0-9401 GCA_034437895.1 Anaerolineae bacterium | reverse complement strand
ATGGATTGTCGAAAGTTGATGCTGATGCCACTCGCCATTCAAGAACATCTCCTCTCCGGCGCGACCTTAGATGAAAAATTGCAAAATGCCCGTGCGATGGGCGTGACGGGCATTGAATTCGCGGCGGATGGGCTGACTGCTCGTGTGCCGGAAGTCTCGGCAGCGCTGGAACGCAGCGGATTACGGGCTGCGGCGGTAGATGCTGGATTCACGCGCCTCGTCCATCCTGATTTTGCCGAGCGTGACTTGGCGATTGCGCGGCTGCGTCAGGCGATGGCGGATTCGCTTGATCTCGGCGCGGGCGGCGTGGTGTTTATCCCGCACTTCCAGACCGAGCCGATTCTGCCCGATCTGCGCCCGTATAAATCGGCGGTGGAACTCGAAGCGGAGATGCTCGTCAAACAGCTTCGGGCGACTCTGTCTGATCTGGCATATGCGATGGGCGCGGAACTGTATCTGCTCCCGGTCAGCCGAAACACGGCGCACTTGATTAATTTGCTATCACAAGGCGCAAGGGTTCGCAAAGGTTTGGACGATCATCCGCATGTCATGCTGGCGGTTGATCTCGATCACCTCATGATGGAAGAAGCCGACGCGCCACAATCTATCCACGATCACGCCGACGCGATCCGTTATGTACGGCACAGCAGCGCGAGTCCAGCAGGGAGCCTTTCGGCGCTGACTGACATGGGTTATAACGGCTGGATGACACGGACAAATTCCTTTTGATGCTGTTTAGGTCACGCCGTCTCGGATACGGCTTCATGAGTGATCTCTCCCGTTTACTCGACCTCAATCACAATCCGATTGCGCGTATTGAACTGCTTCATCAGCAGCGCCGGAATGAACCGCCGCGCCGGTGGCTACGTTGGCTATCTTTTGCTGTCTGGGGCGTGACGGTAGCGCTGTCGGTAATCTTGCTGGGACTGTCGTTGATCTTCTGCCGCCTTCCACCTGCATTCATCCTTGAGCGCGAATGGCTAGAAATGCTCGTGACGACCCTGATTCTCGTCCATCTTGGCCTTTCGCTTTATTACTATGGTCGCGCTTTGCGGCGGTTAAACACGGGCTGCGCCGAATCGATTGTGCGTGAGCGCCGGGGCAAAACGTGGGAAACGCTGATTTTAACAGGGATTGATTCCCGCCAGCTTGTCGTTGGCAAATGGTGGGGAGTCTTTCAGTTCATCAGGCGTGATCTGCTGTTGGTGGCGGTCTTGCGGGGTATCACAATCCTAAGTCTCGCCATGATCCTGATACCGCTTTCCCAATATCATAATCAGTACATCTACACCCAAACCTATCCCTCGGTAGAGTCGCTGCCCGCCCTACTGCCGACTCTGCGCGATATGGCGCTGTCGATGGCGTTTTCCTTTGCGTTTACGCTGGTCAGCAGCTTGTTTTATGCGGCAGGTAATATGGTGCAGGCTTTAGGACGCGCACAGCTTAGTTGGAGCGGCTGCGCGGCACAAATCGGCTGCGGCTGTCTGCTGCCGATCATGCTTCTGATTGTTTTTATTATCTTTGGGGTGATTTTGCAGGCGCTGCTGCCTGATAATGCAACGAATTTTGAGATTGGCGAGGCACTAAAACCCCTCTTGTTGGTCGGGTGGTCAATTTTGGATACAGGGCTGCTGCTGACGGGCGCGATGGCAAATCCGTTTGATGAGGGTCAATGGGTGTATCTGGGCGTTGGTATCGTCACGCTGATTATTTATCTGCTTCTGGCCTTCCTTCTACTGCAAACAGCACAATGGTTGGCGAGGAAGCAAAACGTCACGCCCTGGACGCGGACATCCACACAAAAGCAGGAATAAAGGCGATAGTGTAAAAAATCACATCTTTATCCCCAATCGCCGCATTTTGTGGTTAAATGCCTTTATGTCGATAACAAACACTAAGGACACCCCATGACGCTAACGAAAGACGCTCCGCTTATGACGACGACGCGCAAATCTTCCGCGCTTGATCGCTTTTTAGCAAATCCTGTTTTAACGGCGGAACTGCGTCATCAATGGTATATCTTAGAAAAAAGTCGTTCCGGGCGCGGCTGGATTGCGATTGCGGTGTTGATGCTCGTCCCCGCGATTTTGGCCTCGCTTGTGTATTTTATTGGCGGCGTGATCGGCTGGAGCGCTATGCCAACGATCCCACAGTTGGATCGCGGCCTGCTGCATCAAGTGTTTACGATTGGCCTGCTGCTGATGATTACGATGAATGTCGCGCTGTATGCGGTGGTCATCCTGATTACGCTGGGGCTTTCCGCAGCCAGCATTACGCGGGAGAAAACAGGCAAAACGTGGGAAAGCCTGCTGCTGACCAACATCGACTCGCGCCGGATTGTGTTGGGTAAATGGTGGGCATCGATGTTGGCCTTATGGGGCGATCATCTGATGATTGGTTTGCTGCGCTTAGGCATGGTCGCGTGGGTGATCGTCGCCTTTGCCCAAAATCGCGGCTTACCGGATGCACCCTTTGGACTATCAATTGGCCTCGGTTATGTGCTGCCGCTCGTCATCATTGCTTCGTTATACACCTTTCTTGATGCGACTTTTACTGCCGCCATTGGGGTGGCGATTCCGCTTTCGGAATGGTCGGGGACGGTGGTCGCAGCAGTCGTTTTAGCGGTGCGTTTAACAGCGACGGCGGCGGCGGTGTGGTGGTTTTGGGGGTTGATCGGCTTGATTCGCACTTATGGCGGCGTTGCTTATTTGCCCTTCGCGCTGGCGGGATTAGGCGTATGCGTCTTCGTGACGATAGCGATGCTGCGTTTGGCGATGTTTATGGCGGTACGGGCGCAGGTGTCGCCGCCTGATACAACGCAATCCCTACCGCAATCGCTAAATTGAGCGAATCAATCGCATCCGTCTGCGGAATCGTGATGCTCGTCCCAACTGACCGATAACTTTCAGGTAGTCCGCTGCTTTCGTTCCCGAAAATCAGCGCATAAGGCGAGTCAAAGTGGGCGGCAGGCAAGCTGATTTCGCCGTGCGTCATGAACGGATAAATCTTGTGCCGGAAAACCGATTGATAGGCTTCAAACGTCGCATAATAAGCGAAGTTAAGCTGGAACAAGCCGCCCATCGAGGCACGCAGCGCACGCGGGTCGTAAATATCTACTGCTGGACGGATAAGCGCTAGATCACGAAAGCCGAAGCCGAGCATCGTCCGAATAATCGTTCCGGCATTACCCATATCGGACGGATTGACCAGTACGATATGATTGGCGATTGGGTTCAACTGCGGCTGATATTTTTCAAATACGCCGACGGCGAAGTGATTTTCTTTAGGGGAAAGTCGCTCGATCAGCTTGTCCTCTACGTTGATGCTGATGTGCGCGGCGGCACATAAGGCGCGAATCTTGTTTACGCCTTCATTGCGCTCCCCAGATGAGTGAAACAGCACTTCGCGGACGCGAGACGGTTGATGCGTCAGTAATTCAATCGTGGAAAAAACGCCGAAAGTATAGGCGTGGGCATCGTCCCGGTCATATTTTTTATAGCGCATTCGTCGTCCGTGTGAATTTATTGCAGCCGCCGCAGCGCCGGAGATTTTATCAGCACCGCGCTGCTAAACACCACAAACATACACGCATAAAAAGCCAGCGCATTCGGCGAGCCAATCTTCTGCGCGACCAATCCCAACAACAGCGCCCCGAAAGGATTCAGGCCGATGATGCACAGCGTATACAGGCTGAGGATGCGCCCACGAAAATCTGCCGGAATCGTAGTTTGCAGCGTCATGTTGAGCGTGACGAAATAGACAATCAAGCAGAAACCGATCATCATGCACATCAAGGCCGCAAGCGGGATGATCGTCGTCCGCGAGAACAAAAACACGAACAGCGGTGCGCCCAACGCTGAAATACTCAGAAGACGACCCCGTCCGATTTTCTGCCCGACGTTGCTCACCAACAAACCGCCGACCACCGCGCCGAATCCGTTTGCCGCGCTGATGATGGCGTAGGCTTTTTCTGGTGAGTTCAACACGACATCAGAAAACGCCGGGAACAGTGTCAATATCGCCCAGCCAAAAAAGCCGCCGTTCATCGCCATCAGCAGGATTCCGCGCACCACCGGAGTCTGACGGGCATAACGCAACCCTTCGGCAAGCTGCACTAGCGGACGTGCAACGGCGCGGATGACGGTGACACCTTCCAACTGCAAGATAGACAGCATCCCGATCACGGCTAAAAAACTAAGGCCGTTGAGTAAAAAGCACCATGCGGGGCCAAAAGTTGTTAAGAAAATACCAGCAATCGTCGGGCCAAACACCCGCGAGCCGTTGACGATGATCGAGTTCATAGCGATGCCGCTGACGATCAGGTCTTTGCCTACAAGGTCGCTGATAATCGTCTGCCGCGCAGGGGCATCAAAGGCATTGGTCGTACCGAGCAGCAGCGCCAACGTCACGATATGCCAGATTTGCACAGCATCCGTAAAGACCAAAGTTGCCAGAATAAACGCCAGCGTCATCTGAACCGTCTGGGTGATAATCAGCAGGCGGCGGCGATTCATGCGTTCCACCAGCACCCCGCCAAACGGGGCAATCAACAGCATCGGCGCACCCGCCGCACACGCCACTATCCCTAGCCACAACTCCGATTTCGTCAGGCTGAAGACCAGATAGCCCTGTGCGACGGCCTGCATCCATGTGCCGGACATCGAAATGAGTTGTCCGATGAAGTAGAGGCGGAAGTTTGCCTGTCGCAGCGCGGTAAATGTGCCTATTTTGCGCGGTACTGTGGTGGAAAGCGGGAGCGCGGTTTGTGTCATAACAATAAACCTGACCCTAAATCGTCTTGGTCGCAACGCAAAGAGCGCGCTGCTGCCGACGTTTGTTAAGAAAAATTGGTGATAATTTGACTATAACACTAAACGAGATGAGTTTTTGCTGAATTGGCCTGTGGTGGACTCCTAACCGGATTCAAATTCAAGTTGAAGAGGACTGGTCTATAACGCCTTGATCGCCGCGCTCAATCGGGTCGGCGGCGAGGCTGCCTGCTATTTGGTCAATAAATACAAATTAAGAGAGACCACGCCAATTTAACGAATCGCACCGTGTGGCAAAACGGCATGAACACCTTTTACCTGATTAACGATTTGTGTAATCCGTAGGTCAATCGCCACACCTGCCAGCGTGAGCGCTTCCATCCGCGACACGCCGTAACGCGCCGAGAGTAAATCCAGCATCGCCGCCAATGCCGAGTCCGCCGCAATGTTCAAATCCTCATGAAAGCCAAACGTCAGCCATCCAGCGGGTGTATTAGCGTGAATCGTCGGAATGGGCGGATTTTCGATCAGCTCAAACGTCAGATCGACGCGCTGCATGGGGCATTCAATCGCCGTTCCACTGGATTCCCCGTCGCCCTGCGCGGCATGACCATCGCCAAAAGAAAACAGCCCCCCCGCAACCGCAATCGGCAGATAGACGGTGCTGCCAGCGACCAATTCCTTGCAATCCAGATTCCCGCCAACAGCACGAGGCGGCGTGGTCGATAAATAGCCAGGTTCGTCGAGCGCATTTCCCATTACGCCCATAAACGGACGCAGCGTAACAGTATGTCCCTGATTGCTGCGCCCGATCATCTTAGCTGCGTCCAACGTCCATAGCATGTAAGAAATGTCGTCTTTTCTTTCATTGGATGCACCAAACCAAGGCAGCGCCCAGCCCCATGTCCCCGACACAAGCCGGTTGATATACACCGCCAACATCATGCCCGGTTGAGCGCCGCGTATATGAATCGGCCCTATGAGGGCATGACCATCATCCCGTTCTTTTGTGCGCGGTTCAAACCGACGCAGATTTTTCCAATCTGTCCAACCCAGCGATTTGCTCAGATCATCGGGTGGCTCAAGAATCCAATCGGCATCAAGGGTACGGCAGCGCACCGTATCACCGGGGTCAATGACGAGGGCAGGCGGCAGGTCATGAGAAAAGCAACCGTGCAGCGTGTCGGCTTGTGGTTCGAGGAAATAAGTCGCCATAATTTTCCTTTAAAGAACTCAATAACGGTAAAAAGAATATGCTACAATCGTAGCATAATGTAAACAGCGTCCCAAAGGAAAAACGATCATGAGCGAAACAAAACAGCGTCCCGCCGATATGAGTGCCGAGGAATTGGAAGCCCTCATTGTAAAAGTGGTCGATAAGCAGCTTAAAGATCACGCCAAACAACTCCCGAATCGTTGGCGCTCAGGCGCAGAATTCGCACAATCGCTGTACGAGAATCTGATTCGTACTGCACCGGGCGTACCTTCCGCATTAGAGATGCTTTTAGAGGAGCGCGATCAGTGGAACAAAGGTTTGTAATTGATGCAAGCGACTTTCCTGAATTTGAGCCGGAATGAACCTCTTGAAGATCGTGTTAGTTTGCATTGCGAGTTTGCTCATTTACGGCTGCACCCTCACACAAACCATCCCCGCCGCACAGTCAACGATAGCCCCAACTGCCGATGCTCCATCCCTCACCGTCGCATGGGCGGATAGCGGGGACTTATTCGTCTGGAAGCCGGACTATGAATTCCCGCGCCGCCTGGCAACGGGGGGTGTCCTCACGCCCTATCTCGCGCCCGATGGAAAACATATCGCTTTTACACGCGGCCCGGCGGGTGTGCCGGAAACACTGTGGATTGTGGATTCCGCCGGGACTGCCGAAAGTCAACTCGTGAGTGCCGATGATCTCGTCCCCACGACTGAAGATAAGCCTTTGATCGGGCAAATCGACTGGTGGGATGACTCGATCCTGTACTTTAACACCCTGCGCCAGAACGCCATCAGTGTGGATTCGGAAAATGACCTGTATCGCGCCAACATCCGCACAGAAGAAGTCGCGCTGATTCTGCGGCGCGGCGAGGGCGGTGCGTTTAGCTTCAGCCCGGAAAGAACAGCGCTGGCGGTAGTGTATCCCGGCACGTATGGGGTGCAGGATGGACGAATCAGCGTGATTGATCCGCTTGGGCAAACCGAACCGCGTGATCTACTCTATTTCGTCGGCGTAGCGACGGGCGCACATTATCAATTTTATCCGGCGCTTCACTGGCAGGATGACGATACCCTCTTAACGGCGATCCCGGATTCTGATCTGCTGTATAACGAAGCCAGCTTTGATGCGCCTCCGGTGACGCTGTGGCAGTTGGAAACCGATACTACGCGGGACGTTATCGGAGAGGTACAAGCGAGCTTATTTGGTCAGCCTGTTTGGTCGGCAGATAGCCAAAGCATGTTTTATATGAGCCGCGAGGGGACGGTTAATCAATTCGTGCTTTATACGGCGGGGATGGATGGGAGCAGTCCTGAGCGTTACGCTTCTGGCGAGGCCGGGATGATTTTGCCGCCGCTGTGGTTATCTGATTCAAGGCGGTTCATTTATGCGCTTGATGGCGCGTATTGGCTCGGTGAGCGGGGAGAAGCGCCGCAGCGTTGGGCTGAACTCAATCCGGCGGTGATGCAGTGGCCTGTGCTGGCGGGAGATTATGCCGTCTATATCTTTTTGAATGAGCAGAAGCTCGAACTGCGCTACGCTGATGTCAACAGCGCGGCGGATGACTTCACGATCATCACCACCTTCACGACCTCGCCAGGATTCGATGCGGTGATGGGTGCGCGTTAGGCGCTTAATGGCTAAGGGTTTGAGCCAAAATCCAGAAAAATGCACCACCAAGTTTCCCCATTAGTTTCTTTGCGAACCTTTGCGTCTCATCTTCTTCTGCTTAGTCAATCAGCAGCGCCATCAGATATTCGTCGAGATATTCGCCCTTCTGGAACATCGAACGCTGACGGTGGCCTTCCTTAACAAAGCCATATTTCTCATACACCCGAATTGCGCGGGTATTACGGGCATAAACTTCGAGCTGAACACGCTTGATGATGCCGGATGAATGCGCCCAATCCAAACCGATTTTCATCAAGCGGCTGCCAACGGCTTGATCGCGGTATTCGGCGTTAACATAGAGCGCGAGATCCGCCACATGCTGCACCGCTTTAATGCGCCCGCCATAAAGCCGAATCGACCCGACGACTTCATTTTCCGGCGTGACGGCGACCAAAAACAGGCTGTTATCCGCGTCCCGATAAGTGGCGATGTTGCTGGCATCCTGCTCCACTGTGCGCGGATATTCATCCGGCGTAAAGGGAATATCGACATCCGCTTCATCGTAAATACGGAGCATATGCGCCCGATAGCTGGCGGCATCTTCGGGTGTGGCTTCACGGATTTGTAGATCAGACATAGAAATTCCCTTCCCTTTCAGGTTAGGAGTGCGGCGCAGATCGTCTTTTTACGCTTTTATAGTTTACGACTGCTCAGATAATGCAGCAAATGTCTGATAAAAATGAATGGCGGTGGCGATGCCTTTATCGAACATCGACCATACCGCATACTCATCGGAGCCATGTGCGCCGCCGCCGCGTGAGCCAAACGCGATCAGCACCTGCGGGAAGCCTAAATCCGCTTGGAAAGCCGAGACAACTGGGATGCTGCCGCCACCCCGTGCCAGCACCGGACGCTTGCCCCAGCCTTTTTCGTAAGCCGCTACCGCCGCCTGCATGGCGGGAGTACGCCAATCCAATAAAACACCAGGGGAGCCTTCTTCCATCGAGCGCAGTTCGCTGCGAATAGTGGGCGGCGTGAGGGCGGCGATTCGTGCGCTGAGGGCTTCATGAATTTT
The DNA here is from genome assembly GCA_034437895.1 of Anaerolineae bacterium. GTDB lineage: Bacteria > Chloroflexota > Anaerolineae > Aggregatilineales > Phototrophicaceae > JANRLJ01. Next base: position 735 of record DAOTTO010000373.1, on the reverse strand, counting down.
GCGCGGGTCTTGATTCGGGACGAGGCGACAGCTTATCTTCGCCCACGCTTTCGACGGCAGCACCGTTTTAAAGCCTGTGCCGTAATGTCCGCCCGCGATGCCGTTGATCTCCAGCGTGGGACGCGCACCCGCCCGTTCATGTGGGGCGTATTCCGGTTCGCCCCAAAGCTGCGGCGCACCCGTCACGCCTTGCCAATCGCCTTCCATATAAGGCGCATAATCCGCCAGAGCCGCCCGTTCCTCGGCCTCTAAGGGGCGCACATCGTCATAAAAGCCGGGAACGTTCACGCTGCCATCAGGATTGTGCAGCGCGGAGAGCATATCTGCCAGCGCGTGAATCGGATTATGAATCACACCGCCCCAACTGCCGCTGTGCAAATCACGAGTCGGGCCGGTGAGGATGAGTTCATACGTCACGATGCCACGCAGCCCATAAACCAGCAGCGGTTGATTTTCATCCGGCATACTGCCATCCGACACAACGATCACATCCGCTTTAAGCAGATCGGGATTGCGCTTGACGAATTCAAAAATATGTTCCGAGCCGGATTCTTCCTCGCCCTCGAATAACAACTTGATATTCATTGGGCTGCCGCCTGTTTTCAGCAGCGATTCCACCGCCGCAAGCTGCGCGATGACGTGCATTTTGCTATCGACAGATCCCCGCGCATACAGCCTGCCATCGCGCTCAATCGGGTCGAACGGATCGTGCGTCCAGCCATCTTCCATCAAAGC
>DAOTTO010000372.1:0-17485 GCA_034437895.1 Anaerolineae bacterium | reverse complement strand
CGTACCGTTCAGCGGCGCGGTGCGGCTGTTGGTCACGGTCACTTCTTCAGCGTCTTCGTGGCCTACCAGCGTGACATTTGCGCCTGTATACGTCCAGAGGGCAGTGTCCACATTCGGTTCGGTCACGGTGTATGCGCCGACAGGCAGATCATTAAAGACCAGTTCGCCGCCGTTGGTCGTCACAAGTTCTTGGCAGACGATGATGGGGCCATCAACGCAGATGTTGAAGGTCTGCTCGGTGGGGGTCACATTGCCCCATTCGACCACTTTGTTAACCGTGATGCTGCCAGTATCACCCGCATTGGTGAACGTGCATTCGATGTCATCATCAGAGTTGATGGTGATGATGATTTGGTTGTTCTCCAGATCGAGCGAGAACTCCACACCTTCACCGCAGTCGATGTCTTCCAGATGGAAGCCGTCGGGAATTTCGATTTCTTTGATGATGTAGCTGTCCGGCGCGAGATCAACCGCTTGGCTTTGTCCAGCTTCCAACGAGATTTCGATTGGGAAGACCGGATCCATTGCCTCTTGCGCGGCCTGAACCATCGGGTTGTCGTAGATCACCGCATCACCCAACCCGCCATTGCGCGAGATGCGGAAGGTATAGAGCGGATTGTTCTGCGCGAAGTTCATCGTCGGGTCGCTGATGGCTTCTTCGCCGCCTTCTTGTCCAACAACCTCTTTGGTGATGGTAATCGTGCCATCATTCGGCGCGTTGGTGAACGTGCAGTGAATATCATCGCCTGAGTTGATGGTGATAATGATTTGGTTGTTCTCTAGATCGAGCGAGAACTCCACACCTTCACCGCAGTCGATGTCTTCCAGATGGAAGCCTTGGGGAATTTCGATTTCTTCCACGATGTAGCTATCCGGCGCAAGCGCGTAAGGAATGCTGGTCTGTCCGGCTTCCAGACTGAATTCAATCGGGAATTCGTCATCCATCGCCACACTCGCATCCGACATGGGGACGACTGCATCACCCAACCCGCCATTGCGCGAGATGCGGAAGGTATAGAGCGGATTGTTCTGCGCGAAGTTCATCGCAGAGTCGGCTTCTTGTTCGCCACCTTCGCCCTCTTCACCTTCCAGCACCTTACTGATGGTGATGGTGCCGTCATTTGGCGCGTTGGTGAACGTGCATTCGATATCATCGTCAGCGTTGACTGTGAGGATGACTTGGTTGTTTTCAATCTCAACCATGAAGTCCACACCTTCGCCGCAGTCGATGTCTTCCAGATGGAAGCCTTCGGGGATGTCGAATTCTTCGATGATATAGGTATTAGCCTCAAGCGCGTAAGGAATGCTGGTCTGTCCGGCTTCCAGACTGAATTCAATCGGGAATTCGTCATCCATCGCCACATTCGCATCCGACATGGGGACGACTGCATCACCCAACCCGCCATTGCGCGAGATGCGGAAGGTATAGAGCGGATTGTTCTGCGCGAAGTTCATCGTCGAGTCGGATGCTTCACCGCCTTCACCCTCTTCACCTTCCAGCACCTTACTGATGGTGATGGTGCCGGTATTTTGGGTGTTGGTGAACGTGCAGGTCACATTTTCGCCGGGGGCGGGTGTGATCGTTACGCTGCGCTGCGCCAAGTTGACGGTATCGCTGTTGGTCTGACCGCAGTCGATGCTTGCCAGCGTAAAGCCGTTGGCTGCATCTTCGGTGTAGGTATAAGCCACGCCGGGGGTCAGATTGGTAAACGGTTCGCTTTCCCCATCGCCTAAGCTGAAAGCCGCGTTATTGAAGCCGAAGCTGGCATCGCTTGTTTCTGGCTCAACCTGCTTGACAATCGTCACTGAAGCGCTGTTCGGACGGTTGGTGAACGTGCAGGTCACGTCGCCACCAGCCGGGACGGACACGGCAACACCGAGTATCGTCAGATCAAATTCGTCAGTATCGCAGGTGACGTTTGCCAAAGTCCAGCCAGGGAGGGCGGTTTCGGTGACGGTAAACGTGCCTTCATCAACCGGGAAGCTGTCTTGGGTATTGCTGGCTAAGTTGAAGTTGCCAAGATCACCTGTGAAGGCGAAGTTGCCAGCCAGACCAGCCACTTTACGAATAGTCAGCGTACCTTGCTGCTGTTGGTTGCCGAAGTACAGCACCACATCTTCTGGCGCTTCTTCGTTGCAGTCCGGCCCAGCGATTTCGCCAGTTTGCGAACCATCCCCATTCGGGCCAGCTCTGCCAGCTTTGACCAGCACACCGACTGTACCAATCGGATAGTTTCCATCCAACTGGAATGAGAATTCGCCAGAGGTGAAATCATCTGTCACATCCCACTTAATGCCGATGAAAGTGCCGTTGGTGCTTGGGTCATCGCCAAGGTCTGCGCCAGACGGATCAAATGAACCGTCCACAACATGATCTTCACATGTTTCCATGCCGATTGACCAATGGCTCAGGTCTTTGCCGTCTTGTTCAGTAACGCGATACGTCCAAATATTGGTATCCGTATCAACGCCGAGGAACTCAATCAGATAGCTATTGGTTCCTTGGTTATCATCAAACGAAACAACCACAGAATAGGGTCCGGGTTGGACGACACTACCGCCGTCGCCGCCGATGACGATTTCGCGGCAGGGGTAGCCATCAATCGTGGTGGTGTAACCGGGTAAGGTGTTGACCCACGCGCCGTTATCCAGCCGTGAATCCGTTTCGCACACAAAGTAAGTGCCAATCGGGAGTTCAAAGCTCACAAAGCCGTTGGCATTGGTCACGCCGCTGTCGACGAAATCTTCATTTGCGTCGTAGACGGTGAATTCCCAACCTTGCAGGCCAGTTTCGCCTTCATCTTGAATACCGTTGCCATTCAAGTCGTTGAACTTGAAGACATCAACCTCTTCATTCTGGTGGTTGCCGAAATCGACATAAGCTGTCTGACCAGACACAACTGTGACAGTCTCGCAGCCATCTTCACCGGGGTCGGTATTTTCCCAACCGTCGATGACGTTTTCGCAGATTTCATGTTCGCCAACAGAGATATTTTCGAAGGTCGCGTTGCCGTCTTCATCTGTCGTCTGGGTAGCGCCACCATCGAGGGTGAATTCCCAGCCTTCCAGACCTTCTTCGCCTTCATCAAATTGGCCGTTGCCGTTGACATCTTCGTATTTGAAGATTTGGATGCTGCCGACAGCCGGTACATAAGCATTATAGAAGATGCAGTCTACGGCATCGCCCCAATCCAATGTAATCGTGAGCGTTGTGCCTACGACATCGGGGTCAAATGCTTCGCCGTTGCGGGTGCAGGTCACATCGGTCAGTGTCCAGTTAGCAACGGGTTCTTCCGTGATGGTATAAACACCAGCCGAGCGTTCAATGTTGGGCTGGCTTTCGCCGTCACTCAGATCAAAAGTATCGACTTGCAGATTCTCGCTGCCGACGAAGTGGAAGACTTGATCGCTGCCATCAGGGTCGGTTTCTTTGTGCGTCATAATCGAAGCGCGGCGGTAGTTGGTGAAGGTACAGGTGATCGTGTCACCAGCGCCGACTTCAACGCCTTCAATCGTAGTCGCATTACCAGACGGATCCGCCGCCAGTGTAGCGACTTCGTTATCATCTTGGTCAACGCAGACACCGCCGCCGAAGGAGAAGCCGCTGCCGAAGCCGCCGAATACTTCTTCAACGTCATAGCTGCCAGCAAGCAGGTCGAGCATCGCGGAATCACCCTCGCTGAACTTGTTATTCGGCGATGCCGGTGAAACAACGGTAGCTGTACCCGCGTTGCGGACTTCATAAATAAATTCACTGGCGCTATCCGGCACAACATCTTTTTCGATGATGAGCGTTCCGCGCTGTTGTTCATTGTAGAACGTACAGGTGACGATATTGCCCCAGTCGAGTTCTACCGTCAAAGCGCTGTCTTCTAAGGTGAATGGGAAACTATCCTCGCCCATCTCGCAAACAACCTCCGTCAAAGCCCAACCTGCTAGGGGTTGTTCAGTCACGGTGTAAGTTCCAGCGCGGCGTTCATAGAAGGCTTGGAAATCGCCATCCGACAGGTCGAATGAAGTCACGGGCAGATTAGCGCTGCCTGTAAAATGGAACACAGAAGGATCATTGTTAGGATCGGTCTGTTTGTAGATCGTGATGCTGCCTGTTTGCGGCAGTTGACGGTTGCCAAATAAAACAGGCGGGATAGCTGCTGGGGCATCGCAGACGGGACCAGCAATGGTGCTGTAGGCCGTGCCATCGCCATTGGGGCCACCGCTGCCTGCCTTAGCTTGTACCTGAACGGTACCAATGGGGTAATCAGCATCTAAGGTAAATGAAAACAACCCTGTGCTGAAACTATCGGCGGTGTTCCACTTAATGCCCCAAAAAGGACGAGTACCGTCCTTGCCAAGTTCCGCTGTGGGACTCGATGCAGTTACGCGGTTTGTATTGGGTGTAACGCAGCTTGCACTGCCCAAAGTCCAATGGCTTAAATCGCGGCCAGAAACTTCTGTCACGCGATACGTCCATGTACGGCCTACTAAACTGACAAACTCAATGAAGTAGGAATTTGTGCGAGAACCATCAATAAAGCTCACTGTCACCGAATTTGGCCCAGCAACTGGGTCTACGCCCGCAGCAACAGTGACATCTTTACAAAGATCGGGGTCGGAGGGATTTTCCCATCCGGCTTGGAGGGTTTCGCAGATTTGGTACGTCCCAGCCGCCAGATTGAAAATAACGGTGCCTGTACCATTATCGCCCGTGTTACCTTGAGCGACGGTATTGCCGTTTTGTTTAACGGTCATCTGCCAACCGCTCAATAAAGCTTCGCCATTATCACGTACCCCATTGCCATTCAGATCATTGAATTTCTGAACGGTGACGGCGCGGGTGGAAGGCTGAACAACGGTTGCCCTGCCTTCACTAGCGGAAACCAAGCCAGTCGCGGCCATTATTAAAATGCTAACGACTGCGACGAGGCTAAATCTATTTAAAAATCTTTTAGTTCGATGAGAAATTTGCATGTGTCGTGATCTCCTTTGTTTTGATGTTAGCGACACGGACATGCCCATAGGGGCAGATGATGGTGAAATAATGTTAGATGATTCAGTGGCATTTGTTTCTTTACTTTCTTCATAATGGTATGATGTCATTCTTTATACAACTCTAAGAATACGACGCTAAAACTTTAGTGGCAAGCTAAGAGGAGGCTAAATTTACGAACTTACGGAAAAATTTACAGCAGATTCATAAGCTAACGGTTTATTGGCGCTAAAAATTTATTTTTGGTTTTTAAAAATTTGCAAAATGTTACAAATCAGATGGGTAGACTCAAAAGAGGCGCACCGAAGTACGCCTCTTTTGAGAGTCAAATTTTAGAGACTGAATGGAAATTACTGGCCGAGTGCGTCCAGAACGACCTGCGGCAGAAGCACCGCGTCGATGACATGGACGACACCGTTGGTCGCCAGAACATCTACCGCGATCACATTCACGCTGTCATTGAGGACTACCCCACCGTCAACAACGCTGATGGTGATGCTTGCGCCTTCGAGCAGCGTCGGCACAGATTGACCGTCCAACGCAACGACATCTGCCGCCAGCACAGTCCCACTGACGACATGATACAGCAGCACTTGATTCAGCAGTTCGGTGTTCGCCAACAATTCTTCGGCGGTTAGGTTGAGCGAGGCCAACAGGGCTTCAAACGCGGCGTTGGTCGGGGCGAACACGGTCAAGGGGCCTTCACCACTGAGGGCTTCCAGAATGGCCGGATCAGCCGCAGCCACCGCTGCCAAGAGGATGCTAAAGTCTTCGCTGGAAGCGGCGATTTCCGCAATCGTCAGCGTTGGTTCAGCCGGGACGACCAGCGCAGCGCGCAGGGCTTCCGCCGTCGCCGCATCAATCGCCGTTACAGATGCACTCGGCGCAGCCAATGTACCGACAGCCGCGACCAAATAATAGGTGCCTGCATCGAGCGTCGTACCCGTCAGATCGATCACGACGGGTTCAGTCGCACCCGAAGGAACAACAGCCAGATCATACGTGCCGGCGGGGACATCGAGTTCAACAATGCCGTCGTTATCGCCCAAAGTTCCGGGGAAAGCCAAACCGGGGATGAGGACGCTGCCATTTGCCAAGACATCGACAGCAGGCGCGTCTTCAATGCCGTGATAGACCAAGACACGGGCATTACCTTCAGCCAATTCGCTGAAATCACCAGAGATGATGGCCGGGGCGAGTGTTCCCGCTTCCAATGAGCCAATCGCGGCAATCGTCAGGAAAGCATCCGCAGGGAGGTCAAACATCGCCGGGCCAATCGCGGCTTCTTCAATCGAAGTGCCAGCGGGGGCAACTGCGATTTCATAAGAACCTGCGGGCAGGGTGATGAAGTCGGTCACGCTGGGGAAGGCCAGATCGGTGATGGCGGCTTCGCCATTGACATAAATATCGACATTGGGGGTATCCGGGGAGAAATGTGCCACGCGGATATTAACGAAGGATTCGGGTTCAGCTTCCACCAAACCGAGGGTTTCCAGTACAGCTTGCGGCACCAGCACGGCATCAATGACGTGGATCACGCCGTTGCTGGCGATGATGTCAGTGGCGATGACGTTCACTGAACCATTCAGCACAACACCACCGTCTACGACAGCAATGCTGACGCTTTCGCCTTGCCAGGTGGGAACAGATTGACCATCGAGCGCGACCACATCCGCCGCCAACACACTGCCGCTGACGACATGATAGAGCAGGACTTCGGTCAGCAGGTCTTGTTCAGCCAGCAGTTCTTCTGCCGTCAGATCAAGCGCGGTGAGCAATGCTTCAAAAGCAGCATTGGTCGGCGCGAAGACGGTCAGCGGGGTATCGCCGCTTAAGGCTTCGGCGATGGAAGGGTCAGCCGCTGTTACTGCCGCGACTAATGTGGAAAAATCGGGATTCCCCGCTGCGATCTCGACAATTGTTTGATCTTGGGCGAAGGTGGGTACGACTGCAAGCAGCAGCACCGCGATGACCACTAATACGAGACGTTTCATTCCTTGAACTCCTTAGCGTTAAAAAATAGACAAAATCATCCACAAATCCACCCACAGAGTACTTCAACCAATAAACCCATTTCCCGTTATACCCTGTGGTGTGATCTAAAACAGCTACCGCCGACGATAGCTACAATAGATCACTTTCATGGATGAAGTCTCATGTCTCTTTAATTTTCCGAAATTCTCAGTCTGGTGATTGGTAGACATCGTAGAATCTGCTACACTGCGACAAAGTGCAGCCCGAAACCTATTATGGCGTAAATGACGAATCACCCTTCACCAGAAGATATTGAACTCATCCAGCGGATTAAACAGCGCGACCAGAATGCGCTTGTAGAGATTCATGGTCGCTACCGCAATCTCGTCTATAATATGGCGATGCAGGTCTTAAAGAACGCCAGCAGTTCCGAAGAAGTCACCCAGGATATTTTCTTTCAGGTGTGGCGCTGGCCGGAAAAATGGGACCCGGAAAAAGGCCGCTTTACAAGCTGGCTTTTGACGGTGACACGCTATACCGCGATTGATCGCTTGCGACGGGAAAACCGCCAACCGCCGCTGTCGCCCCATTCGCTCGATCATCTGGCGGAATTTTTGGCGAAGAAATCCCCGTTTGAGGACGTTCGCCGTGATAATGGACGCTTGCTGCGGGCGCTCATCAAAGAACTGCCCAAAGAACAGCGCGACATCATTATGTTGGCCTACTTTCGTGGGATGACGCACACCGAAATCGCCGAGCAAACGCACCTGCCCATGGGAACCGTCAAATCGCGCATTCGCTTGGGATTGCAGAAATTAAAAGAGGCGTGGTTCGAGGCGATGGAGCAACCAAGCACGGAACCGGAGTAAGTTACATCCAAACGCAGAATCGTACCGTAAACTCAATTACAGAGATTTATCGTTAACCAAAGTAAACATGAGTACAAAACGTAACACACCATTCAATTCGTCTTCCCCCAACGGCGTGAACTGCGCGCAACTGCGCGAACTGATTCCTGCCTACAGCATCGGCGCAACCGATCCACAAGAAACCGCCCTTGTGGAATCGATGCTGGAATATTGTCCTGACGCGGCTGCGGAGCTAACCGATTATCTTGTCCTCGCGGATGAATTTCTCTACATCGTCCCGCCCACGCGTGAGACCCATCCTCCGCTTGATGTCCCCATGCCCAAGCTGCCGCCCGTTAAACCCACGCATGAGCCAGCCAAAATCGCGCAAGCCCCTGTCATCCTAAAAAATCGTCCAAACAATGGGCGACTCTGGGTGATAGCAGCGGCGGCAGCGATTACATTGGTGCTGTTCGGGGGAATCAATTTTTATTGGTTCGATCAAGTGACTCAGTTGCAGGGCGATCAACAAGCGATGGCGACCCAACTCGCCACTGCCCAAGTCGCCATGCTGCCCATAAACGCAGGCGAAGTCCATCATCGCGACCTGCTACCTAATCAGGAAGTCAACGTTAGCACGAATGCTCACGCGACCATGATTTGGAACTCTGCGCGTGAAGTCGGCTCGCTCTATGTGACTGGTCTTCCGCCGCTGACCGCTGATAAAACCTATCAATTATGGATTGTGCGCGATGGCGAGTCGGTGAGCCTCGGCGTGTTCCGTGTGGACGACACAGGCACGGGGACGCTCGTGTTTGAATCGCCCGAACCGATTGAGGATTTTCAGCATATCGGGGTCAGCGAAGAGCCGAATACGGGCAGCCCTGTCCCTACGACACCGCATCTGGTGATCGGCAATATTTGATTGCGTGGCTTAAATCACTGAGCTGCATCTGGCGCGATGAATGAGAGAAACGGCGCAGGCACCCACCCTTCATCGGTATCAGCAGGCGCACCCACAATCCGCACCATGTAGTAATCGAGCGTGGGATTATCCTGAAACAGCACAATCTCGACTTCGCTGCCGTGTGGCGCACTGGCCTTTACACTACGTCGTAGGTGACTGTCATAGAGATAGACGATAGGCTGCACCAAGTCGCCGCCATAAAATCCCGTCAGCCACGCACGATTATTCGTCGTCCCCCACCGCGTCGGGATGCCGCACTGTGTCGGATCAGGATTATCCGCAAACGGCAGACTCGGCACAGGGATTTCCGGCGGGACAAGCGCCTGCTCGGTGGCTTCCGGCACATTTTGCCGCGCTGACTCTAAAGCAGAAAAACCCACCATCCACCCGAAAAGCCCAAAACTCAGCGCCAGAATCACATACACCCGATCCAATCTTGAGCCGATAAATTTGGCGATCAAGTTACTTTTCTTTCCACAAGAACGCTCATCAATGCCGCTGATTATAGCGCCGCCTATCGCCTTTGGATGGATAGTTTTCTCAATGAGATAAATCAACACAAGTATATTAGAAAATGTAAGTATCCGAATGACTGCCCCGATACAACTAAGCCCTAAATGATGTTGAGTTTTCTAAGGCACTTTTTTATAGACAAATTTTCTATACTATGATAAAGTTAGGTTTAAGTCAGTTATCTAATTGTATTCGGTTTCTCATATAGGCTTATAAATGGTTCAAAGCTCAAATACACTAAACTACTCCACAGAAATATTTAATATCATCTCTGAAAAGCTCCCTCGTTTATATGCCTATAAACTTATCACTCGCGGTTCTAATCAGCAAGTCAGTTCTGGTCGAAAACTTGCTGACCGCTTAAAGCGTATATTTCAAGGGCATTGGGTATGGACTAGCGAACTTATTGTTACTGATACATCCCAAAGTGCAGAAGCTATCGAGCAAGCAATTAAGAATATCCGCATCAAAGAGAAAGATGTATTTAAAGACTTATCAGGTATTAAGTTATCTGAAAATTGGCAACCGCTTCCCCAAGCATACGCGGATTTTGTAGCTCAATGTCTATTAGTTGATTTAGGGCAAAAAATTCGAGATGTTCTCCAACCCTCCATTGATTTAGACAAAGCTTATGTAGAAAGAGATGTTGATATCAGAGGATGGGTGGTCAAGAATAAACCCACAGTTTCTCTTTCAATTGACTCGCGTGTCATTTATAAAGATGATTTAAAAACGTATCTACGACAGCTTTCTTCTCCTGAAGAAATGGTTGGTATATGGGTGTGTGACAAAGTACCCTTTGAAACAGGAAAATTTTTGAAGGGAGAGATAATTTCTATTGAGGGAAAATTAGACGAAACTATTTCACGCGACTATTTAATCGACATTACTCAAAGGGAGACATCGAAACCTATCATACAAAAAGCTGATAAAGGAGAGATTGTTGTCCGTGTTTTATCTGGAAACAATGAATACCAATATGTTGTTAGCGCCCTACGAATTGTTTTATTTACTAAACACTACCGTCGTTATGGAATAGATACGAAAAAGGCTCAAGATGCCGTTTGGATAGCTCCTAGTCCTCGTTGGGATTTAGTCAAAAGAGTTTTAAAAGTAGCTAGTTCTAGTGGATTGATTGAAGATAAATCTACTTCACATGGCACAATGACACCCAAAGTGCCTAGCTATGATTCAACAATTCTTTTAGGTAAGAAAAAACAAGCAACAGGCGCAAAAATAGCATACGAAGGTGGAACTTCGTTGATAAAGGCACTCAGCGAGAACGGGCTATATCAATATATTTCCAATGTGGGTATGGTGCGGGAGCAACCCTTACACATAGGCATTATTAACACTTCAACCCAGCAATTAGATAAAATGAAAGAAGCGCTAGAAAATCAGCTTAAGGAGCTTGGTTTTCCTCATTTATTAACTTCTATAGTTAAAACAAACGGCAAATCGAGGGTTGATTTTGAAAGAGCAATTAACGAATTACAAAGCAAATCGCCTCATATTATAGTAGCTATTATTCTCGATAGTGATAGTGTGGATGAAGATGATTGGGGACCGTATTACGATTTCAAATCCCTAATAATGAATACAAGTATACCCAGTCAAGTAATTGACCAGAAGACATTGCAAAATGCAAAAGCCTTACCTTACGTAATGCAGAATATGTCACTTGGTATGGTATCGAAAATGGGTAATATCCCTTATATTTTAGCAAACCAATCAGATTATGCTGATATTGTAGTTGGCATTGATATTGCCCGAAAACGAAACAAGAGTGGGAACGGAAGTCAAAATGCAGCAGCTATTGCTCAGATTTATCACAAAACTGGACAATTTTCGCGTTGCAAAGTAGTTGAAACCCCACTTGAAGGAGAGACTGTTCCTGAAAAGATTTTACGCAGTTTATTTCCTTTAAACGAATTTGAGAAGAAAAAAGTAATCATTCACCGTGACGGGCTACTACGTGGAAATGAAGAAGAAATTATTGCTGACCATATGCGACAACTTGGAGGTGAAGCTTACTTCGTTGAAGTTGTCAAATCCGGTTCACCGAGAATTTATGCTTCAGCTAACGGACAATTGCAATCACCGGGAATTGGTACTTCATTTATTATAAGCGATACTGAAGCATTCCTCGTTGCGTCAGAATCATTCAAAGCAACTCCTCAACCACTTCAAATACGTACACGAGCGCCTTTTACTATTGGTAAAGCACTCCATTCGGTTTTGATGCTTACATTGATGCACTATGGTTCAGTAAAGCGGCCTAAGTTGCCTATTAGTATTCATTACAGTGATAAGATTGGATATTTGGCATTACGTGGAGTAAAACCTGTAGGTGGGCAAAGCACAGATATGTATTGGCTTTAATTGGCAATTATTGAAGTGAGATCAAACACTCATCCAATGTCTTACCAGGTTGTAAGAGGTTGATGTTGATTTCTGCTGCTACCTAAAAAGCGCAAGTGAGAGAAACAAAAATCCGGCAGATAAATGTCCACCGGATTCTTGATTCACAAAACTGGATTGAGGCTTTTATTCGCCCTGCGGGATAGGCCGCAGCGAGACATAGCTGAGTACACGTTCACCAACGCATCGCCCCTGCCGCATCCCATTTTCAATCGCAGCGCGGAAGTGGATGCCGCCATACAGCCGCGAGATGGCTGCTTCATTGGCTGCCGCTTCAAATGAGGTATACGAATGCGGGGCTTCGCCGCGTAGGACATGCGTTTCGTCGGTGAAGGCCACTGTCCCGAACATCCGCGTCAGCACTTCCGCCGCCGCCGCGCTCACCACCGAATGGCCTGATGGATATTCAGGGAACGGCGGTGTTTGGATATACGGCTGCCAACTACGGCGGATATATTCGTGGATATACGTTTCTGGGCGCAGCAAATTAATCTGATATTTGAGCGACCAACACGAGATGAACGCATCACCCAGCGCCATACCGACCAGCGCATACATTTCCGTCGCCCGACTTAAGGGAAGATCAAGCTGCTCAACCAATTGATTTTCGATGCTCACCCAATGTCCGGCGGGTGTTCCGGTAATGCCGGGTGTATCCACCCACCAACGGGCAATCGCCTGCTGATCTTCGGTCAGGTTATCGCCGACTTCTCTGACTTCCAGTGCTTGTGCGTAGAAAGCCGAGCCTTCGTCGCTGCTAAAGTCCATATTAGGCTGCACGGCGCATTCATCGGCATAATATAAGGCGAAGGGGCGGATCGACCCCCAATACGGTTCAGCCGGACGTGTGCCTTCCGTCGTAGGTACCCATAACCCATCGCCGACTGGCAGTTCAAATTCCATCTCGCGGGTTTCGGCAAAGTTATCGCCAGCAATCCACTCGACGATCACTGCCGCCAATTCATCGCCATAATCCATTGAACGGCGCACAACGGCTGATTCGGTCTCTTTAATACGCTCTTCAGCCTGAATCTGGCGCAGTTCACGAATAGCGGTCACGGTTTCTTCGGACGGATTCGGGAATAAACTTTCGATGACTACCGAAAGCGCCGCATTCGCCACCGAAGCCCAGTCATACTCCAGCTCAAAATCTGGCAGTGGCATCTCTGGCATGTGCTGGATTTGCCCCGCGATGGAATAATTACCGGGTATACCATTCACAACCGATTCATAAGCCGTAATGCCAGCATAGGCATACATGCGAGAGGCGGCTGGCGCGTTGATAGCTTCTACCTCGATGCGGTCATAAAATAACTGCATCCACTCGACCACAGGCCTAGGATCCATCTCGGTTGCGTCGGGATACACATTTTGTGCTTGAACCGATATGCTTGCCAACAGCAAGCCACACAGGACAATCACAATCGTGAGTTTGCGATTTAAAAATGCCTTCATGGATTAATCTCCCCTTTTGTTTCTTCACCATCATCATGATAATCATATTTAAGTTATAAAGGGAAACAAGTTTAAATGCTGAACGCAAAACCGACGATTTCCCTATTTATAAGTTTTTTACAAGCTGGCGAACATGGCAAAATGGGATTGGCTGACTAAGCCACACACGCCTTATAACGGGCGCTTTATTGGGCGGGTACTGATAAAAGCCGCGCTGCTGTTTGTATTGATAAATCTGGCATTTGCGCTGCTCAAGCCGCTGCCCACTTTGGGGAAGCTGTCGTTTTATAATGTTATTGTGCTGGGGCGTGATCGTTTGCCCTATGGCGAAAGTCCAGCGCAGGATTACAGCCTGAGCCTGAACAATCTCCCGGCGATGTTCGCCTCGCACGAAATCAGCCGCCCCAAAGCAGATGACGAATATCGGGTTATTTTGCTCGGCGATTCTTCAACGTGGGGCTGGCTGCTGGAAAACGATCAAACCCTCACCGCACAAATCAACGTCGCTGAACTTCGCACAGATGACAACCGTCGCGTCGTCGCCTATAACGTCGGCTACCCGATTATGTCGTTGACGAAAGACCTAATGCTATTGGATTATGCGATGAAGTATCACCCTGATCAGATTATCTGGCTGATAACACTCGAATCCTTCCCGCGTGAAAAACAGCTTTATCCACCCATCACCCAAAACAACGCGCCCATCATTCGCCGTTTAATCGACAGCTACAACCTGAATTTAGACCCAAATGACTCGCGTTTGGTTGAACCGGATTTTCTAGGAAGTACCCTTATCGGGCAGCGTCGTGCTGTCGCGGATTTATTCCGTTTGCAGCTTTACGGTTTCGCGTGGGCAAATACCGGGATCGACCAAAATATCCCAAGCGATTATCTATTACGTGCGTCTGATTTTGATGAAGATGTGAGTTGGCAAGATTATGCTACACCACAATCCCTCACAGAGAACGAACTGGCTTTTGATGTCCTACGCGCAGGCATTGAAATAGCAGGTGATGTCCCGATTGTGATCGTCAATGAGCCAATGTTTATCAGCGAAGGCCAAAACAGCGATCTGCGTTATAACGCTTTTTATCCGCGTTGGGCGTATGATGCTTATCACGACTTATTGCTTAACACCGCAGCGTCGGAAAATTGGCAGTTCATCGATTTATGGAACATCCTGCCTTCAGCCGATTTCACCGATAGCCCCGTCCATATTACCCCTGAAGGTGCGAGGCGTTTAGCAGAGGGACTTATTTCGCTTATTGAGTCTGCACCCTAAAAGTGTTATCTCATCATAAGTACTTGGAATTGATTGTGAAAAATATCATAAACAAATAAGAGGCATTGTAATGTAAAAAGGCCGGACAAATGTCCCGATTTTGTCCCCAAATGCAGTGTATATTATTTAAAAGTCTCCGAGTCGGAAACTTTTGATGAGAATCTCGATATTCGTTATTAAAAATAAGCGTTTTTTGAGAGGTAAAGTAGTTGCGGGGTGATTAAATTTCGGCTATAGTAAGGCGTAGTTCGAGTTTGTAATGATGATTTGAACATTTAACATTTGGTTGTTAGGCAACAAAAAAGCGCGACATTAAAGTCCCGCGCTGATTTGTCGCACCGGCAAGACCCGGCAATCGACACTTACAGTATACCACGATTTTTAAAGGTTACGAGGGTGTCTTCCGGGAAAATACGGGAGATGCCTTTTTTATTACCCGGCGCTCATGCGCTGTAAAGCACAAAAGCTCGCCTCCAACGTCAATCGGGACGAGCTTTCTCTAGGGATTGTGCTTTGTCATTTGTTGGTGACACACCCATTTGAGTTGGTGATCTCAATGGGTAAAGAAATGAAGGTCTCTATTTAGAGACAAACATCTCTCAAAATTTCTTTCGCTAAGAGTGCTAGTAACACTCTTAACAGCTTGGGTGAACACTTTAGAAAGTGACCCAAATTAACCAAACCTATAATGAAAAATACTTCTGATTTAACTGACCTACAACGGAATTTTTCGATTTTTTGGCAAAAATCCGCCCAAAACGGCGGAATTTTTCGATTTTTTTCCGAATTTTCCGCGATGCTCGATTGGTCGATCATTCCGCTGCGCGGCGATTCTGACCCATCAAATCCCAAAGCGCCTGCCCTACCCTCTTGGAAAATCTATCAACAAAAACCTCCGAGTCGGAGACTTTTGAAGGCTTGGTTTGAGGGTCATCCTAACCGCGTAGTTGGCATCATCACTGGGCGAGTCTCGCATCTGGCCGTCCTCGATATTGATAATCCACAACGCGCCCAAGACTTCATGTGCCAATGCCCAGACTTAGCCCAAACCCTGACCGTCCGTTCTGGGAATCGCCAACTGCCGCACTACTACTTTTACGTACCTGATGAATTGACCGTGCCAGCCCGTCATGCGGATGGGGTTGATCTGCGGAGCGATGGGCAGTATGTGGTCGCCTTTGGATCAGTCATCAATGGGCAGTGTTGGCAACTGATGAACGACCTTCCACCGCGTCCACTCAATAAAGACGATTTGGCGCGTTTGCTGGCTTTCATAGGCTCTTTATCCGTACCCCAGAAGTCCAACTCCGCAAAACCGCCTTTATCGTCGATTCAGCCGCTATCGCACATCGTCGATACAACGGATGAAGCACTGGTTAAGCGCTATCGCCAATCGGCCTATCAGATCGGGCGGAATAACGCGCTTTTTGCGACAGCCTGCTATGCCCGCGATCACGATTGGTCAGAGGCCGATGTTTGCCGCGCACTCATCCAACCGCATATTGCCCAACCGCCACCGCCCAAGCATGAGCCAGAGACAGCGCTTCAGCGCCAGGCTGAAGCGCTTGCCACGATCAACAGCGTGTTCAACCGTCCCGCACGGGCTGATCGTCCGATGGCCTTTGCGCCGCAACTGCCGAATGCGCTGCGCGAGAAGCTGCTGCAACTCAAGTTGGATAACGTCGCTCGTGTCCTCGATGGCTTGTTGATGGTGGGCTATAAGGCAGGCCAAAAGTTTACGGCATCTCAGGCGTATCAAGCACTTGGTCAGTTGGGTATTGGTCGCAACACAGTCTATGCCGCGCTTAAGGTGGTGGTCGCTGCCGGGCGCTCGCTGACCGGGCAGGCCGCGCCGCCTTCCCCCCCGCACCCCCTCTTCCCGGATGCTAACGCTGCCATGCGCTACGCTGATGTGACCAAATTAATGCGTTTTGGTAGGGTCGCAAAGCCGGGAAAAATAGCGGGCCGCCCTGAACATCACCATGAGATGCCTTCGATTGAGGTGTTATGTGAAGCCCTTGAAGTCAAAGCGCAAGGTGGCGACACACTCCAAGTTGCGGATTTAAAGTCGCCAACCGCCTATCGTTCTGCCCTCCATATCGCCCTAATTCGCCGCCGTCCCGGACAGTATTCTCGCCGCTGGCAAGGTGGGCGTTTGGGTGTTTCTGAAGAAAGCTGCCGCCGCTATGAGCGCCAAGCCGGTGTGGTGGCCCAGCCTATTTTCTATACCCGCTCGGTTGATTGGCGTACTGTCGATAGCGTCATCCCCGACGAACCTATGCCCGGTGGCTTTATTGAAGATGAGCAGGGCAAGCGTTATCCGGCGCTGCGGTTGCTGGCGAAAAAGCTGCTGGCACTGCGGCATGTCCTTACCTATAAGCAGCAAGATGCCAATCATTATCACCTCCCTAGTCCGACCTCAAAAGTCTCCGACTCGGAGGTTTTTGCGCCGCTTGATAATTCTCAAAAGTCTCCGAGTCGGAGGTTTTTGCAGCAGCCGACCTTTTCAAAAGTCTCCGAGTCGGAGGTTTTTGCACCGCTTGATAATTCTCAAAAGTCTCCGAGTCGGAGGTTTTTGCAGCAGCAGTCGCTTATTTCTGATAGTCACTCTGGGCAGTCCTCACCTCCATCAAGCGATGTAGGTGCCGCTGAAGCCTGTGCGGATCGGTTGTATGATGCGCTCCGCCGCCTCAATCCAAAGAAATCAATCACGCGCAAAGCCGCCTTAGCGCTTACGCAGGAATTTGGAATACGTCTGGTAGATCGTGCTGTGCGGATGCTTATCCGTCGGGAGGATTTATCGAATCCGGGGGGCTTTGTGCAGGTGTGGCTGCGCGGGGAACGCTTGGCAGCGGGTTTATCAACCAGCGACGCTATTCCGACTTCACCGCCGAAATATCCATCATCCGAATCGACCCCAACGCTCTCGCGTGACGAGTGGCTTAAGAAGTTGTTCGGCTCTTAAAAACCTCCGAGTCGGAGACTTTTGGAAAGATCAGAACGACTCGAAAACCTCCGAGTCGGAGACTTTTGAAAAG
>DAOTTO010000371.1:0-1565 GCA_034437895.1 Anaerolineae bacterium | reverse complement strand
ACCATCACACGCCTCGCACAGATGGCACGCGCCGTCGGGATGCACTTAGTCGTCGCAACACAGCGTCCGAGCGTGGATGTCATCACTGGCTTGATTAAAGCCAACTTCCCTTCGCGTATCGCATTTGCTGTCGCCTCTGGGGTCGATTCGCGGGTGATTCTGGATTCCGTCGGCGCGGAATCGCTGCTTGGCAAAGGCGACATGCTCTATCTTGCGATTGATGCCGCCGGGCCTAAACGCTTGCAGGGCTGCTATGTAGCGGATAACGAAGTTCGCTCCATCGTTCAGCACTGGAAAGACTGGTACGCCGCGCAAGTTAAGGAAGGTAAGTTGGAAAAACCCGGCAGTCCCCCTTGGGATCGCGGCGTAACCCGGCGCGAGTCGCTTTCAGAAGAAGACCCGATGCTGGAACAAGCGATTGAATTGGTCGTCAACGAACAAGAAGCCTCAGCCTCGCTCATCCAGCGCAAACTCGGTTTAGGCTATCCCCGCGCCGCCCGTATGATCGATCTTTTGGAAGAACTGGGCGTAATTGGCGACCCGGTGGCAGGTGGACGCAGCCGCAAAGTGTTGATCGAAAAAGGCAAAGACCCTTTTAAAGAGATCGACAAAAAATCAAAAGGGAAATGATGTCCGAACCTGACGAGTCTGAAATTTTCTCAATTCGTGATACCAATGGCTATATTCGTGCGCTGGTTGAACAAGAAACACTCAACGCGCCGCGATGGGTCAGCGGACTCGTTCGCGGTGCATATCTCTCAGATCGCGGACACCTCTACTTTAATTTGCATGAAGGCGAATACTCTATCCGCTGCATGGTTCGCAATAACGTACGTGGAACTATTCCCTTTACCATCAGCAATCAGATGGAAGTCGAGGTTTATGGCAGAATCAGGCTGTACGAGCCGTTTGCCCGAATTGAAATTGATGTGGAAAAAGCCTACTTGATTGAGCGTCCACCCTTTGTGATTGATGCAAGTGTCAAAGAACGTTTAGAAAAGGAAGGGCTTTGGCCTCGAAAAAAACTTCCTTTAACCGAAAAGATCAACAAAATTGCGGTCATCACGAGTGAACAGAGTTATGCGCTTCGTGATTATGAATTTCTTTATCGAGAAGAACAAGGCGGTGCGCCTCATATTGTTTTCGATGTACTCTTACAAGGCCAACAAGCACCACTCCAGATTGCCGATAAAATAGCTTATGTCAATCAATCAAGGGAATATGATGTTATCGCGCTCATTCGTGGCGGGGGTCCAGCCAGAGAAATTGATGTGTTTAACGATTATCTCATTGCTGAGGCGATTGGTCTGTTCATTGATTCCTGTCGTGACGGGCATTGGGCATCAACCGAATTTCACCCTCGCAGATGAAATGGCAGATGTCTCTAAAATCACGCCATCGGCTGTTGCCAGCTTTCTCGCTCAACACAGTAAAAAAGTGGCGCAACCCGAAATACAGCCATCTATACCTACGACAGCAAATCGAACTTCAAATTTATTGTTGATCGTTCTCATAATAATTGCTGTTTTGGGATTGCTGTTCATCATTATCATTGCCAGCAACCC
>DAOTTO010000370.1:0-2504 GCA_034437895.1 Anaerolineae bacterium | reverse complement strand
ACCTCACCCCCAGCCCCTCTCCAAACTGAAGAGGGGAGCTAATCTTGGCTTTATTGGGTATTAGCGGGGTGGGTGCATTTTCAATTGCATCAAAATCCCATCGTCCGCCCGATGAGGTCTTTCATGATTTCATTCGTCCCGCCGCCAATCGGCCCCCAGCGCATATCGAGATAGGCCTTCGCAATCGGATATTCCAGCATATACCCGTAACCGCCGTGAAGCTGCACACACTGATCGACGACGCGATTTTGTAAATCCGTCGCCCACCATTTCGCCATCGCTGCTTCTTCTACGGAAAGATTACTTTCGATATGCTCCATAATACAGCGATCAATAAAGGTACGCCCGATGGTGATCTCGGTTTTCATCTCTGCCAGCATAAAGCGGCTGTTCTGGAACGTGCCAATCGGACGACCAAAAGCGGTGCGCTGCTGACAGTAATCAATCGTCCAGTCGAGCGCGGCCTCTGCCGCCGCTAATGCACCCGCCGCAATAATCAGCCGCTCTTGCGGGAGATTTTGCACCAGATAGTAAAAGCCCTGCCCCTCATCACCGAGCAAGTTTCCTACCGGAACGCGCACATCCTCAAAAAAGAGTTCGGCGGTATCCTGCGCGTGCCAGCCGATTTTTTCCAGATTGCGTCCGCGTGTATAACCCGCCATGTCGCGCTCGACCATGATGAGGCTGAGTCCGGCGTGTTTCGCGTCTGGATTGGTCTTGCAGGCGACGATCACCAGATCATTGTTGATGCCGTTGGTGATAAACGTCTTGCTGCCATTTAGCACATAATGATCGTCGTCGCGGATAGCGCGAGTCTGGATTCCGGCGAGGTCGCTGCCGCCGCCCGGTTCGGTCATAGCGATGGCGAGGATCGTTTCGCCCGTCGCACATTTCGGCAGCCAACGCGCTTTTTGTTCGTCTGTGCCGTAGTTGAGGATGTAGGGGATCGCTACATCATTATGCAGGCTGAAACCGGGGCCGGTTGTGGCGGCATAAGTCAGTTCTTCCACCAGAATCACGTTATAACGGAAGTCCTTGAGTCCACCGCCGCCGAATTCCTCCGGCACATCCATCGCCAGATAGCCCTGTGCGCCAGCTTTTAGCCACAACTCACGCGGGCAAATCCCGTCTTTTTCCCATTGTTCATGATGCGGTTTAATCTCTTTTTCGATAAAACGGCGCACACTCTCGCGGAACATGCGGTGTTCGTCAGTAAAAATCGTGCGCTGCATAAAAGTTTTTAGTCCTTAATTTTTAATTGAGCGTCTAGGCGTGGATAGCGCCCTAGACGAATTAGAGGTTCACGCGCCATAAGGTGCTGTGGGCGATTAAGACGAAGCAAAAATACTGTCACACGGCCTTCAGGGGTCAATGCTTCGATTAATGCCCCATTGAGCCGAAAATAATCTGCCCATTTTTGGCTGCGCGGATTAAATAGCCGGACAAATTGGTCAGTTTCGTCGTCAATTGAACCTATATCTGTTCCTTTGAAAGTGTTGCAATCTGGACAACTCCAGCACAAATTGTTCTGTTCTGTCTCACCCTTATGCCTACGAGAACGGATATGTTCGGCATGATAGGGAAAACCGCTATCTTCTTGGCTGAGTAAGCAGTATTCGCAACAATTACCCGCTCGCTCCCGAACCAGCCGCCGAAGTTTTTCAGGGATCGAAGTCACGCCTCGCCTGCTAGTCGAAGACGTGCTTTAATCTTCAACATTTTGAGAAAGTGATTCATGCGCTGGAATTCATCAAGTTCTTCGCGTTGCTCTGCCGTAAGGTTGCCATCGCTATTCTGATCGAGCAGATCATGTAAGCGCTGGGTCAATGTGTCCGAAGGCTCAAAAGCGATAATCTGGTCGACAGAGGGCGAAGACGCGATAAATGTCAAAATTTCATCAAACAGCATCGTTGCAGGGGGAGCAATATCCACTAGTTACTCCTTGAATCATCAGGGGACATAGGTGTTCCCATGTCCCCTATTTTATCATGATTATTGAAGCAGGTTGTGCCGACGGAAACGGCGTTCAGGCCGGATTAAAGCGCACGAATTTGATGCGATCCGTGATTTTGAGCAGGTCTTCCATCGGGGCATCGGCGGCAACTTTGAACCAGCGAGGGAACGTGGACGGTGATTCGCGTTGGTAAATTTTTAGAACGGATTCAAGCTCACTTTGTGTTTGGATCGATTCGGTCTTGGCGGTGATCTTCTTATCTTGTACTTCGAGCGTTACGGGCGTACCAGTCAGGGCGTTTTTGTACCAATTGGAAACACCGCCGATAGTGTACGCATAGGTGGTGTTTCCATCGCGGACATAGGCAAGCGGCACTGTAAAGTGTTTGCCACTTTTGCGTCCAGTGGTCGTAATAACCATAACTTGTTTATTATAGGACTTTCGCTTGAGAGGACATTTGCTGGTATTGTAGAGGAATGATAACCAAACGAGAATATATCGAATACCTGATTAGCACCCCCGTGAACTACACATGCAGCCATCTGGCAGC
>DAOTTO010000369.1:0-18110 GCA_034437895.1 Anaerolineae bacterium | reverse complement strand
ACGTATTTGCTTCAACATAACTAAAAACTGAGTGTTCTACAACAATTTAAAACAATTTAAATGGAGGTTAGATTTCATTTAAGTAAGGATGAATCACCAATTATGGGCAGCTTTAATGTATTCATAAGCGTCTGCTAATGTTTTAAATTTTGATTCAGCCTCTTCTTTGGGGAGTTGGCTTACATCGGGATGTACTTCCCGTGCTAACTTGCGAAATGCCGATTTGACGGTTTCACGATCGGCATCTGATTTTACACCAAGTGCTTCATAACAACCATCCAGATAGGTTTTCATCAAGCCGGGGGCATTGGTGGGAGAGTTGGTTTGGCCTGCCCATGTCTGATAGCCACTCCATGTTTGCCAAGTGGTTTTGCCGTTTGTTTGCCGGCGTTCTCGTGTTTGGCGCTCCCGGTTATTTCGATAATCATTGTCTTTCCAAAAATTGGCGGTGTCGAAATCCGCAACCAGCCAATCACCTTTTATCGCGCGAAGCTTTATCGATGCGCGATAGAATCGTAAGCGAGTTAGTGATATCGTAGGGCCATACTGCACATCCCACGCATTCTGACCGTTAATGGGGTCAAAATGCACTTGCATCAATTCCGGCCCGTGTGTGCCTATCCGATAGCCATAAATGCGATCTCCCGTGAGCGCG
Organism: Anaerolineae bacterium; assembly: GCA_034437895.1. GTDB lineage: Bacteria > Chloroflexota > Anaerolineae > Aggregatilineales > Phototrophicaceae > JANRLJ01. Next base: position 17,455 of record DAOTTO010000369.1, on the reverse strand, counting down.
TGAACTGCCAGTAACCCTTCATCTGGTAAATTGCGTACATGGTCTTTAGGGAGCAGAGAAGCGTCCACCAGATACAAGCTGGCAGTGCCGATGTTGGTGGCATCTTGCAGAAGGCGCTTCATCTGACGAACTTTTATAGGCTCGTGACCGAGATGAACATTAACTTTTACGCCATTCCACGTATAGACAACTAAATCTGGGGAATCGTTAACAACGCTCACTTGAACGTTGACCAATGCGTCTAGTTCAGCTTTTAGCCATTGTTTGATGATCGCTGCCATCGCTTATTTCCTACTATATTCCGCGGCGACCTTGACGGTCTGTAAGTGAATATCCGCAATATCTTCGACATTATCCGCATAACCGCCGCCCATCGCCACTGCAACCGGCAGTCCGAACTGATGTAGTGTGCCAATCACCAAGTCGTCGCGCAATGCCAATCCTTCTTTGCTGATACACAACTTCCCCAGACGATCACCTATGAATGGGTCTGCGCCGGAAATATAAATCGCTAGGTCAGGGTTCGCCATAAAAAGCGCTCTATTTAAGCCTTCTTCTAAGGTTTCCAGATATTCATCATCCTTCACACCGTTAGGCAAGCCAATATCTAAATCACTGGCAAATTTGCGAAACGGAAAGTTTTTCTCGCCGTGAAGAGAGAATGTGAAGATGGTAGGATCGCCTGCCGTAATTTGCGCTGTGCCGTTACCTTGGTGGACATCACAATCAATAACAATAATGCGCCGAGCCAGGTTACGCGATTGCATCTCACGGGCGGCTATTGCGGCATCGTTAAAGACACAAAAACCCTCGCCATGATCGCGGCAGGCATGATGGGTGCCGCCAGCGAGATTTACAGCCGTCCCGTGTGTTAAAGCAGCCAAACATGCGTCAATGGTTGCGCCAGATGCGCGACGGGAACGTTCTACCATTTGCAGCGACCAAGGAAACCCAATCCGGCGGATTTCTTGGATCGTAAGTGCGCCTATTTTTACTTTTTCTAAGTACTCCCAATCATGACAACGCAGAATTTGCTCATCGGTAGCTGCATCTGGAATACACATATCATCCAGGGCAACCAGATTTTCCTCAAGCACACGCTGGCGCAGCAGTGCATACTTTCGCATTGGAAAGCGATGCTCTGGCGGCAGGGGCAAAACAAAATCGTCGCAATAGAATGCTTTCACAAAGACTCGTCCTGAAGGGTTGTTCTATTTGGTTCCGGCGGAAGTTCTGATGAAGTGGCGGAATGTCGCTTAGTCCAACGGCTTAGATGGGGATACAACGCTAAGGGAATGACAAATAAGAAACTAAGCATACTCACGGCGATGAGCAAGCGATCATCTATTTTGGTCAAGGTAGTCCCCAAGAAAACTGTTATCGAAATCGGAAAAATGCCAACAAAGGTTGATACCAGCAGATAATCGCGGTATTTTAAGGGCGATAAGCCAGCGGCATAGTTGATGAAATCATAAAGCCCGGTTAGAAAAAGTCGGGCATAAACCAATGACCAGACTGCACCCGCTTGATGATAAAATTGGTCAATCCGCTGCAATCCCCATTCGCCAACAAACCGCCTCACGACAGGACGACCCAACTTGCGGGCAATCCAAAAGTTGACGCTGCCGCCCAAAACATCGGCTAGGAGTGAATAAAATAAGCCTGCCCAAAGGCCAAATAAGGCACCGGAGGTCATTTGCAGTGGCCCACTCGTCAGCGGGGAGATAACCAGCGTACTCATGCGTACAGCAATATATAAAATCGGCGCTAAGGGGCCAGCTTTAGCGATTGCGTGTTGAATACGTTCTATGCCGACGGCTTGCAATGCAACCACGATCACCAAGGTTATAAAAAATAGACTGGCGATGGGCAGAACGAGTGCCAGCCATGATCCTGATTTAGATTCGGGATTGTTCATCTTCAAGTACGAAATCCGCCGCAACTTTGCCGGATAATGTGACCATTGGCACGCCTCCGCCGGGATGGGTCGTCCCACCAACAAAATATAATCCGCGCACGTCGTTGGAGCGATTATGAGGTCGACGAAAGGCTGTCCATTTGCTGTTGGGCGATGGGCCATAAAGCGCTCCGCGCCATGCCCCGGTCATGTCTTCAATATCAAGCGGAGTCAGCATTTTTTCTGTACGTATTTTATCACGGACTTCCAAACCAGCATCGGCTAATTTTGTCAGAATTCGGTCTCGATATTCATGAGCATGACGAACCCAATCATATTGGGGTGAGAGGGCAGGCGCATTGACAAGAATAAACCAGTTTTCACAGCCATCGAGTGCGTGGTCGGGGTCTGTTTTGGAAGTAATAGCAAGATACATCGTCGGGTTATCCGAAGGAATACGCTTGTTGAAAATGGACTCAAATTCAGCACGATAATCGTCGGAAAAGAAAATATTATGATGCGCTAATTGAGGGTAGCGGCCTTCGATTCCTAACATCAAGATAAAACCGGAACAGGATGATTCATAACCGGCGAGGCGAGTTAGATGTTTGGTGATTGTCGGCGATGGTGCAAGCAGATGTTTGTAAATCGTCGTGACATCGACATTGGCGATCACGCTTGTTGTGGCGATGTAGTCTCCGTTTGCTGTCAAAACACCACATACAGCATCCTCTTTTACATCAATTTGCGCGACAGGTGTATCAAAGCAGATTTGTACACCGAGTTCTTGCGCCAGACGTGCCATGCCCTCTGCAATCTTAAAAATGCCGCCTTTGGGGTACCAAACGCCGCTTGTTAATTCCACATGGGCGATGACGTTGAGCGTTGCCGGGGCTTGATAGGGGCTGCCGCCAACATAAGTGGCGAAACGTCCTAAGAGCTGGCGCAGATGCGGTGAACGCACGAAATGCCTAATTGCACCATCCATTGTGCGGAAAGGATCTGCTTTAAGCCAATCTTGAATCGGCACACGGGCGAAACTGGCCGGAGTAGGGGGGCGGTCATAAATAAAGACTGAGCCTGTAATGCGATGAATGCGGGCAGCGTAGGCGAGATAGGCTAGATATCCTTCGACATCACGCGGCTCTAATTTTTCGATTTGGCTTACCATGTCCGAAAGATTGCTGCTTGCATCCAAAATTACCCCATCAGGATAAAAATAGCGCGTCAGCGGCTCAACTGGGCGCAAATCAATGTAATCATCTAATTTCCGCCCGGCACTGGCAAACAACGCTTCAAAAACGTGGCGCATGGTGATGACCGAGGGTCCGGTATCCCATCGAAATCCATTGGCCTCATATTCACTCATCTTTCCGCCGACACGCGCATTTTTTTCGAGAATTATCACTCGTTTGCCAGCGGCGGCAAGGCGAATTGCAGCGCTCAAGCCACCGATTCCTGCGCCAATAATGATTATGGGAGGGGAATTATTCATGATTCAATCACTTGTGTTGGCTTCTTTGAGATAGTTCGGCCTTTCCACTGTGGCCCTCCAAAACGCAAATGCCAATACATAGACTGAAATGCGATCACCGTCATGAGTAAGACAGAAATGGGCATAAACAAGGCATCTAAAACACGTTGATGCGTGAATGATGCGCTCACGGCGCGTATCAAGAGACCAAATAGAATGAGGAGGATTGGTAGCCAAGGCCAGCCGCCTGAATTTGGTATTAAATCCCTAAAAACTAGCCATATCCAAGGGAAAAGAAAAATGACCCAATGAAAAAGTGTCGCCAACAGCAAAAGTGAAATATGCCCACCGTATCCGGCGAGGATGTTTTTCGCATAGCCATTACGTACAGAAGGCCAATTATGATACATACGACATCCAATTAAGCGGTTACCGTCTGCCATACGCAGTTTTAGGCCACGCTGCTTAACTATTCGCGCAAGCGTGACATCTTCCAAAACATTGTCGTAGACGGCAGCATGACCGCCTACAATATCATACGCATCGCGCCGCCACGCCATACATTGACCATTCGCCGCCGCAAAAACGCTCAAGGGTGTGTGATGTGTGCCGATGACGGGCAAATAGCCGATAACGACGACTGCCATCAAAGGCACAACCAAGCGCTCTGCCCAAGTTTGGGTGATTTGTGTAGGCCAAATCGTATAAAGATCGGCATCTGTGCGTTGGATATCCGCCACCAAGGCTGTTAATGCGCCTGTTTCCCAGCGCACATCGGCATCCGTAAAAAGGAAAATATCACCGCAAGCCACGCCTGCTAACTGATGACAGGCCCAATTTTTTCCCATCCAGCGAGGAGGAAGTGATTTGCCTTGCATGACAGTAAAGCGGTTATCGTTTTGTGCGGTTTGACGCGCAATCTCGCCTGTGCCGTCGCTAGAATTGTCATCTAACAAAATCAGCTCGAAATTTCGATAGTCTTGGGCAAGAAGATGTTCAATGGTTTGTGAAATGACCTGTGCTTCGTTACGGGCCGGGATCATCACAGAAACCAAAGGTAGATGCTCGGCAGTGTTCTGATTTACAGATTTAAGATGTGGAAAAGAGAATACATTGGATAGGGTGATCCCCGCGATGACAACCAATGCACTGGTGGTAAATAAAACCATCAACGATAGAATCACAGATTTATTCTTTCACACCCCACAGGGAACGTAATGGGGACTGCATACGAAAAGTTGGCAGATGGGTGAGTTCACTGCGATGTTTACAGACTAATACGAGCATATTCAACAGCCAAATAATGAGCAGGAGATTGCTGGCAGAGGATAACAAGAGGTAAATCAACATCGTCGTGAGTGTAAACATCACCGCCCAACCGCTGCTTGTGAGGATAAAAGACCAAATTATCAACGCTGTTATACCGACTAAGGGTACAGACCATAAGGTTAACCCAATCCAGATGCCGCCCGTTGTGGCGATGGCTTTCCCCCCTTTAAAATTCAGAAAAGGCGAAAAAGCATGACCTAACACAGGCGCAATCGCAATTAAGGCTAAGGACAATCCCTCAAATTTGAAAATATACGTGGCTAATCCGACAGGGAAAGCCCCTTTGCTAATATCTAAAATAAGTGCTAATCCGCCCCAAGTAAGACCTCCAGCATTCAGCACATTAAACATGCCGGGATTGCCATCCCCATATTTTCGGATGTCTTTACGAAGGCCATATCGACCAATCCACACGGAAAAAGGCAAAGCACCACAAGCGAACGCTAGCGCGACAAATAACAGTGTGTTTATCATGAGCAATGCTCCACAAGTGCCTTCGTTTTTAGGTAACGGCTGACCGCCCACCACAATAAGCTGCCCATCGTCACAAATCCAACCAATGCTGGACCGGGCTGCCCCCAGAAAATGGCTAAGCCAATGCTTTCCAAAATCCACGCGATTCCATAAATAGTGAGCAGCGGCATAGGCTGAAGCTCATAGCGCCAAGGCCGCGCTAAAGTCGTTGCGATGATAGCAGTCAGCATCCATCCGGCGAAATTTGACCAAGGGATGCCAAAATAAACAAGGCTTTGCGGGGCGGGTTTTTCCCATATCCAGAAGCCCCATGCAACCATTTGCGGGTCAAGAAATAAGTCCCAAGCAGTGACTGCTAAGGCGCTGATAAAAACGTAAGCAGCGAGCGTATACACTTTATTTTTAGGAACGACTAAATTGGCAATCACCCACGATGGCGCAAGCATCATAAACCAAGCCAAGGGTATTAAAAGCGGAACCCCGAAGATTTTAGGCTGTAAATATTTCGTGTAGTCATAACCACCAAATGGGAAACCAAAATGAGATCCAAAAAACTCAAACAGCCATGCAACCCCAGCAACCCAACAAAAAACAATTAAGACAGAATAAAGATGCCATCTCAAAAGAACCGCCGACACCGTCGCAAAAAACTGGAGAAACAACGCCAAAGGAACAAGAAAACGAAATATCACATCACCAAAAAACCAATAAAAAATCGGCACAGCAATCATAAGAAGCAACCAACTTAAAATCAAAATAAAACAGACCTTATCGGAAGGGGAGAGATAAGCAAAAAACGCACGTCGCAAAATACAGAAATCTAAACTCATCATGAAGAACCTAACAAAGTCCCCAAATTACCATGAACCTCCAAACCAGCATTCCGGCCTAAGCCCTCAAAAACCAAACTCCCATCTAATCTAAACAAACGAACATAGACAGAGGCTTTTAAAGTCTCATCAACACGTTTGTGCATCTCGGTACGAACAGGAGCAAGCAAAAGACCACCCACCGCACGTTCAGAAGTCATCTCCAGACAATAACGACTATCACGAATAGACCAAACTACACGATCATCGCTAATCTCAAGTTTTTCTATAAAAGCACCCGTATAAGTCGCAAAACGATAAAGATGCCGATGATGATAAAATCCCACTGTAAAACCTCGAAAAGTACGACCAACAGAAGGCACCATAGCAATCGAAGCACTTAAACAAGTCCCCGGCGTATCAAAATGATTCGTCTGCTGCCAGACGTAAGCAGATGGAAATGCTTGACCCCAATCCTTCTCAATATAACCGCGCCCACCATCAAAAATCAACGTTTGACCGTTCACAACCAAAGAACCAGAAATTTGATGATTTAAGCTCACAACCCCATGATAACACTCCATAAATGGCAGCCACCCATAAGGCCCCATCACACCCAAGGAAGTTAACTTTACAGGCCATCGAGCAATATCCTCAAACTTCAATTCCCCATGAAGACTCATCTGCTCATCTTCAATATGAAGTGACAAGAAATCTGCACCAAAGCGCGAATTCCCCAAGCGAACATCAAAAATCTCAGCATCAGCATAAAAGAAAGTTAGTGGAAACTGATGATAAGTCGCATGACCTGTCATTCCATCTAGGACTTGTATAAAAGCATGGCTTTGCGCCGTATCACCTTCAGATACAGAATCAGTGATAAAAATACCGGGAATAATCGCATAACGAGACTGCTCGTCAGCACTAATGACCTTAAAATACCAACCCTCAAAAAAAGGCGCTTTCTTGCCATATCCATGATAAATCTCTGGATGTAGCGCCTCATAAACATAACGTCGCATTAGCAGCACTTTCTAACAAACATTAAAATCAACAGCTACTCTGTCATCGGTACACGTAGAGCATGAACCAAATCAAAGACAAATAAAAGCAAGCCTTGTAAGACAATGCCCATCCCATTACCCCGCGCAAACGCACTTTGCTTACCGCGTGTTCGCGCTAGAATTAGCCCGCCAACCATATATAGCACATCCAGACCCGTATTAATCCACAAAACACGACGAAGATTAACTGCTTCTTTCGTTACAACAGACACTTCAAAAGGATTTTCCAGCTTATCTAAGCGGCGGCGGGTAAAAAGATTACCAAAAAATGCAATCGCTATATTAATTGATGACCAAGCAACTGCTTGCGTACCAACACCTTTCCAAAACCCCTCGTACCGAAGCAGTCGCTGTCCAAGCATCATATTGACAATATTAATCTGAAGTAAGCGAGAAGAAACTTGCCGATTGAATTGCCAAATAGTCATTTTCAAGGAATCATCCTTTAGTGAGAAGTCTTTGTTTAAAGCGGGCGTAGGCAGGCTGAAGAATTTTCGGTAAGCGCTTTTCGCTTTCTGGTGATTGAACTAAGGTCACACCAAATACGAGAAGGACATTCGTCAAAAAGAAAAACAACAATTCTTCCAGCGGTAGATTCTTGATAACATCAACCTTAACCGTATTTTCTGGATTAATGGCCCACGTACCGGAACCAATCGCAAGCGAATCCGACAAGCCTAAGTAGGCAGTTGTTGGCAAAATACTCGCCGCGATCAATGCTCGATTCCGCCACAAAATATCGCCCCCAAAAGCTGTTTGGAACATAATCGGCGGCAGCGCCCAACCTAAAATCAGTCCCAAGTAATCATCTTTTCGCTCACTCACAAGCAATCGTTGCATTGAGGCCAACCATAGTATCCCAAGTGAACCTGATGCAATCATGCGGATAGGAAATGATTTTTTACTATCGATTGGATGTGAATCAGCAGGAATCCGCCGCGCTAGATGGAGCATCCATGAGCCAGTTAAGAGAGATTGCAGGACAAAAAAGGTATATTCCTCAATCGGGACATAACCGAGCCGAATCCCTGTCACTAACTTGGGATCATAAGACCATATTCCGTTAGCGACAAGATAATTATCCCAAGGAGTCGTATAAACCACCGCCACCGCGACATGACCTAACAAAACAGTACTTTCAGGCCAACTGCTTAAAGCCTGCGGTAAAGCGTTATTATGCTGCCGATCCCGCCATGCCAAAAAGCGCAAAACCAACAATGGAATAACGACAAAACGCGCCAAAAAACCAAAATACTTCATCTTACTCAGCCTACCTTCTATTCTGCTTTCGTATCCAAATCGTCAATAATTTGGCGAATTATACTGGCGCTACGATACAATTTTGTATTTTCATCTTCACTTAAGGGAAGCGGAAACATCTCCACAACACCGTCTCCACTAACCAAATGCGGAAGGGCAATCGTCACATCCTTAACACCGACGATCTCTTTAACGGGAGTACAAATCGTGAGGATTGCACGTTGATCATGCAATAGAACATCAACAATACGAGCTAGTGCGCTACCTATGCCATAATAGGTAGCCTGTTTCCCTTTAATGATGTGATAAGCTGCATTACGAACACCTTGATCGATTTGTTGCCGCACTGTTTCATCGAGCGTAATTCCTCGTTGGTGGCAGAATTCCTTGAGCGGAATACCGGCGACCGTCGCTAGCGACCAAGTTAAAACCTCAGAATCACCATGTTCACCGATCACATAGCCATGAACATGCTGTGGGTCAACGCCCACATGACGACCTAAAAGGGTACGAAAACGAGCTGTATCCAACATGGTACCAGAGCCTATAATTCGGCTTGAGGAAACTCCATGTTCCGCAGCAAAGCGTGCTGTAAGATGTGTCATGACATCAACGGGATTTGTTGCCACAACAAGGATCGCATCAGGCGCAGACAAGAGTATTTGCGGCACAATCTCGGCAAAAATTTTGGCGTTACGTTCCAGAAGTTGAAGACGGGTTTCACCGTCGGCCTTCTGGTTAACCCCGGCGGCGATAATAACAACGCGACTGCCTGCTAAATCAGCATAATCTCCGGCATGAATTTCCAACGGATGAGCAAACGGTACAGCATGATAGATATCATCTGCCTCGGCTTCTGCACGGAGATGATTAGCATCAACCAACACAATCTTGCGTCCGACACCACTCATCACAAGGGCATAAGCAGCCGTTGCGCCGACCATACCACTTCCTACGATACCAATTTTCATTCGCTCCGCCCCTTTTCTTAAATATGGGTAAAAGCCAGCATTAAACTTGATAAGCTTCTTTAATAGGAACGCTCCGGCTGCGCCACCAAATACCCGGTAGACGACGAATTTTACCTTGCGTACTGATGTGAGCGCGACGGGTAAAGACATCATAATCATGCGCTTCAATATCGGTAAGAATTGCCCGATATAGATCAGCCGCCGCCGCAATGGCAAAACGTCCATCAGGATCGAGTAAAGGGATACCAGGCCACGATTCATCATAAAGACGGCGGTTACGATCAACTTGGAAGCGCATAAAATCACGCCATCGCTGGTCAACCTTGCCCAGACAAATCGCTTCTTCGTCTACACCGAATGCTGCTAATTCCTCTTGCGGTAAATATAACCTAGCAGAATGCCAATCGTCGGCCACATCTCGCAAGATGTTGGTCGCCTGAAGCGCAACACCCAATTTAACGGCGTAGGGAAGTGCTTGTTCTCCAGCAAAACCGACAATGTGCATCGCCATCAAACCTACCGTCGAGGCAACACCATAGGCATATTCAGCTAAATCGGCAAAGGTCTGATAGCGCGTTTGGGTAAGATCACGGGCAACCCCTTCAATGAGTTGTTCCGCATACCCACGCGGAATATTAAACCGCGCACTCGTATCCGCCCATGCTAAAGCAACTGGATCGTTGGCAGGGGGATGGTTAGACATCACGCGCCGCCGCCAATCATTTAACATCAGTAGACGACTTTCACTAGCCTCTTTACCATCGACAATATCATCAGTAACACGGCAAAAAGCATAAAGCGCCCGTGCTGCCCCTCGTTTATGTTCAGGCAGCAAACCTGATGCCAGATAAAACGTGCGGCTATGGGTGCGGGTGATGATGTCGCACTGCTGATAAGCAGCGGAGAGAATTTTGCTATCTGCATGAATGTTGCTGGCAGGACTTTGGGTTTTTAAGGCTTCTTCAGCCCAAGATAGCAGGCGATATTCCCAAGTATGTGGCGCTTTAAGACTCATTTAATGCTCGCTTTAGCGGGTAACGAAATGTAACATAGAGCCACAATAATTCGTCGAAATTATGATCTTACATCACATAAGACGAGATGAAGAATGAATTAGAAGGCTATTAGAAGGTTGTACAGCTTAATTTAACAGTACTCACAAACAACAGTTTAATGCTCTAATGCTTCCCTTGCACAACGCGAACAAGTGTCGCTATATCAGGATGATCGGCTACGTGTTCGCTGTAGTATGAATAAGCAATTTTGCCCTGTTGATCGACGATAAATGAGCCTGGCATCATGCGCGGATCTCCGATCATTTGGCCTGTCGTATGACCTTTGAAGTAAGCATGTACACCAGCTTTCAAGACATCGAAGCTAACAAACTCCTTCCATGACCCTTGTATCAAGCCATAGGCATCATACGGTTGTGTCGTTTCATGAACAACACAATCAATACTCGGCGCAAGTCTGCCACAATAACGGGTAATGTGCTTAGGTTGTCCCATCGCCACAACCAGCACTTGAATCCCTGCATCGCTTAAAACGTCTTTGTGCTGTTCTAACTGAGAGAGCCATTCCCGACAAAAAAGACAGCCAAAATGCCGAATAAAACTTAGCAGTGTAGGGCGGATTGCCCACAAGTCCTGTAAATGGACAGTCTCATTTGCTGCATTCAACAACGCGAAGTTAGGCGCAATATCACCTATTTTTAACTGACGGGCCATGTTTTATATACTCTGCTTCTGAATTAATTGGTTGCTCACTGGATGGATAAAGAAGCTCAGGATAATCGCTGCGAAGGTGATCCCAGCTACAACAAACGCACTAGACGCAATCAGATCAGTCTCCTGATAACGAATACCAATAAAGCCCAATGCCCATATGATGACGAGTGCATAAGCCATGTCATGGCGGCTAAGCAGCGCTGTAACGCCTAATCCAGCCGAAACGACGAATAAAATTACTGTCCATGCTTCTGCATTATCTCTAAACCCTTCGTGATGCAGGATATAGGTTGTATTCATCATAACAGCCGCCGTTATCCAGCCAAGGTAAACACTAAAAAGGATATGGATGAGCAGCTCATCACGGGGCGAAACACGCGTTTTAGCAATACCCATACGCAAGTAAAGGAGGATAAGCGTACCAAGTAGAAATACAATAGGAAGCACGCTCAAGACAAATTGTTCATAATGAAAGACAACCAGCCAGCCATTAAATGCAATTGTGCCGACTACGGCGAAAACATTCGCAATTTGGCGCACTCTATCTCGACTGATGATTATTTCTCCTTGTTCAACTCATCACAGCTTAATTTATCCCTTTAAACAGGATCTAAGTCTGTGCTGAGAACCTAATGAACATCAATCAAAAAGAGGCTAAGAATGCTAGAAGATCACGATTGAACTGCTCAATATTTTCTTCCATCGGTAAATGGCCTATCTGGGGATAAGTTATCCACTGTGAATTTGGGAGTAGATCGCGCAGAAGTTGTCCCGCTGTCATCGGCACCCAACTATCATCCTGCCCCCAGATTAACAACACAAGAATGGCATTCTCATCGATTGTGGCTGCAAGCAAATCCAGATCAATTGGTTCATCGGGGGCGCTGAGGATGGCTAAAAATCCTACCTCCCAACCGGATACTTGCAAAATACGCTGATAGCCTAGAGCAACTTCATCGGTCACAATGGCGGGATCATAATAAGCACTAGTGAGAATTTCGACGAAACGCTCCGGCGTAACAAAAGTACGCACAGCCGCCTGCGCTAAAGGTGAATGAGGATCAAGCCCAGCCGCCGCGGAAAATAAGCCACTTAATGCGCTGTTGTTGCTTTGCCCATCGGGTTCGGGAGTATCCTCTGTTGAAGTTGCGGCATCGGCACGTCCACCAAGCGCCCCCGCCACAAACACCAAACCATCTACTCTTTCAGGATAATCAATCGCAAATTGTGCGATTACTGCCCCCCCCGCGCTGTGACCGACGAGTACAGCGGTTTCAATATTCAGTGCATCCATCAAAGCAGAAGTTAAAAGGGCGTATCCCTGCGGCGTAAAGTCTAGGTCAGGGTTTTTATCCGACAACCCATAAGGGGGGCGATCAAAGGCGATAACACGATACCCGGCATCCACCAAAGGATCCATATTGTCGCGCCATGTAAAGGTTGAGCCGCCAAAGCCGTGCAGCAGCATAATTGCCGGGTCATCGGATGATCCGCGCTCGACATAATAAATTTGAGCGTTATCAATCTCAATGAAGTGACCATCGGGATCGGCTAAATCTTGTGGCGTGACTTCTTCCTGCGCTTGAGCCGGTATTACAAGAAGCATCAAGCAAAAGGCAATTAAGATAATAAATTGTTTTTTCATAAATTGTTTTCCTCGATTTTTAAAACTTTAAATGCGGCTAAAGTTCGTTCTCGCGCCATACTATGATCGACCATCGGCGGTGGATAATTTTTTGGTGGCGAGGGCATTTGCCAGGGTACATGAATAAACTTAACGGGGACATCGCGCAGTTCAGGCAGCCAATAGCGAATATAATCGCCTTGAGGGTCAAATTTTTGCGATTGCGAGACCGGATTAAAGATACGGAAATAAGGCTGTGCATCCGTACCGGTGCCAGCCGCCCACTGCCAACCACCATTATTAGCTGCGGGATCACCATCAATCAGCCAATGCATAAAATGGCGTTCACCTTCTTGCCAGTGAATAAACAGGTCTTTCGTCAAAAAACTGGCGACAATCATCCGCGCACGATTCGGCATCCATCCGACTTGACACAACTGGCGCATGGCAGCATCCACGACAGGATAGCCTGTTTGACCCTCCTGCCATGCTTGCAGTTCATCCGGCGCATAACGCCATTGTAAACCATCATATTGAGGACGGAAATTACCTTTATCTACGTGTGGGAAGTGAACCATAATGTGCATATAAAATTCCCGCCAGATGAGTTCATCTACCCAAGTAGATACAGACTCGCTTGCCTGCTCCGATCCAGCTTGGGCAAAAGCATCACGCGCTGACCAATAGGCTTGACGAGGTGAAAGTATTCCAAAACGGAAATAAGGCGATAAATAGGATGAACCTGCTGGGCGTTTCTCGGCGAAAGGCTGCGCGGTTAAACGGTTTCTTCCTTCACTATAAGCATAAATATCGCGCTCCATAAAGCTGGCGAGATTATGTTGCGCTACATTTTCGCTGGCATCGGGTAAATCAAAGGTATCAGAAAATCCTAACTCGCCAAGTATAGGCAAATCGTGAGCGGCAATATCCTCCAAAGTATGAAAATGATCGCTTCGGATACTAATTTTAGAGATTTCCGGCTTATTATGTTTGCGCCAGTTATTTTTAAAAGGGGTATAAACAGTATAGGGCTTATCTTCAGCGGTCATTACCTTGCCGGGCGGGAGCAACAGCGCATCATCATAGATGTGAATGGGGATTGAATAGGCTTGAATAATCGCCTCATCGCGTTTTACCGCAAACGGTGAATAATCCCGATTAAAGTAAATAGCCGACGTACCCGTCTCCAAAATGAGATCACGCAGCACATCAAACGGTTTCCCGCGCCTTATGAGCAGTCGAGAGCCATAATGACGCAGATGAGAATCTAGTGCAGCGAGACCCTTGAGCAAAAAGGCCATACGTGCAGCCCCGCTGCGATCACTTTTGAGAATTGCGGGGTCAAAGATAAACAATGGAATCACAGGCGCATCAGTGTAAATAGCAGCATGAAGCGCAAGATTATCACTTAAGCGTAGATCGCGGCGAAACCAGTGAATGACAGGACGAGGAGAGGAAATCATGACGCAGGCTCTTCCCTCATCGAAGGAAGAGAAATATCATCCACAGTCGATACGCGGCTTTTTTGCCCGTACAAAGCCCGTTTTACATCCTCAGCAACACGCATTGCACCCAGCGTGACCCCGGCAGTGGATTGACCCGGAAAGATTGAATCGCCGACTAAGCGTAAATTTGAGATTCCGGTACGCGGCCCACGCATTTTCAATAACGAGGTTTGGGGGAATCCGCCTACCATGCCTAAATGACGCTCGGTATAAAAATTGTACGTGACAGGTGTACCGGGAAGAATCAAAGTCAGGCCGTTTTTAAAGCCGGGAAAAGTTCGATCTATATTTGCGATTATCTTTTCGGTGTAATCTCGCTTTTTTGCATGATATGCCTCCTCGTCACGTTCCAGCAAATCCCACCATTGGCGCACATGGGTATGCGTGGTCACAGTCACGGCACGTTGTCCTTGTGGCGCACGGCTTGTATCCCAAACCGGAGAAAATGAGATAAAGATGCTGCGTGTTTCTCCGAGTGGGCTTTCCATATCCATGATGATTTGATGATGATCGGGTAAATTCTTTGGTAGAGCATCGGCCTTAATCCCTAAATGTAAGACAAAAGCGCCCCAGCCATCACCACGCCGTTTGACCTCACGCCGTAACGAAGAAGGGCTGGCTTGATCTAAAAGCGAGTCTAAATTCCAAGGCGTGAGATTCGCTACTATAAAATCGGCTGGAAAAAATATCTGTGTTTTTGTCCGTCGTCCCTGACTCACATGAACACCTGTAACACGTCCATCAATCACTTCGATTTTTTCCACGCTGTGACGATACAAAATGCTCCCGCCAAGCGCCTCAAGCCGATTAATCAGGGTTTGCGCGACTCCACCAATACCGCCTTCAACATGATAAACACCTTGACGCGCTAAATCGAGCGCCGTCGCGCCATAGAGGGCATTCACGTTGGGTGTGGTCGTCTGTGCTGAAATTAGCAGTTGGGCATCTAAGAAACGGACAAAGGTTTTATTGGTATGAAGGCCATGCCATTTGAGCCAATCATAGACGCTGGCAAAAGCAAACGGAAGTACTTGTAAATCACGCGGGAAATTGAGCAATCCAACTTTAATCAATTGAAAGAGTTCGCGCAGGCTGCGCGGAGGCCAAGGCAACCCTTGCGCCGAGAGCTTCCATGCAATATCTGCAATGCGGCTTTGCTGCTGCCAAAAACGTTCTGTGCCAGGAAACTTAGCAATTACATCCGCATTGTCCTGAGTTAAGGCTACATCCCGATCTGGCAAATGTGTCACCCATGCCGGATCATGAGGATGGACAGGCCAATCAAGATTGAGTTTCTCGCCAGCGACGGCGTGGGGCCCACCTGGCTGAAATCCCCCCACAACGGTTGCACCAGATTCGAATCTAAACCCTTTATGGGTATAAGTGCTGGCGCAGCCGCCGGGGTAGGTTTGGGCTTCTAATACAGTGACCGCATAACCTGCTTGAGCTAATAGTGCGGCTGTTGTCAGTCCACCAATGCCGGAGCCGATGATGATAATTTTTGGGGCGCTAGGTGATGTCATGGACTAAGTTTCGGATAATTAGAATAAATTGAATAGTGTGAATATTCTAACTTGGATAGATGAGCAAGATGTTAAATTTGAAGTCAGCTTATTTTTGGGTTACGACCCTACGGGTACGAAGGTGACGGTAGAAGAACAGAAACCTGAGAGGAAGTCCATCAAACATCAAGCGTGTGAGCAGACCTTGTAAGCCGGATTTGTGGGCGAATGTGACGCGATCAATGAGGGCTACGCCACCGGGGACATTTTCAAAAATATGCTCATGCCGCCAGTAGGCCATTGGGCCACGCAGCATGAGATCGGCAAAAGAAGTGGAAGTTGGGCCGGGTTGATGCTGCGCCAGCCAACGAATTGGTAAGGGACCAAACCACAGGGTGAAATCGATCTCGCCCTCAGTTAAGGAAGTCCGTCCGTCATGATGAAGCTGCATAAAAATCGGCGGTGGAGAGAGTTTAGCAAGGGCTGAGGCGTCTTGATGAAATGCAATCATGCTTTCAAGGGTAGTTTGCATCACGGAACGCTTGGTATATACGTGGGCATTGATGGGTTGTTCCATAGTTATTTCCGTTTCTATTTTCGATCATGAGGTAATAATGATAAATGCGGCATAATGCCTCATAATGATGAGATGAATGGTTTGTGAGACTTAAAACAAATAAGGGATGCCGGTGTGACATCCCTTCGCTAATTCTCTAAAATTTTGCGTTGTACTTAGGGCTGGGTCGCAATAAAGACGAAACGTTCAGAGACAAACCCTTCTTGTCCGTTGAAGTTAATGCAGTACCATCCGTTGGTAAAGCCCAATACCTGATAGCTTTGTGCAGGCGTAATCGCCCCAATGCGTCCAAATGTCGTGGCAGGACCGCTGCGGACACGCAGGCTGGAGACTGCGGAACGCGCATAATTTGGCACCGAATAGGTATCGCGGCAAAACTGACCACTTCCAGCGGCAACAGCGGGTGTTGCTGTAGGTGTTACCGTTGCACGGGTACTGATAAGCGTCAACTGTAAATCAAAATTGCCAGTGGCGGTTGTTCCTGGTTTTCTGCCAGCTTCGATAATGTACGTCCGTGTCGCCGGCAGGGTATAGTTGATGATGGCTGCATTGGTGCTACCGCCGGAATCATCATTTTCTGCCAGAGGTGTTAAACTAGCCCGACCATAGATTGCGAGGAAAGGATCAAGACCACCACTGGTGGCTATCATGGTGATGGAAATCACATCACCCCGTGTGCCGCGAAAGCTATAGATAAAGGGGGAATCGCTGTTGATTGTCCCTGAAATTGTTTGCCCATAGCTGATACTGGTATTTTGGGCTGCAATTGTGAAGGCTCCCAAGAAAATTGCGGAGACTGCAACGAGGATAAAGACACATAATGAACGAACTTTGAATTGCATATCGCTAACTCCTGAACTTATCTTTGATTATTCTCAGCGTACAATAACTCCTTAGCTTGTCAATATAAGCGTAGGGTAATCGTCAGGTTGTCGGTTGCCAGCCGTTGTTTCCGCTTTTATCATAGACTTTCATCCATTTCTGAGCGGCTGTGTACAACCTTGACCTAATCAATATACGACTTGTGAATAATTTTGGATTAAATCTCAATGCACCTAAAACTCAGCAATATACCCCTTTATAAAACGATAGAGAACACGTAAGCATCCCCACGCCTAAAAGCGGGGGCTTTTAAAAGCCCTAATGCTTACCCGACTCAGTGCGGCTAAGGTCGCGCTACGTTAGGACTGAAAATATAGGCACTTCGGGATACCTCACCAGTTCCGAACTCTGCGGTGAGCG
>DAOTTO010000368.1:0-3030 GCA_034437895.1 Anaerolineae bacterium | reverse complement strand
CCCCCCGGCCCCCTCTCCAAGTATTGGAGAGGGGGAGAAAAACGCATCTTGAAGTCCCCTCTCCATGCAATGGGGAGGGGATTTAGGGGTGGGGTAAATGCGTGAGCGAAAGTCCTATGTTGATAAGTATGGTATCGTGGCGGGATTTGTAATCCTCGATAAATAATTGGAATTTTTTGAACCACCAAGTCACCAAGAATTTGAACTTAAATCTCTGTGATCTCTGTGTCCTTTATGGTTAATCGTTTTCCGTTTTCTTTCGTAAACTCACTTCAGGAGCATTTTATGGTCAAACAGCGATTATCCATCCTCATGATGTTGTTTGTATTCGGCGTGTTTACGCTGACTTCCGCCGCGCAAGAGGCCAGCATCCCGGCGTGGACGGCATGGTTATATGATGGCGCGACTGGGACGGTAACGGCGGTTGGCGCGGACGGACTCGTCAGCAGGGAATTTGTGCTGCCGTTGGCACAGGCATTTAACGCTTACGGCGCGAATATCGCTGTTTCGCCTTCCGGCAAATGGATCGCTTATCTCGGCAGCGATAGTTCCGCCAGCGTGCCGAACCGCAGCTTATTCGTCTATGATGTCGCCCTAGAAAGTATCGTCGCTTCCTACCAACTCGCGCCGGAAGAAGAAGCGACCAGCCTTGATCTCTACCCTACGCCTTTTATGTTCGATGAGGCGACTAACCGCGTCTCCTTTGGAACGATCTTCTTTGATCGCACCAATGCTGATGTGCCGCCTGCGTGGAAAATTATCGTCCTGAACACCAATACAAGCGCTGTTGAAGCCATGCTTTCCAGCGATAACCCGAATACAGCCACAGTCATGGGCGAAAACTTTCTAATTATCCCTGTCATCCGGCGCTTTAGCGAAGGTCTAGTAACTTTTATGACAGTCTATTATGCGACGGGCGGCGCACCGCAGTATCCAGCCTTCACTTGGGATATTGCGACTGACGAAATCACGACGGACACGATTTTCACAATTTCCAACAGTGATTATCTCCTCGCGACGGGCGAAGTCCTCTCAGCGGTACTAGATGAACGCCTGCCCGTGACTTCAGTTCAACCCGTGGGGCCGATTCCGGTCTTTAACGCGATACAGGTCTACGATCCGGCATCAAACAGCACTTATCCCTTTTATACCAGCGCTGACGAAATCCTCAACGGCGCGTATTTTGTGCAGAATGGTGAGCGCGTGATGGTCAGCGTTTACTCGGATGAACTAGGCATTGTATGGACGTTGCTTGAGCGCGACGGCACAGTCATCGCGCAGCCCGACTTGCCGCCAACGGCTTATATCATTGTCAATACGCCGGATGGCTTCCTTTACAGCGAAGCTTCCCCCAGCACTGAAGAAGGCACACGCATTATCGCTGTAGATACACGCTCCGGTGACTTTACACAAAACGTGATTTATACCGCACCCGCGCAGCAGTATCCGCTGCTGGCTTACGTGCAGATTAATGCACCACCATCTACGACCTATATCCCCTGGTCGCAGGTAGCAGACCCGCGTTAATAGCCAAGCTCTCAAAACGAAAAAGGTAAAAAAGCGCTGTGAGGGGTGTCCGCATGGCGCTTTTTTATTTAAGATAAGCAAGATAAACGAAACAAGGTTGAGGTAAAACTGAAAAATCTTATGGTGCAACCACACAAAAACCCGACACACACAGGTCACAGCCGAGGCATTGTGATCTTCGCAGCCATCATCCTTATCAACGTCATTATCAGCGGACTGCTGTTGACTCAAGAGACAGCGGCACAATCCGACAGCAGCGAGCCGATCACGACAGCGGCGATCAACTGCCCGGCGAACATCCTCATTTTCTCTAAAACTGCCGGATTCCGTCACACCTCGATTCCCAATGGAATCAGCGCGATTCAGGCGATTGCCAGTTCACGCGGCTGGACGACCAGCGCCACCGAAAATGCCATGTTGTTTACGCAGGCCGGTTATTTGGCGGGGTTTGATGTCGTCGTTTTCCTGAGTACAACTGGCGATTTTTTGAACAATTCGCAGCAAACCGCCTTTGAGAATTATATTCGCGGCGGGGGCGGTTTTGTCGGCATTCACGGCGCATCCAACGGCGAAACGACGTGGCCTTGGTATGAAGGGCTGGTTGGGACGGAGTTTTTAAATCATCCCTCCGGTACGAATCAATTCCAAACCGCCTCAATGTCGGTTGAAGAACCTTCCCATCCTTCCGCTAACGGCCTGCCGAATCCTTGGGAACGGCTCGAAGAATGGTATAACTTTGAATATAACCCTGAGACAGTGAATGGGGTCAATGTTGTTCTGAAAGTCGATGAAAGCACGTATATCGGCGGACAGATGGGGAGTAATCATCCGATTGCGTGGTATCGGGAATACGATGGCGGACGCTCTTACTATACAGCGCTCGGTCATCATGCTGAAACCTACAGCGACTCGTTATTCCGCAATCATCTGGAAGGCGCGATGGAGTGGTCAAGCGGCAACTGTGACCCCGGCGATATTTTGCAATTGCAAGCCCCTAGCGGGACGATCACCAACAACGCAGGCAATCCAGCGTTTACTTGGACGAATGTGGATGCGGATTATTATTATCTGTATGTGCAGAACAGCGTTGGGCAGCAGGTCATTAATGAGGTTTATGCGTCCAATGTATGCAGCGGACAAACCTGCACCGTCACACCTACCAACCTGCGCGAGAGCAATCGCCTTAACGCCGGAACATATACCGCCTATCTCAATACATGGAATAACGGCGCTCAAGGACAAGTGGCGGGGCCGTTTACGTTTACGCTCAATGCTGCGCCGCCCGGATTGGTTACCTTAAACGCCGCGCAAAATACCAATACCTTGCGCCCCACTGTCGTTTGGTCACTTTCCGGCAGTGCGACCAACGCCACCAGTTTTAATCTTTACGTCGCGCCGAGCAATAATATTGGCGCTGGTGTTTTGTTCCAGAATTTCACCCGCACTCAAGTCAACTGCGGCGGTGATACAAGCTGCGCTGTGACGCTGCCGCTTGATCTGACC
>DAOTTO010000367.1:0-3888 GCA_034437895.1 Anaerolineae bacterium | reverse complement strand
TTATCGGTCAATTCACGCAGACGCATATCCTGAGCCAGCGGCAGCCGCGTATGGGCGATCATCCATAACTCTTCATCGGCGCATTTTTCCAGCGAAGCGAGATATTCTTCTAATTCTTGTCCGGCGGGAATTTGTCCAAGTCCGGCATAAACCGTATTGGCAATGACGGCTTCGGGGAGGCGCTGTGTCTCATCCGCCATCTGATGAACACTCTCATAAACATCTTCGCGCAAACTCAGTGCAATTGATTTCTGTTTCATGATGCTGCCTAATTATCTATCATTTCGACTATTATAGTCTAAATTGCGCTGAATCGTTCCGGTTTTTCTTGGCAAAGACGAGCAATGGAGTCAGTTTCACTCTTTGGAGAAATTATCGCCGCAGAGTACGGCGATTTTATTCTTTCTTTGGCGGATGCAAACCTGCTGAAACCCATCGTTGCCGAGTTTTGATTGACAATGAACGGTTGATTTTTAAACGTGAAATCGTTGCTCGACCTATCGCTGTCAAACCAATCAGTATTGTCCGGTCATCGCTCCACATAAAATGATCGTCCCATTTTTGCGTGCGTGGATTAAACAGGGAAAGTTCATGACCCGTTTCTGGTTCAACGCCAGTTTGAACTTGGAATTTACTGCCATTGCAATTACGACAAGCAAGACACAGATTATGCTCTGTTGTTGTTCCCCCAGCGGATCGGGGAATAATATGATCTATCTCTAAATTGTAATTAACGACTTCGCTTTGGGTTTGGCAATATTCACATTGCCCTCCGGCCCGGTCATAAATTACGTTTCGCAAAGCAGCAAGAATGGAAGGCATTAGGATTTAATGCCCAAGTAGCGTTTAATATTATGGCCGCGTTGTTGAAGAAGACTTAAGGCTTCACTACGAATCAAGATTTGACGATCTAGTGTATCAAGCAATTTGTCTATCTCGATTTGCTCTTCATCAGTTAAACCGCTTTCATTGCCTTTTTCGGTAAGGCTTTGAAGTCTTATCTCTTGCATCAGTGGAATATGGATATGGGAAATTGCCCACAATTCGTCATCTGTGTAATCAGTGAAACCAGCTAAGTAATTGTCCAGTGCGGCGTTATCAGGAAAACTGATATGAACGATGTTGATAGCATTAGCAACGATGGAGTCTAAGGAACGATGTGTTTCATTGGCAATTCGCTGTATGCGCTCATAAGCCTCATTATTCAAAGTTAGTGTAAGCGCTTTTTCATTCATTTTTTACCTCCTCGTTCTACAAAGCAATTGATTTTTGTTTCATGATGCTGCCCAATCAGCTATCATTTCGACGATTATAGTGTAAATTGCGCTGAGCCGTTCTGCTCTTTCTTTTTTAATTCACTGCCGTTCTGCAAAGTCGTTATCTAAAGGTATCGGCTAGAGCGGAATAAAATTCGATAGGATTCGCTGTTTCTGGTAAACCCGCGACTTGCCCATCGCCAAGTTCAACAATCATCCAACCACTGTCTAGTTGTTTTGCGATGTCCATTGAGAAGAAATGGCTTTCAATACGGGCGATGATGTCAACAAATTGATCAACTACAGGCAAAGAATTTGCATAATCGCCTTCAGACCAGTAACGTGTTGTGTAAATCGGCTTACCCTCAGCACAAAAGACCCGAAATTCTTTCGTCAGTGGCATACCACTTTTGGCGTGAGCAATCAACGGTTCAAAGTTTATAAACTCTCGAAAAACCAATCCCTCATTAAGATCATCGCCCTGCAATTCCATAAATCGCCGGACGACACGTTCAACACTTACACGATCCGATGCAGAAGGAATAAAGCAAGCCTCGTCCCAATAATATTTTTGCGATTTGACGAAATCTTTCACGATAATGGGTTTTGAATCAAACACCTTTAAGAGCGCCATAACTTGATCGAAATCAATTTCTTGAGCAGTTTTCATCCAGACAGAGGGTGGTGTTAATCCCTCAATAATCGGATATGATTCCGGCAAGTGATGACAATGAACATACTGCTCTGGCGAGTTAATCAGCGTAATATTTTGGTTCAAGAGGGCTTGAGTCAAGCGCTCATACTGGTGGGGCTTTAACATCCAGCCCCGATAAATGGCCTCACTTTGCTTGCCTGCCGTGATATGACGCACTGCTTTCGCTGCATCATTTTCATAAACGAGCGCTTCATAATTGATGAGATCAAAAGGGATATTTAGCTGCTTTGATGCTTCAACCTCGGCGTGATAAGCCGAGTCAGGTTCACGAGGATTGAGAATGTCGCTACAAAATAGCAAGCGCATAAATTAAATTCTCCTCAATTATAGTTTTCGCTGTGTTGAATCAGACGATTGGCCCATGTTTCTACAAATTTTCCCGAAACTCTTCAACATCAACACCCGCCTGACGTAAAACCCCGCGCAAAGTGCCGATGGCAAGTTCCTTATGCAAGGGAACTACACAGCCTATCTCGCCTTCTGAGGTTGTCTTTTTCAGAACGACATGACTACCTTTTTGTCGTACCTGCTCAAAACCTAAACGTTCTAGGGCGTGGATGGCTTCTTGACCAGATACAATAGGGAGTTTAGGCATTAAAGCTGACCTCAAAAGTGGTCATAAAGGATCGTGGCACATCCGGCAGTGGAAACTCCTCAAGATATAGTTCTGTTGCTTCTTTGAGGTTTGCAATCGCTTCTTCGATAGTCTCACCCTGACTGACGGTACCGATTTCTGGACATTCCGCCACGTAAAGCTGTTCTTCTTTATGGATTAATGCGGTAAGCGTTTGAACTTGGTGCATATATTCTCCTCACAACGGTGAATATCGACTTATCCAAAAAAGGGTAATGCTAGGCATCTTTCTATTCTAATAGAAATTATGCGGTTGTATATCATCTTCTTTACGGACAGATCTCCGTCTCGGCATTAGGAATAAATCTTATCGACTCAAGGCATTTTACTCGCTTCGCAGCGCCCGCGCCGTGACGAGGCGAGTCAGCCGGAAGGCCGGATATACGCCTGCCAGCAGCGCCGCGATCACCGCCACCGCAAACGCCTGCACAAATTCCAACGGCACCGGGTAAAAATCCATCGTCCAGCCGAAGGAGCGCACATTAATCACATACAGCAGTACCAGCGCCAGCGCCAACCCAATCGGCAGCGCCAGCACTCCCGCCACTGTTCCCATCAAGCCGGTTTGGATCAGTGTGAAATTCCAGAGCTGACGCGGAGTCATACCCGTCGCTCGCATCACCCCATACTGCCGCGTATTTTCCAATTGCAGCGAAAGCAGCGCGGAAAGAATCCCGATAAAGGCCACAATCGTCGCCAACAGACGCAGCGCAATTGTGATGGCGAAAGCATTATCAAACACGACAAACACGCCTGCACGCAGATCACGGTTGGACTGCACCAGCAGATCATAATCCGCCAGCGCACCACTGCGTAAGGTGTCTATCACCGCGTTAATCTCGACACCTTCCCCCACAAAGGCCGCGACGGACGAAATATAGGGATCATCATAAAATTGATCGTAAGTGCTGCGATACATCAACACCGTGCCTTGATCGGTGGAATAATCATAATACACGCCGACGATGGGAAATGTCTGCGGCCCGCGATCTGTCATCAGCGTGATCGTGTTGTTCTCGCGGGTGATGTCGCGGCGGAAGGAAAACGGCTCCGTCACGACAACCGCGCCTTCTTCCAGCGCCTGCTTATGATCGGGGACGCTCAACCAGACGAACTTACGGCTGGATGAAATATCAAAATCGACGGCCTGCAAATTGACAGGCGGCAAATCAGGATAATCCGGCGCGGCGACACTGACCGCCCGTGATGCTGACACACGCGCCACGCCATCGACTGACGCGACAATCTGCGCCACGATGGGA
The DNA here is from genome assembly GCA_034437895.1 of Anaerolineae bacterium. Taxonomy (GTDB): domain Bacteria; phylum Chloroflexota; class Anaerolineae; order Aggregatilineales; family Phototrophicaceae; genus JANRLJ01. Next base: position 21 of record DAOTTO010000367.1, on the reverse strand, counting down.
TCAACATCCACAGTCGCACGA
>DAOTTO010000366.1:0-3560 GCA_034437895.1 Anaerolineae bacterium | reverse complement strand
CAGCATTTCGATCACGGCGTTCATATCGAGCAGCTTGCCTTCCTCCACGAATCGTGCAACGGGTTCGACATCGAGCGCGTCCTCTAATTCAGGCCGCAGCGTATTGATGCGGAGTTCAACATCATGATTCACGCCCGATTGCACCTGCACCGTGCCGATCAACTGCGCGGCATACCCCGCATCACCAAGCAGATAATTAGCGCGGGCAAACCCGACTAAAATCTCCAACACCAGCACTTTCGCTTCGAGCGCGTTAGAAATGGCTAAGGCTTCGCGCAGGGTTTCATTGGCTTTCTGGAGCTGACCGAGCGTTAAATAGACAAAACCGAGATTAGTCAGCGTGTTGGCGATGCTGTGGCGGTTGCCGATCTGGCGGAAAGTCGTCAGGCATTCTTCATAATAGAAGCGAGCGCGATCATAATTGGCCTCTAGCTCCGCGATCCAGCCGAGATTATTCAATGTGCTGGCGACACTCTGACGATCCCCCAGACGGCGGCGGGTGGCGAGGCTCTCTTCGTAATAAGTCCGCGCCGTATCAAGATCGCCCTGGCTGGTAGCGATGACGGCTAAGAGATGCAGCGCCCGCGCCGTTCCCTGCTCGATGTTGATCTGGCGATAGAGCGCCAAACTGTCCTCAAGATAGGTTTTACCAAGATCGAATTTTTGCTGCATCAGGTTAATTGTGCCGATATTGATGTAACCGAGCGCCAATTCGGACGGGTTATTCAATTCTTTCCGCATGACGAGCGCCCGTTCCAGATGGCGTTGGGCATCGTCATAATCGCCTTTGTAGCCGCTGATTTGCCCCAAATAGCCATGCGCGGCGGCCTCCCCTGCTTTGTAAGCCACCTGCTGCGTGAGCGTCAGGCTTTGCTGGAAGTATTCCGCCGCCTGCGGATATTCGCTAAAGTGCATGTGCATCAGTCCGACGAGGCCGAGCAGTTCAATTTTTTCGATGGATTGATCGTCAGGCGGAAGCTGTTCTAAAGCGCGATTGCTTAAAAAGCGGCCTTCCGTCCAATTGCTGATGTCGTTTAATTTGCGCGTCGCTTTGACGGCGTAAGTGGCTTCCTTGCGGATGTCGCCTGCTTCGTGCCAATGATCGACCAGCACAATCGAGAAAGCGTCGTCGTTGGGATAAATGACTTCGATGGCTTCCGCGACTTGACGATGAGTCACACGCCGATCATCAGCGTTTAAATCCTGAATGAGCCTTTCGCGCAGCTTATCGTGAGCAAAGCGCCACGCGCCGTCCTGAATATCCAGCACGGCGGCATCGGCACATGCCACCAGCATTTCTTCGAGGTCGCTCTCAGAAATCGTCGTGCCACGACTCGCGCTCACGGCTTGCCGCATGATTTTGAGATCAAGCTGCCGTCCGGCGACAGCGGCGAGTTTTAAGAAATCCTGCATCGACTCCGGCACACGATTCAGCCGCCGCCGCACAATCTCTTGAATCCCTTTGGCGAAGACCTGACGCGGTAGATCGCCCTGCCCAATATCGGCAAGCTGACCTGCCTCCTCTGCCAGCGCCCGTACCACTTCTACAAGGAAGAAAATATTGCCTTCGGTTTCCTTTTTAAGCAGTTCCAAAATATCGGGACGCTTGCCCACTTCGCCCAGCATCGATGTGCTTAAGGCTTCGATGCCCTTGTCATCCAAGCGCGTCAGGGTGATGACCTGCATTGGGGCGAGTTCTTTCGGCAGATCAGGCCGCTCGTCGTTGCGATAATTGCCGACGATGACCAGCGGCAGTTCGACGGCGTGACGGATCAGTTCTTTCAACGGATCGAGGCTTTCCTCGCTCCACTGTAAATCTTCTAAAATGAGCAGCGTCGGCTGCTTTTGTGCCATAAATAACTCGATAATCGCCAGCGATAAACGCTCGCGCCCGGATGCCCCGGAAAGCTCAGGCGCGGGTGTGACGTGGCGATCTAACAGTTGGTCAATATCGGGGACGATTTCCTTGAGGATGCCGGCCTGCTGCTCATCCAGCGGAACGGAAAGCACCATCCGCCGCAGCACATCGCGCCACAGTTGATATGGCAGGCCGCCGCCTTCCACCGCCTGCCCACGCAGCACCATCACACCCTCGACTAAGGCTTGCGTCCGCAGTTCATCTAAAAGGCGACTTTTGCCCACGCCACTTTCGCCGCCGATCAAATAGGCCGAGCCGACGGGGGCATCCGTCTTGACGATGCGCTGCAAGCCGCCGATCAGTTGTAGAAGCTGTTCCTCGCGCCCAACGAATCGCGCTGCTTGTAAAAAGCTCTCGCGGATGACTGTCGATTCTTTGATCTCGCGCCCCAACGCCCGCGCTAAATCCGCCATGACCTGCTGCACGTCTTTATAACGCTCAGCCGGGTCTTTTCTCAGCAGTTTTTCGATAATCTCGATCACATCGCCATCCAGCGGCAGCGACCACACATCAGGCGTGACCATCATAATTTCTTGCAGCATTTGCCCCATCGACTTATTTGTAAATGGGTAGCGTCCGGCGAAAATCTCAAACGCCATCACGCCAACAGCATACAAATCGCTGGCTTCGCTGGGCGGCACACCCGTCAGCACTTCGGGAGCCATATACGCCAACGTCCCGGCGGTGTTGTCGTCATTCGGATCAATCGCTTCACGGGCAATCGCAAGGCCGAAATCCAGCACTTTGACCTGTCCATGCACCACCTGCACATTATCTGGTTTTAAGTCGCGGTGGATGATGCCGCGCCGATGCAGATAATGGAGCGCTTGCAGCATTTGAATCAGCAGGTCGGTTTTTTCTTCGACGGTGCGCCCGGTGGCATATTTGGCGAAGGTTTCCGGCTCATCCAGCAGCTCCATCGTGAAGAACGGCAGTTTTTCGGTCACTTTATCGAAGCCGTAATCCAGAACGCTGATAATGTGCGGATGCCGCAGCGAGGCCAACACCTTAAATTCCTGCGCCAGCGCCATGCGGAACTGCATCGTCGCGGACATGGTTGCCACATGATGCGGGGCATCTGGCATTTCCACCTGTTTGAGCGCGACATTAGTGGAAGTCAGGCGATCTTTGGCGAAGAAAACCGCGCCCATGCCGCCCTTGCCGAGCTGCTGAATCACCTGATACCGATTGCCGACTAAACCTAAGCCTGTGTTAAATGTTTGCTGCGTCGTCATCAAATTCCTTGCGCGGATACCCCTGCCTTTAGGCATGGGGAGGAAGCGCAAGTTCTCCTTTCGTAATGATCGTATGACCGCTTGGGGCGTTGGGAGTGAAGCCAAAGCGCAGTCTAAAGTGATAACCGCACCATAAATTAGTGTATAATCAAAGGGAATTATGAGAATAACAATCGATAACAGAATAATAGAAATGTTATGGCGTGGAAAATAGGTGCGGACGAGTATCCCCGAAGGGAAAGGGAGATTTGCAGTTACCTGCTGGCTCTCCCTCAAAGCCTGCTCCGCTTGCGCGGGGTAAAGTCTTCCTCGACAATGTTATGCGGTGGTTTTGTGTACACGACACTGGCTTAGACCCTCAACCTGTTTAATCGTGTACCGCAGCGTTCAGGGCTGGAACGTCACCC
>DAOTTO010000365.1:0-2103 GCA_034437895.1 Anaerolineae bacterium | reverse complement strand
ACCCGTTTACAGGTCGAGCATCCCGTGACCGAGATGGTGACGGGCGTTGATCTCGTCCGTTGGCAAATTCTAAACGCACAAGGCGATTTTGCTGCGCCGCCAAATACGCTTATGCGCGGACATGCCGTTGAAGCCCGCGTCTATACAGAAAATCCACAAAATGATTTTCTACCGATTACAGGCCGTATTTTAAAGTGGTTTGAACCCACTGACGGGCATTACGTCAACGAAACTGAAGCGTGGTCTAATGCCCGCATCGACTCAGGAATCCGTAGTGGTGACGAAATTACCCCAAATTACGACCCGATGATCGCTAAAGTGATCGCATTTGGCGAAACGAGAGGGGAAGCGATTCGCAAATTGGATTATGCACTGTATCGCATTCAGTTGCTCGGCATCAAAAACAACATCGCATTTTTGCGGCGGGTGATTAATCATCCTGATTTTATCGTCGGCAATCTCAGCACCAGTTTTATTGACGATCATCCCGGACTGCTGCAAGAGGAATCGACTATTCCCCCGGCGGCATTCATCGCAGCGGCAGTCGCCAAAATTCATGAATCCAGCGCGACCCCGAATGGCTATTGGCGTAACAGTCCTAACCGCCCTATTCGACATATTTTCGGGTTGGGCGAAGATCGCTACGAAATAAATCTAAGCCCAAAAACAGATTCAGAATATGACGTAAGAATTGCCCAACTTGCCTCATCAGAACAAAAGTCCGGCGAACATATTTTCCATATAACGGTTTCGTTAGATTTTGAGGATAATCTTGCCCTCATAATTGATGGGCATCGTCAAATAGCAGCAGTTGTGCAGGATGGTGATGTGTGGTGGGTACATATCGGCGGAAATGGGTATCATCTGGATTGGGTTACGCCGCTGCCGCTGCCCAATCGTGACACGATGATCGAGGGATCATTACGCGCACCGATGACCGGACAGGTGATTAGTGTTCGCGTAGAGGTCGGTCAGGCGGTTAATAAGGGTGATATACTGCTTATACTAGAAGCGATGAAAATGGAACATCGTATTCAAGCGCCTTATGATGGCAGCGTCGGGGCGATTCGCTATCAGGTGGGGGATAACGTGCAGGCCGATGCAGTTCTACTAGAACTCATCAAACCAGAAAATGCCTAAGTCTAAATTTGCCTGTAACGTTGCAACGCTTTAAGAGACTAACTACCGAGACCCGCATTGCCGCGTTTAGTCTCACTATTTTTTGTCTTTACCAAGCGTAGGAGAATGTTTGATGTTTAATAATGATGCGTTCCTGAAAGGCAGAAGTGGCGCGAACCGACTCGTGTTCACAACTGCGATCCTAATGATCCTATTCAGCTTATCCGTATCCGCAGCAACCGCACAAGGTGGCGGTACCTTGCGCGTCGGCTTAAATGAGCCGATCAACCTTGATCCAGCAACTGGCAGCAACGACCCCGAAGTCCTCTTTAACCGCAGCATCTATGATTATCTGATCGAAATAAAACCCGACAGCACCATCGCTCCCAATCTCTCCAGCGAATGGGCGATCTCCGAAGATGGTTTAACTTACACCTTTACGCTCGTCAGCGGCGTGACGTTCCATGACGGCTCGGCGTTTTCGTCGGCTGATGTGGTGTTTACTTACAATCGCCTCAAGGAAATTCAATCCCCAGCGCTCGGTTTATTGGGTGAGTTTGAAGTCTCTGCACCGGACGAAAGCACCGTTGTGTTTACCCTCCCGGCAATCAATGCCGATTTCCTTTACGGTGTCGGTTCACGCTTCGCCTCCATTTTGAAAGACGGCACTACCGAACCCAATGTTTTGGTCGATGGTGATGCGCCGTATGCTAACTTTAATGGAACTGGCCCCTTCGTCCTCACGGATTACAGCCCTGGCGAAAATGCCACGTTCACGCGCAACGAAAATTACTGGATCGAAGGCCAACCCGCGCTGGACGGTCTCGAATTCATCTTTATCCCGGATTCACTGGCACAAATCGATGCCCTCCGCAGCGGCGCAGTGGATTTCATCTTTAAACTGGATGCCGATCAAGTCGCCACGCTCGAAGGCGAAAGCAGCCTCACAATTGTCCAACGCGCCACGAATCAACATCCCGTCAT
>DAOTTO010000364.1:0-6164 GCA_034437895.1 Anaerolineae bacterium | reverse complement strand
ACGGTCTTCGCGCCATCAACTGCGACGCAGACATTCACCAGCGGCCTGTTCGCCCAAGGTGCTTCGTGATCGGATTGACCGAGCGAAGGCCAGGTCTTGCCGCGACTAAAGCCCTGCGTCTCCACGCGGATAGGCCATTTTTCGGTTTTAAAAAGTGACCGATCCACAAGATAAGCAATCGCTGTCGAATCATGGATATGGATTCCCGGAACGCCCGACATACGCTCGATAAAGCTGCGATAAAACGGCAGACAACCCGTGATATGCCGCGCTAACGGATTTTGCGCCTGTGCGTAGAGCGCGATATGTTCCGGTGTCATAGTGACGGTATGCGTCACGTCCAAGCCCACCATCGTAACCTGCCACGCCGCGCCAAAAACCACATCTGCCGCTTCAGGATCATTCCAGATATTGGCTTCTGCCGTCGGCGTGATGTTGCCCATCGCCAGTGCATTGCCGCCCATCAGGACGACCTCTTTCACGTTTTGGGCGATTCGCGGTTCCAGATGCAGCGCCAGCGCCAAATTCGTCAGTGGGCCAATAGCGACGAGCGTAATCTCTCCCGGCGCAGCCATCACTTGATCCACGATAAACTGTGCGGCTGTTTTATCAATCGGGCGCGTTGTCGGCTGCGGCAAATATTGATTACCCTGCCCATCCGTACCATGTACATACTCGGCGGGATGCTCAAATACGCCTGCCAGCCGATTATTCGCCCCAGATGCAACCGGAATATCCGTCCGTCCGGCAATTTCCAAGAGTCGCAGCGCATTGATCGCGGTCAGTTCGGTATGGGCATTTCCGAAAATTGTCGTTAAACCGATGACATCCAATTCGGGCGATTTCAGGGCAAAGAAAATCGCCATCGCGTCGTCCACACCGGGGTCGGTATCAATAATGATTTTTTGCGACATCTAACGTCCTCGCAATTGATTTTCTAAATGATCGGCGATTACCAGCCAAAGTTCTGTATCTCGTACCGCGACACTTTCGTCTAACCAGAAGCGGAATTGAATCTGGGCTTTTTCATCAGGGTCGGTTTGCTCATCCATCAGGCGGTTAAACTCGTCGGGATGCTGGCTGTAATACAAATGAGATAGTTCCGCCAAAATCGTGTTGGCAATGGCATTCGTGATATGGCTGTAGCGCTCAAAGACGGTATATTTGGGTTGCACCGTCCGCGCTAAATCCAGCACTGCTTTTACATAATTGCCACATCCCGGATTCGGAAATTGATTCACGGCCTGTTCTGGCAGGTCATTCGGCGCGGCAGCATACGCGACCACAGTCAGTAGCAGTTCGCGCACCCAACCCGCTTCGGGATAAGCCTGCTGGAAAGTCGGCAAGAACGCTTGAACACCCGGCGCAGCGACACTCAGCGCAATCAGCGGTTCAAGCATCGCCAAAAGGCGCTTGAGCGTATCTTGCGCGGTATTCCATGCGCGGCCTTGCGCGGCCTGCCGCAGGATGTATAAATCCTGTTCCTGATCCGGTGTCATCAGTTTCGTGTGTCGCTCACTCTGCATAAGATGAAGGTGTCTTGTCCAACGTATTTGGTGTCGTGCCGGAAGCCGTCAAATTCGTGTTTAACTTCGAGAGATGCCCCAGCAGTAATTGTTGCAAATCATCAATTTGCTGGCGTAATTCACGGATTTCAAGTTCAGCTTTAATATTGACGCTGTATTCGATGTCGTTCCGTACTTTTTCACGCGCCGTCTGCCGATTTTGGCTGATGAGGACGAACAAAGAAAGGAAAATTGCCTCTAAAGACACAATCATCGTCAGCAGCCCGAATGGAAACGGATCAAATGGCTTCAATCCCGGAATAATGCGCGTATTCACAAAAATCCATGCACCGAACCAGAAAAGATTAAGATAGACAAAGCGAATATCCCCCGCGATTCGCGTCAGGATATCTGAAAGCCGCTCTCCAAAGGTATTTGAAATCGGCAGTTCCGCGTTCACATTACGCGACACAACCCGATCTCGCACCAATATATCGGCCTCCCGGATGCGCTTGCCAAGCATCGCCATCATATCCAAGGCCGCAGGCGGATGTGACTTAACCAGCATTTCCAGATCATGACGGTCAACAACATAAAGCGTTGTATTTTCAACTGCCTTTGCCCCGGCGGAACGACGCTCATTATCCAGCAGCGAAAGCTCGCCAAACAAATCGCCCGGTTCTACAAAGCCAAGACAAACATATTCGTTGTTTGCGTCATGGATAAAGAGTTCGATCCGCCCCGACTGGACGACGAACATCGTGCCGCCCTCATCAGCGGTGGAAAAAATCACCTGTCCCGCCAGAAATTGTTTTTCATCAAGCTGCGTAGAAAGTTCCGCGATCTCCATATCATCCAGCAGCGCGAATAACGGAATATTTCGGAGCAAATCAGGTTCGATCACAGGCATGATACGAGATCCTCTAGTGTATGTTTCTTATCTTCAGGATTGTAACGCTATAAGCGTGTGACCGCTTCTGCTGCCAACCAGAATAATTTTTCACGAATAGAAGCCTGCCGATGCCAATTCCGATGATCCCATTCATCGCCACTCAGATCATCACCGCCATATAAAATTTGAGCAAATGTTACGCCTCGAAATTGGGCAACCGCAAAGAATGCGGCGGCTTCCATTTCGACAGTGATACAGCCTTCCGTCTTGCGCTGTGCGACCTTGTTAGGAGTTTCGCGGTAAATAGCATCGGTTGTCCAGGTTTTGCCGATTACGTAAGGGACTTCATGGCGCTGCAAAGTCGCTTCAATGGCAGCGATCCCTTCCGCGCTGGCGCTGACTTCTCGCGCCGGAGGCAAGTAATGATAAGATGTGCCTTCGTCACGAACAGCACTGCTTGGGATCACCAAATGCCCTAGCGCCAGTGCTTTGTTAAGCACCCCCGCCCCGCCACAGGCAATAAATTTGGTACAGCCGAGCGCGATCACTTCCTCTAAAAAGGCTGCCGAAAGCGGCGCACCTACACCAGGATGCAGCACCGCAATCTGTACGGTTTGGTTATCGCTGCTTGGCACGTCCAGCAGGTAGATTGGATTTATACCAATCTCACTGACCGTTTCAAAAACGACTTTCGCCTCAGCGCAAACTTCAGCGATAACATCACTAAAAAAGCACAGGACGCAGTGTTCGGGCAGTTCAATTCGATTAAGTACCTGCGATGGCTCGATCATTGCCAACGGGGTTGGGTCATATTCGAGAATGGGATAAGCTGTCGTCATCATTTCGTGTGCCTTCGCTAATCTGCGCTTGACACCTGTATCACACAAATGAAAAGCGCCCCTTCGGAAAATGGAAGGAGCGCGAGTAGTCGTACTTGATTCGCACTCATCTTCCCGGTTCAGTTCCGGCGGATTTGGCACCTTCCCGACGCTTCAGGGGTTGCCGCGACTTCATAGGGCCGATCCCTCTGTCGCTCTTGATGAGTATTTAATTGTTAGAGCATCTTAGCAGGTGGTCTACGGCGTGTCAAGCACCCCAATGATGTTATTATCTGTGTCTAACATCTTGTAGACGCAAAAAACGACCCATCCTTACAAAACCTGATTAAACCAACTGTGCTTCGGTTTCGTTGGCAAGCTGCGCCAGCCAATCCATAAAGACTGTGCCGCCTGTACCAATCGGGTTTGTTACCTTTTGGAAGATATAGGTCGTCGCATAATGCAGATGTAAGCGGCGGAATTCCAGTACACGCGTCAAACATTCATTATAGACATTGCGTAAAGCACTATCTGATGAATGCGCCAACACCGATTGTCGGATTGCCGGACTCTTTACATGGGCAGCAAATTCCCGATGCGGCTTGGGCATGTAATCGCGCATGATGTCCAAATGCTGCGTCAGGCCGGATTGTTCATGCTGCAAGCCAAGCGCGGAAACCAAAGACGGCACAATCGAACTTTGTGCGCCCGTCTGCCCTCGGAAGGACTGCGGCTTGTTCCCATATTCCGCTACGCCTTCATAGACGACATCGTTAAAGCCGAAAATGTAGGGACGGACGCGATAATAATACACATTCGGATCACAATTTTCCGGCATCCGGTCAAACGAGGTAATCATAGCCTGCACACTCGTGGAAACGTTTTGCAGTGCGGTTTGCAGTGCCGCTGCATCATCCTGAGCTGCCGCCGCTTGTGCGGATTGAATGCCAGCTAATGCACCCGCCGCCCGTGCTTCAATATCGACGTGAACGAGGATAAACCAATCTTCATCTTTTCCACCGAGGAAATTTTGCAAAAGCGCAATATTTCCAAGCGCAATCTCACCCGCAGCATCATTACGCTTCCAATTGTTCAATACATAACCGGAATAAGACAAAATCGGCGGACGCTCGACCATTTTAGACAGCCGATGCAGCGGCACAGCTACGCCCGACGGGATACGATGTTCGGGTGTCTCCGGCGTAAAATAAACATACGCGCTGGCAAAAAACGAATAAAGCATCATTAAGCGCTCGACGATGCGGAAATCCCCCACCAATAAATCCGATGTCGGCAGATCAAACACAGGCAGATTTTCCAGCGTTGCGCGGATTTGACCGTTTTCCATCAAAGCCGGAATTTGCGCGGCGATGCCTTCAATCATATCGACGGTTGATCGTTGCAGCGGCGTATCAACAGCGCTCAAATGGCGCAGCGGATCAGGATTGACCAAAAAGCCGCGATCAGGCCAGATGTCCCAGCATGTTTGCTGCATAAATTTCCCTTCTTCGCACATCAACTTGTGCTACTCAAACAAATATTTATAACTTATTGTTGTGCATAATCACCAATCCGTCAATCCCTCGCCCATGCTGCAAAAAGCCTCCAGCACCGTGTTGGAGGCTTGTATCATTTAATCACGCGCTAATTAATCTGGATAAACGAACTGATATTCTGGTTATTGGTCGGGTTAGGGTCAGCATCACTGGTAGCGCTGGCAGAGGCTTCCACCAAGTCGCCCGGCGTGCCTGCAATCGCCCCAGTCAGTGTCATCGTTTCAAATGTCCCCGTCGCCATATTGCCAATTGTCCAGATCACCAAACCATTCAGATTACCAACCGCGCCGCCTGCTGTCGTTGTTATAGCCGGGAATCCACCGGGGAAATTCGCAATTGGATAGGTAAAGATGACCTGCACATTGAGAGCCTGGTTGCCGCCTACGCCTTCGAGGTTTTGCGCCGTAATGGAATAAGTCACTGGATCGCCTACCATCGCGCCAAAATAGGGATTCACGGTATTCCCCAGCGCCACATCTGCCCCACCCACGATGACCTGCTGAGTGGCATTATTGTTATCGGTAAATGGATCAGGAAATGGCGATGAACCACTTGCCGTTATCGTATAAGTCACAGGCGGAGGCGGGACGGGCGCGACGGGCACCTGGGCAGTCACATTAAGCGTTGTATTATTGCCCGGCGCAAAAGCGGGGATAAACCAGATGCCTCCCGTTGCATTAGGTGTCCATGTACCGAGCGCAGGCACAGCGCCCGTTATCACGATCCCACTCGCGTTGACAACAACCGTAATATCAGCAGGGACGGTTGACGAAAGCGAGGATGCCATGTTGACATCGAAGATCACAATATCACCAGCGTTAGGAGTCTCATCTAACATCGCAGTGCCAAAACTCACGCTCACATCGACTGAATCAGCGATTGTTGCAACGATAGAAGCGATATTGTTGCTAAAATTCACATCGGGTGGGAACGCATCAATCAGCGATGCAGTGAACGTCGTCTGACTACCAACAGCCCCACCCGAACTGTAGATGACCGGATAAACAAGCGTTGCTGTGCCATTCGGCGCGACGGGAACACCCCGCCATTGGATCAATCCACCGTTTATATATGTCACCGTGCCGCCCGTGACATTGGTTTGTGGCGAACTGAAAGATGCCGTTCCGGGCGGACTCAGCGTTAAATCCACATTAGCGGTAGCCGTTTGAGCGCCGAAATTGGTCAAAGTCACGGTTACAGCTTGCGAACTCCCCGCAGCAGGCACGGTGTTGGTGCTGATACTGACGGCAATATCGTCCACAGAGGTTGAGACAAGCGGAGGATTCGTCGGTATCAAGAGAGGGGGTGGTGAGGGCAACAGGACTTCCAATGTGGGGGCTGCTTGGCAGGCATCGCCAACGCCATCAAAATTACTATCGCCCTGCGCTGAATT
>DAOTTO010000363.1:0-32637 GCA_034437895.1 Anaerolineae bacterium | reverse complement strand
TACGTCGTCGCAGCCGTCGCCCCCAGACCGTACTGGTCAGGTGGGAGCTTTGTGCTGGCGTGTGATTAAGTTAGACAATCGCCAAGACTCAATCAGCTAACCAATTCCCTGACCAGCATTATGCAACGGTCAGGGATTTTTGTTATATAGGTAGGAAAATGACCGATAAATCTAGTCTTATCTTGCTCTTAGTGTCCGCAAGTTTCTGGGCAATTAATGGCATATCAAGCCTTGTTAATCGGCAAATCACTTTTGACTTTAAACGCTCATTTACTTTTATTTTTCGGCGGGAGGCCGCGTTTATATTTGGCGTAAGCGCAGTGCTGGGAGGGGGGATAGTCGTAGCTACTGTAATTTACACACTGTTCGGAGATTTATCATCCAATTGGGGTGATACAGCCACTATTATTATAGGATTGGCCTTCGCTTTTGCTATTTTAGGATTTTTGGCTGCGGTTTTTATCAATATAGCTAGTAATTTTGATAACAATCATCGTTAGATTTTAAGCAAGTTTGTTTCACCTCATTAGGAGAGAAAATGACCGAAGATCAACAGCCGATTCGTGTGGGGGTTTACGGTGGGGCGGGGTATGCCGGACTAGATTTGGTCGAGATTCTGGCGAAACATCCGCAAGTAACGCTTGTTTTTGCAACCTCGGATACGTATGGCGGACAAGCAGTGCCGGGAACGAACCTGCGTTATATCCCGTTTGCTGAGGCCGATATGGACGCGGTAGATGCGGTATTTCTGGCGCTGCCACATAAAGCCTCCGCGCCTGTCGCGGCGAAGGCGCTGGCGAAGGGACTAAAAGTGCTGGATTTATCCGCTGACTTACGCCTGAATACGCCCGAAGCCTACGAAAAATGGTACGGGACACCGCATCCCAACCCGGAACTGCTGCCTGTGCCGTATGGTCTGCCGGAAATCAACCGCGCCAATATCGTCAAAAGTCCGATTATTGCTGTGCCGGGTTGCTATCCGACCACGACCATTTTGGGCTTGTATCCGCTGTTGTGTTCGGGCGCGATTGAACCGGGTACGCCCATCATCGTCGATGCTAAATCGGGCGTTTCTGGTGCCGGACGCGAACCGAAACCCAATACGCATTTTGTCGAAGTCTTTGGCAATTTTTCCCCTTATAGTCCCGGACGTTCTCACCGTCATGTCGGCGAAATCGAGCAGGAAATTACCAAAATTGACCCGAATTTGGGGACACTCATCTTCACGCCGCATTTGCTTCCAGTGGATCGCGGATTGATGGCGAGTATTTACGTCACACTCAAAGCGGATTTCGATAGCGCCGATATGCAAGCCCTCTATGAGCAGACGTATGCTCACGAGCCGCTGGTGAACGTGCTGCCGCCTAAAGAACAGGCCACGCTGCGCCATGTCGTCCGCACCAATGCCTGTGCTATCAGTCTTACGCCCGTCAGTCCGCGCTATTTGCATATCACCAGCGTGACCGATAATCTGCGGAAGGGTGCGTCCGGTCAAGCTGTTCAGGACTTTAATCTGATTTTCGGCTTTGAAGAAACAACGGCGCTGCTCTAAATGATGAACCAGAGAGATACAGAGAATATAGAACATGCTGTAGAGACACGATATAGTGTGTCCGACAACCAACAAAAAAAGCCCGTCGTCATCAAAGTGGGCGGACATGAAATTGGCGATCCAGCATTTTTGCGCGAATTGGCGATGATCGTCCATGATTTTTCATCACCTGTCATCATTGTACATGGCGGCGGTGATGAAATTTCGCAGTTGCAAAAGTTGATGCAGATTGAGCCGCAGTATGTCGATGGTTTGCGCGTGACGGATGCCGCCTCGTTGGCTGTCGTAGAAATGGTGCTGTGCGGCGTGGTCAACAAGCGTGTCGTGCGGTATCTGGTTAATGTCGGGGTGGATGCGCTCGGCATGAGCGGCGTAGATCGCGGTTTGGTACGTGGGCAAAAAATCCCCAATATGGGCTTTACGGGTACGGTCAAAGGGGTGCGCGAGGATATTTTGCGTGAGTTACTGAATCAAGCAATCACGCCTGTAATCGCGCCTGTCTGCTTTGATGACGAGAGCAATTTGAACGTGAATGCCGATATAGTGGCAGGGGCGATTGGGGCGGCAGTCCGTGCTGAGCGCGTTGTGTTTATCACCAATGTTGAAGGCGTTCTCGTTGATGGGCAGCGTGTCGATCAATTGACGGTTTCAGAAGTGAATGCGCTGATCGAAAACGGCATAATCTTCGGCGGGATGATCCCCAAAGTGCGGACGGCATTAGAGGTTCTGGCGGCGGGTGTTCCGCAAGCAACGATTACAAATTTGGCTGGATTAAAGTCCGGCATGGGGACGAATTTCGTATCAGAATAAACACAAAACGGCGAATTTTGAAAATAGAGGAGCAATAAAAATGGTCACTCTACAGACCTATACCGATGACATTATCAATCAGGAAAGCCAGAATATCGTGCAGACCTACAAACGTGCGCCGTTTGTATTGGTGCATGGCGAAGGCGCTTATCTTTATGACAGCGAAGGCAACGCTTATCTAGATTGGGTCGCCGGAATTGCCGTAAACGCGCTCGGTTATGGCGATGAGGGCGTTACGCGGGTGATGAATAAACAGCTTGCGACAGGGCTGATTCATACCTCGAATCTCTATCACACTGTACCAGGGGTCGAGCTTGCCGCGATGCTGGTGGAAAAATCGTTTGCGGATCGTGTCTTTTTTTCCAATAGCGGCACAGAAGCCAATGAAGGTGCGATTAAATTTGCTCGCAAATTCGCTTATGAAAATGAGCGAATTGATAAAACTGAAATTGTCACTTTTGTGAATGCCTTTCATGGGCGCACGATGGGTTCCTTATCTCTTACACCCAAAGAGAAATATCAGAAGCCGTTTCAACCATTAATGCCGGGTGTGATCGTGGCGGAGTTCAACAATATCGAAAGCGCCAAATCTGCCATTAATGCCAAAACTGCCGCTGTTATCGTCGAACCCATCCAGGGCGAAGGTGGGATTAATATTGCGACAGATGCGTTCTTACGGGCGCTACGGGATTTATGCGATGAACACGGCGCACTGCTGATCTTCGACGAAATTCAATGCGGTGTAGGGCGTACAGGGGCGCTTTGGGCGCATGAGGCAAGCGGCGTTATACCCGACATCATGACGTTAGCGAAACCGCTGGCTGGCGGCCTGCCGATTGGCGCGATTCTGATGACCGAACAAGTCGCCGCTGCTATGCACCCCGGCGAACACGGTTCGACCTTCTCCGGCGGGGCATTGATTACAACGGTAGCGAAGGAAGTCTTAAGCCGAATCAGCCAGCCGGAATTTCTGGAGCATGTCGCCGAAGTAGGCGAGTATTTACTGGAACGCTTGCAGGAGATCAACAGCCCGTTGGTCAAAGAAGTGCGCGGACGGGGTTTAATGGTGGCGCTGGAAATGACGATGGATGTATCCCCGTTGATTGAGGCTGGTTATAAACAAGGGCTTTTGCTGGTGAATGCGGGTGCTAACGTAATTCGTTTCGTCCCGCCGCTGATTGTCGAGAAAAGCCACGTTGATCTTTTAGTTGAACGACTTACCGCCATTTTTGAGGAAGTGCAGGTACCAGCGTGAGTGAAGTCAAATCAAGCATCGAAAAAGTCAATGGCTTCATCGAAAAAGTCAATGGCTTCAAGGTGGTAGGTGTCCACGCGGGTCTGAAAAAAGAGGGTAAATTAGATTTTGCGCTGATTGTGAGCGAAACCCCGGCAACTGTCGCGGGGGTATTTACCACCAATCAGGTCAAAGCCGCGCCTGTGCTGGTTGATATGGAACGATTAGCGAAAAAACAAACAGGTTATCGTGCAGTTGCCATCAATACGGGTTGCGCCAATGCCTGCACCGGACAGCAGGGAATCGATAATGCGTTGGAAACGGCGCGTTATGTTGCGGAAAAAATCGGCTGCGCGGAAGATGAAGTGCTGGTGCTTTCGACGGGCGTAATCGGTACGCAGCTTATGATGGAGAAAATTTGCAGCGGAGTTGATTTAGCTTCCACAGCGCTGGGCGATGATTGGTCGACAGCAGCACAAGCCATCATGACGACGGATACCCGTCCGAAAACGGCTTCGATTACTGTCACGAAGGCAGATGGCGGACACTATACTATCGCTGGAATCAGCAAGGGCGCAGGCATGATCGCGCCAAATATGGCGACTATGCTCGGCGTGATTGTGACGGATGCGGTGCTTTCACCTGAAAAAGCCAGTACAGCCCTCAAGACTGCTTCCGAAGGCAGTTACAACCGTATCGTCATTGACGGTGATATGAGTACCAATGATACGGTACTGTTGCTGGCGAATGGTCAGAGCGGAGTCGAAATGACATCCCCTGAAGACGAAAAGCAGTTTCAAATCGCACTCAATAAAGTGTGTGTCGATCTGGCGAAGGCGATTGTGCGCGATGGGGAAGGCGTGACCAAATTCATCACGATTACGGTACATGGTGCGCCGGATAATGAATCGGCGCGTAAAATCGCCAACACGATTGCGACCTCGCCGCTCGTGAAAACGGCTTTTTACGGCAATGATGCTAATTGGGGGCGCATAATCGCGGCGGCAGGTAGGTCAGGTGTGGCGCTTGACCCCAACAAACTCACGCTGTGGATTTCCCCCAGCGAACAAGTGACCGATTTATCTAACGATTCGCTGATGCTAGTCAGCATGGGAACGCCTACAAATTACAACGAGGCGCGAGCGACAGAAATTATCAGTGCGCCGTCTGTTGTCGTTTTGCTGATGTGTGGCTTGGGCGACGGATGGGCAACCGTCTGGACGTGTGATCTGAGCCACGATTATGTTTCAATCAATGGAAGTTACCGGAGTTAAATGATGCAAGGCTTACTCGCGCTCGAAGATGGCAGAACATTTACTGGAATGGGTTTCGGCGCGGAGGGGGTGCAGACGGGCGAACTGGTCTTTAACACCTCGATGACGGGGTATCAAGAGGTGTTGACTGACCCCTCCTATCACCGCCAGATTGTGACGATGACCGTCCCGCATGTTGGCAATACGGGTATTAACCCGGAGGATGTCGAATCCGAGCGGGTGTGGGTGGCGGGATTTATTGTGCGCTCCTTGAGTCCAGTGGTCAGTAATTGGCGCAATCAAGGCGACCTCGATAGTTACCTAAAAGCCAATAATGTCATCGGCTTGAGCGAAGTTTCGACCCGCGTCTTGGTGCGCCATATTCGAGATAAGGGTGTGATGCGGGCGGCTGTCGCGCATGGTGAGGCCGCCAAAGACCCGCAAGCCCTGGTCGAAATGGCGCGAAACTCGCCGGATATGTCGGGCTGGAATCTGGTGGATGAAGTGACCTGCGCTGAGCCGTATCATTGGTCGGAACGGAGCGATCCGCAGTGGTATCACGATGGGCATCAAGACCCGACGGGGCCGCTGATTGTGGCTTACGATATGGGCATCAAGCGTAATATTCTGCGGATGCTGACAGATCGTGGGTTGCGTGTGGCGGTTGTCCCAGCGCAGATGTCCTATCAAGAGGTGCTGGCGATGAATCCAGCAGGCGTATTTTTGAGCAACGGTCCCGGCGATCCGGCAGCGGTGGATTATGCCATTGATAATGTGCGCGGCTTGCTCGGCAAGACACCTGTTTTCGGCATCTGCTTAGGCCATCAAATTCTCGGCCTCGCGCTCGGCGGTACAACGGAGAAAATGCGCTTTGGGCATCGCGGCGGCAATCAACCGGTCAAAAATTTACTGACGGGCAAAGTCGAAATCAGTTCGCATAATCATGGTTTCGCCGTCACATCGGATAGCGACCTCAGCGGTGCGGAAATCACCCATATTAATTTGAACGATCACACGGTTGAAGGCTTGCGCCATGTGGAACTCGGCGCGTTTAGTGTGCAGTATCATCCTGAAGCTGCCCCCGGCCCGCATGACTCGCTTTATCTGTTTGATGAGTTTGTAGAACGGGTGAAAAATTCAACATTAAATGGGGTAGCTGCGTCATCCTGAATTTTTGCTTTTTCATCGTACTGTAAGGGGAAACCGTATGGCGTTACGACTCTTTGTTCCACCGCGTTTTCATGTTGGGGAACGTGAAGAACATCGCAAGGCGACTTGGTTGGAGTTGTTTTACGATCTTGTGTATGTGGCAACAATTGTCCAACTTGGCAATTTCCTGAGTGATAATGTTTCTCTTCAAGGCGCATTTGGAATACAGCGCTCTATTCATCCCGATCTGGTGGTCGTGGGTGGGGACGACGTTTTATGCAGATCGGTTTGACTCAGATGACGTTATTCATCGAGTTCTAGTCTTCATCCAAATGTATACCGTTGGCACGATGGCGATATTTGTCCTTAACGGATTTGGGGAGGGATCGGCTGGTTTTGCGTTGTCTTATACCGTCAATCGTGTGATTTTAATTATCATGTATATCCGTGCATGGCAACATGTTCCAGAAGCACGGGCGCTTATTTCCCGTTATGCCATTGGTTTCTCGGCTGCCGCAGGGCTATGGTTCATCTCCGCCTTTATTCCTTCCCCTGCCCGATTTATCCTCTGGGTTGCGGCGATGTTCATTGATTTATTTGTGCCGTTCTCGCCAAAGTCACGCCTGCTTCAACGCCTGTTGCCACCGAGTCCGCATCATCTCCCAGAGCGTTTTGCGTTGTTAACAATTATCGTATTTGGCGAGTCCTTTCTCAAAATAATTAGCGGTTTGGCAGGCGAACAGATCGGGCTAGTCAATTTGATTGTCAATTTCCCTAGTTTGATTATTGCCGGAGCGTTGTGGTGGCTTTATTTTGATAATGTTGCCGAATCGTTTGTGCGCTGGGGTAGTTGGAACGTTCAGGTGTGGTTATATACCCACCTGCCTTTCCAAGCGTCCGTCGCAGCATTGGGCGTGGGTATGTATAAGATCATCGCACTTGACCCTGCTAAGCCACTCCCCGATAACTATCGCTGGCTGATTTGTATCGCTACAGCGCTCGCCTTAATAGCTTTAGGTGTCATCGAATTAACGACCAAAGAACGTATAGGTGAACGTAAAGGAACTTTCGACTTTGCCATACGTGTTGCGGGGGCAATCCTTATTCTTAGTTTGGGCGTAGTAGGCAGTTCGCTGGATGAGATTATTATCATGCTGTTCATCGCGCTTATATGTGCAGGACAGGTGGTTCTTGACCTCTATCGACGGCTGTTGTATGCCGATCCCCAAATGAGCGGCTCAGATGAGATTGAATTAGCCAGTTCGGATTAAACTACAGATGATGAGCCAGATAGTGGAGAGAAGCCCATGACGACAATGGAATTCCAAATCCAAAAAGAAGTCCGCGAAATCGTCTTCCTTTTGATGAAAAGACCCATCACTGAGGAAATTGCCATGCGTGTTGAGGAAATCGAAGGCTTCGAGCATCTCGACATTGTAGATGGTGAGTGGGTGGGCTTTGATGATGATGAAGATATGAGTGGCGAGGAACATGGTAGAATCGAATTTAAGTTTCTGTTACGAATTGGTAACTTGGTTGAACAGCATAAACTAGGAATGCTTTATCCAGGAGATACAACATTTGTCCTAGATGGTCTACCAGCTAAGATTGGGTTAAAACGCCGCCCTGATATTGCTTTCGTAGCGACTGAGAACATAAAAAAGGCCAAAGGTTATTACTATGGCGCACCTGACTTGGCAATTGAAATCATTTCTCCATCCGAGCGACCCGGCGAAATCCGAAAAAAACTCCGCCAATATGTAGACTATGGTGTTAAACAAGTCTGGCAAGTCTATCCTGATAACCAAGAAATTATCGTGCATTTTCCTGATAATACCTCAAAAACTTATCGAGTAGGCGACACAATTTCCGGCGGTGATCTGCTGCCCGATTTTTCGCTGGATGTCGCAGTAGTGTTTGACATTGATTAATCAATGCTATGATTGAAATTCACGGCAAATACTACAGCTATTCACTTAAATTTCAAGCTACGGCTGCACGGCGAGATGTGACAATGGCAGAAGTTGAGTTGACTGTTCAAGACCCAGACGGGCGTGTGGAAAGTGAACATGACTCACTCAATCGCTTTTTATACCACAAACTCACTGATGAGCGTTGGATTACAGTCGTGGTTGACGAAGCCGAAAAAATGTTAATTACCGTTTGGGCAAATGAAGTCGAATGATAAATGGGTGAAGCTATGCGAATCGAATACGATCAAAAATCCGACACACTTTATATCAACTTCAACGATAAAAAGGTCAAGAAAACGCAGTCGGTGAATAATCTCGTGCTGGTTGACCTCGATGAAGAAGGTCACCCTGTACATATTGAAATTCTCTCAGCATCGCATTACGGCGACGTGTCTGAACTGACATATAAAATACTTAGCGAAGCTCGCGCAAATGAGGCCAAATGAATAATGAGTTTCTAAACGCAATTTCTTACAATCAGAATCAAAGACCCGTATCAGTGGAATTCAGCGATGATTTACTGCCCGGTTTCTCGCTTGATCTCGCGGCGGTATTTGAGGAGTGAGATTGTGGACGGCTTAAATGAAGCTGAAGAATTTGTTTATAAAATATGCAAAAAATCCTTCCTTTCGTTGTGGAGTTATGCTAATCCTCGTGGAAAGAACAATAATGAACTTTGTGATATTCTTGTAGTTTGTGAGCCAGATATTATTATTCTCAGTGTTAAAAACATTAAATTATCTGACGGCGATGATTTTAAAGTCAGTGCCGCTAGATGGCTGAAAAAGGCAGTTGATGAGTCAGTAGATCAAATTTATGGTGCTGAGAAATGGATTAATAATGCTTCTAATGTGGTTCGGAAGGATGGGACGTTAGGGGTGCAATTTCCTTCTAAATCGGGGAGAAATATACATAGAATTGCAGTAGCTTTAGGAAGTGAGGGAAAAATACCACTGTCATCAAAAGATTTTGGCAAAGGCTTTACCCATATCTTTGATGAATTATCTTTCAAAATTGTGATGAATGAATTGAATACTATAACAGATTTCGTCACTTATTTGATGGCTAAAGAAAAGCTATGGGCTTCGAAAGATGGAGTGATTGTAGAAGGTGGAGAAGAAAACTTATTAGCATTTTATCTTTTTAATAATCGCACTTTTCCAGATGAAGGTGGTCTATTTATTATGGATAACACTTTATGGGAAGGCTTTATTAAGGAGCCGCAACTTAAAGCAAAAAAAATAGCCGATGAAGATAGTTATGTTTGGGATAATTTGATTGAAATATTCTGCCAAGATACTTTACAAGGTAGTCTTGAATTCGATGCTCCCCTTACAGAGAGTGAATTGTCGGTTCGAGTTTTGTCTCGTGAAGATAGATTTACAAGAAGAGTTTTGGGACGAGAGTTTCTAAAATTTGTGCAACAAACTAAATCACGATCTACAGTAGTCCCATCGCCATCTGGTGTTATGTATGTTTATCTTTTAGCAGGACGCGAGGAAGACAGAAAATATCGAGTTGCAGAGATGGCTGGACGATGTTTTGTAGTTCGCGGATTATTCCCTAAAAGTAAAACAGTAATCGGAATTTGCACTGAAAAATACCAGAAAGGTGGTGGGTTTTCTCTTGACTTATTCTATTTCCACAAAGATTTGTGGACACTTGAAGATATGACACAAGTAAACTTTCTTCAGAGTGAATTTGGTTATTTCAAGAATTCTGTTACGAGATTTTTGCACGAAGACGAGTATCCTGAGTAAAGCTGATATTTAAACAAAACCTATAGGTTGACATGCCCAAACGTACAGACATCAACACGATTATAGTTATTGGCTCTGGTCCGATTATTATCGGGCAGGCTAGTGAATTTGTTTACTTTATGCCAGATAGGTAAGTTAGGTAAAACCATGAACAAAGAATCTCGTTCTATTCAAGTCAACATGTCGCTTGATGAGTTCAAAAGCATGATTCGTGAGAGTGTGCGCGAAGTGTTTTTGGAGTTAGTGGGCGAGGATACAAGTTCTGAGCCTAATTTTACTGTTGCGATTGCGGATCGCCTGCGAAACTACCAGCGCGAAAAACCTGTCGGCATTCCGGTAGATGATGTAGTGAAAGAATTAGGTTTGGATGCCTGATCTTGGATCATAATGGACACATTTTGATTGTCGCGGTGGTAGGTCATCGCCGCGAAATATACGACGAGTAAACTATGCCTAAACGTACAGACATCCACACAATTATGGTGATTGGCTCCGGCCCCATTATTATCGGGCAGGCCAGTGAATTTGATTATTCCGGGGTACAAGCCTGCAAAGCGCTGCGGACGCAGGGCTATCGGGTGGTGCTGGTGAATTCTAACCCGGCAACCATTATGACCGATCCCGAATTTGCCGACGCGACTTACGTTGAACCGCTTACGCCCGAAATTTGTGAGCGCATCATTGAGGCTGAGCGTCCTGATGCGCTGCTGCCTACCGTCGGTGGACAGACGGCGCTCAATCTGGCACTGGCGTTACAAGCACGGGGAACGCTGGAAAAATACGGCGTGGAACTGATCGGCGCGAGTATGACCAGTATCCAACTGGCAGAAGATCGCCAATTATTTAAAGACGCGATGCACGAAATCGGCCTGAAATGTCCGCCGAGTGAAGTTGTTGGCACGGTTGAAGATGCGGTTCGGGCAGCAGGAAAAATCGGTTATCCGGTATTGGTGCGTCCGTCGTATACGCTTGGTGGCAGCGGTGGTGGTGTGGCGTATGACGAGAAAGGCCTGCGTGAGATTGCGCGTAACGGCATCAAACAAAGCCCGATTGGGCAGGTTTTGATTGATATGTCGCTGCTCGGCTGGAAGGAATATGAGCTTGAAATTATGCGCGATGGCAACGGTAATTTTGTCGTCGTCTGCGCGATTGAAAATCTTGATCCGATGGGCGTGCATACCGGCGACAGCATTACCGTCGCGCCAGCGCAAACCCTGACCGATAAGGAACTCCAACGCCTGCGCGATATGGCAAAAGTGATTTTTGATCGTGTAGGGTTGGCGACGGGCGGCGCGAATGTACAGTATGCCATCAGCCCGGACGACGGCGAGGTCTATATCATCGAGATGAATCCGCGTGTATCGCGCTCGTCCGCGCTGGCGAGCAAAGCGACAGGCTTTCCGATTGCCAAGATCGCGGCGTTAGTAGCGGTAGGGTATTCGCTCGATGAAATCCCTAATGACATTACCCGCGTTACACCTGCCAGCTTTGAGCCATCGCTGGATTATGTCGTCGTCAAAATTCCGCGTTGGGACTTTGAGAAATTCGCTGGCGTGGATAATGTGCTGGGGCCACAGATGAAGGCGATTGGCGAAGTGATGGCGATTGGTCGAACCTTCCCAGAAGCGTTGCAAAAAGCGGTACGCTCGCTCGATATTGGTATCGTCGGCTTTGGCAGCAAACTCGACAATGTGCATCCCACCGCGCTCAAAGTCCCTACCGCACAACGCTTATTTCAGGTGGCGGCGGCGTTGCATAATGGTATATCCATAGAACAAGTCGTACAGGAAACACGTTTTGACCCTTGGTTTGTCGTGCAAATGGCGGAATTGATGCACATTCACGACGACTTATTGACTATCGTAGGGGCGCAGCATGCTGCGCCCCTACAGACACTTGATAAAGCGGTTTTCCTCAAACTCAAGCGCTCCGGGTTCAGTGATGCCTATATCGCACAGTTGATCGGTGTGAACGAACTGGATGTCAGGACGCGACGTAAAGCACTCGGTGTGATTGCTAATTATTATCGTGTCGATACCTGTGCGGCAGAATTTGAAGCGCATACGCCCTATCTTTATTCGACTTACGAAGAAGAAGGCGAATCTTTCCCCACGACACGCAAAAAAGTCATGATTCTTGGCGGAGGACCTAATCGCATTGGGCAAGGGATCGAGTTTGATTACTGCTGCGTTCATGCCTGTTTCGCACTGAAAAAACTCGGTTATGAAACGATTATCGTCAATTGCAACCCGGAAACGGTCAGCACCGATTACGATACGGCAGATCGCCTGTATTTTGAGCCGCTGACCGCCGAAGATGTACTCAACATCATCGATGTTGAAAAGCCTGATGGCGTGTTGGTGCAGTTTGGCGGACAAACGCCGCTGAATATTGCGCTTACCTTAGCGGAAGCGGGTGCGCCCATCTGGGGAACTTCAGTTGAGACGATTGATCTGGCGGAAGATCGAGAGCGTTTTAATGCCTTAATGGGGCAGTTGGATATTCCGCAGCCTCCCGGCGCAACCGCGCTTACGGGGGAAGAAGCATTGGCTGCCGCGGAGAAGGTGGGGTATCCCGTATTAGTGCGACCAAGCTATGTTTTAGGTGGGCGCGGGATGGCGATTGTGTTTGATGATGCGATGTTGACATCTTGGCTAGAAAAACACATTCATTGGAACGGACATCCAGTATTGATTGACCGCTTTCTCGATGATGCCTTTGAGGTCGATGTGGATGCGTTATGCGATGGCGAATATGTCACTGTTGGCGGCATTATGCAGCACATCGAAGAAGCGGGTGTTCACAGCGGCGACTCAGCGTGTGTACTGCCGCCATATAAGATCAGTTCGTATCATCTGGAAATCATCCATGAGTACACGCAGCGCATCGGCAAGGCGCTCGGTGTGAAAGGGCTGTTCAATATTCAGTTCGCTATCAAAGATGAAGTCGTTTATGTGCTGGAAGTGAATCCCCGCGCCAGCCGGACGGTGCCATTCGTCAGCAAGGCGACAAATATACCTTTAGCCAGTTACGCCGCACAAATTGCTACAGGCAAGACATTGGCTGATCTCGATTTTCTGACGATGCCCCATGTCGATGGCTTTTTCGTGAAAGAAGCAGTACTGCCGTTCCAGAAATTCCCCGGTGTGGATGCGCGATTGGGGCCAGAAATGCGCTCGACAGGTGAGGTGATGGGTCATGCTTCGACCTTCGGACATGCCTTTATCAAAGCACAGATGGCGACCAATGTATCACTGCCGCAGTCCGGGACGGTTTGCATCAGCGTGAACGATTTTGATAAGGGCGCAGTCGCTAAAATTGCGCGTGATCTGCACAACATGGGCTTTAAGTTGGTCGCTACCTCTGGCACAGCGCGTTGGTTAGAAATGGTGGGATTGCCTGTTGCACTTGTGAACAAAATTGCGGAAGGATCGCCCCATATCATTGATGCGATGCAAGCTGATGAAATTGACCTGATTATCAATACGCCGCTCGGTGGGCAAGCACATGATGATGGCGGCCTGATTCGCGGCACGGCGCATGTCTTAGGCATCCCGATTGTGACGACAATGAGCGCGGCAATGGCGACGGTGCAGGGCATTCGTGCGCTGCGTGAGAAGCCGCTTAAAGTCCGCAGCTTGCAGGCACATCACCATACGAAATCGGATTGACTAGGTTTTTGTAGGAAATTTTAGAATGGAAAATCTAAGAGAGATGGTTCACAGTATAGTCTCAAGTTATGCTGCCGAACCATTGAACGGTAAAAGTTATCTTACAATGAATGACACTGAAGATGTTTTTGCGGTTATTACTGTTGCAAAAGATCAGAAAAAGCATATCGCCGATGCAGGCTTAATCGTCCGGCTTGAGGGTGATTTCGTCATCGTGGAGCAAGACCTGAACAGCAAAATCGTGCTTGAGGCACTGCTGCAAGCTGGCATCCCCCGCGAAAAGATTGTCCTCACTTATGCGGGCGAATCCCTCGAACAAGCGACGACACTCGCATGAATGTAACAGGTCGTCGCCTGTAATTATTTAATCGTCATCAAAATCATCGTCTAACCAGCCGACAGGATTGCCTTCTCGATAGCCGATTTTATACATTGCTTTTAGTTGTTCTTCGTTAAGATAAGTTCCGCGATACAATTTTCGGATTGCTGCTTCAACCTCAAGACGATCTTTGCTGCTTTCTGGCAAACGATGGGCAATTTTTTGTAACATACCTATCGCGTCGTAAATATCTTGTCTACCGCTCGTCATGGGGTTCACTGTCTGCATCCTCCATAATTTGATAAAGCCATTCTTCAGACTGCTGATCTTTGACTAGTTCACGATGGGAGTAGTAGGCGGTTGCATCCATAATGGATTTGCCTACATAATCTGCGACAAGTTTGGCTTCAAGTTCGGTTAGGCCAGGTTTGATAAGTTCGGCAGCAATCCCAGTCGCATAGTTGTGCAGTTTTTCCTCTGGAATAACATGAAGTTCTTTCAAAGGGTGAGGATTTTCGGCGTAAGTCCTTGATATTTGTGAAAGGGAGAGCGATGGGCGCTGCGCTTTGCGTTCAGATAGCAAAACCCCAATGATAAGTCCAAGCAATACAAATAGAAGTGAATTTTTCACAGAATGCTTTTCTACTTATTGTTAACCAATTGGGCAAGGAGTTTACTTACAGCGATTAAATAATCATCTGTACTAATTGAGGGATTGAACTTTACTTTCCGCTCCGCCTCAAAATATGCGTCCTTTAAATCTTGTGTCGCTAGATCAAGCAGTTGATGCTCTTTTTCACTCCACCATTTTTCACCATTATTGTTGATTCGGCACATCTCTGGGAAAGTATCCGCTCTTTTTGTTTGCAGTGCTTCACGAGTGGTGTCAATCAGATGTTTTTCTACTAAACGATATTTTGTTTTGTTTACAGCATCGCGGCTGGTAAATATTATATCAAGGGCTTGCTTGAAGTCAGATTTTGCAGAACTTATCATGTCCCAAAGTTGGTCGGCATAAATTTTTTCTTTTCTTTGGAGAAATGTTAAGAAGAGAAATTCCTGTAATTCATATCTAAAACTTAGTCTTTGACTTGGCATATTTAAACTCAGTACTGTTCTGACTTTGAATTAGGATAACCTTTACTTTGTTTGGGGTCAAGTAATTTATTGGTCTAAGTTCCACACCCGTGCTGTGCCGTCCCATGACCACGACAGGATGCGCGAATTATCCGCATTCCAGATCGCGCCGTTGACCAAGTTATCATGATTGAATTGAGCCATTAGATCGCCCGTCGTGCTGTCCCACAGCCAAACATTGTTGAATGAAGTCGAGAGGATTTGCGACTCGTCATTGCTCCACATCGCGCTTGTGACCCAATCTTCATGCTGCAAGCGCAAAAGTTCTTCGCCTGTGTCGGTATTCCACAGCCGTACAGTATCATCCCCTGACCATGAAACAATCCGCGATCCATCTATATTCCACTTTGCGCCATCAACAAACGTATTGTGATCGAGTGTGCGAATCACCAATCCACTATTTGTATCCCATAACTGCACACCGCCACCTGCGCCCCATGAGAGAATACGTGAGTCATCTGTGTTCCAAATTGCGCCGAGCGTCATCCCGCCGAAATCAAAGACAACCGTTTGTGTTTCCTCTGCGCTCGTATCTGTAAGTGACCAAATATGTCCGCGTCCGGTTTCGTCAACCGTGTAAATTTTACTTTCGTCGGCGCTCCAATTCGCTTCTTCAACAGGCGAGTCATGCTGAAGGGTGATGACGGTATCCGGCAGAATCCAGACATGGGCGGTTTGATCGTCAGACCATGATAAAACGGCACTTTCGTCGGCGTTCCATTCAGCACCATGCACATTGGCGTTATGCGAAGTAGTCATGAGGGATTCACTCGTCGCTGCGTCCCAGATGGTGACTTGCCCAATTTCGTCCCAAGTCAAAATTTGTGAGCTATCCGCGCCCCAACTCGCGCCGCGCACGGGACTATCGTGTTGGAAAAGGGCAGTTTGTTCGCCTGTCGCCGCGTCCCAGATACGGGCCGTGCTATCTTCGGAGGCTGTGAGAATTTGAGTTTCATCGCTATTCCAGACTGCACTCGTTACAACACCCTCATGTCTTAGTGTGAGAAGCGCATCAGAGGATTGGGCATAAAGCGTGGAGGTCATCAATAAAAATAGGACTGCTAACGCCAAAAGTGATTTTTTGAACATTTAATGCGCTTTCCATAAACCACAAACAAAATCAGAGGCGAAATTTTTCTCGCCCCTGTTACTTTACGTCGGAAATCTAACGATTGGATTACCGCGCAGCGACAGCCATTATTTTCTCGCGGTTGCGCGTCACTTCTTCCGCTGCGGTTTTGACCTTGGGATCGCTGCTTTGGAGCGCATCCTGGAGGATGAAATTGGCGACTTCGCGGTTTTCCAGATCAGCGCCAGCGACATCCGACATTAAACTGGTGGCGATGCGGACAATTTCTGATTTTACGTCGCTGTTTTGTTCAAGATTATAAGAGCGCTTGAGGATGCCAGGTGTACGTTTATGGCGCATCCATGCCAAAGGCCAGATGACCGCTTGGCGCACCGCAGGCATTTCATCGAGCGTCGCAGTTTCTAGCGCGTCGATCATCATGTCGGCGGCTTGGCTTTTGCCGACTTCGATTTTGAGGTAATTCGTCGCATGGAAGAAGCCGCGTAAGACTTGCTGGAGCGTTACGCCGCTGGTGCGTCCGATAATGCCGGAGAGTTCTTGCAGCCATTTTTCGCCCGCGAGTTCCAGTAAACTGAGTGTGGCGGCATATTTGACATCCGGTTCAGGATCATTCATCGCATTACGGACGACGGGCATTGCTTCCGGTGTATCGTTTTGCCCCAGCGCCTCAAGCGCCTTAATCCGTACATCTGCGTCTTTGGCTTTTAAGACCGCTTCTAAAACGGGGACAGCCGCCGAATCCTGACAATCGCGCAAACCCCATGCGGCGGCTTCGCGCACATTATCATCTTCGTTTTGCAGGACATCGACCATCAGCTTATAGGCATTCAGTTCGCGCAGATCGCAGAGGGCATAAATCGCCGACTCGCGCACACGATAATCGGTATCCTTAAGCGCTTGCTTAATCAGCGGTTCTGCCGCGAACCAAGAAAAACCATAGAGATGGCGCGTAACGCTGGCACGGGCAGGCACATCATCGCTGTTCAGCACATCCTGAATAATCAGCCGTGCATCCCGATCAGCCCGGCGAGAAAGCATCTTCGCCGCGTTAAAACGCACAAAGAATTCTTCATTGTGGACGGCGACTGCCAAGGCATCCAAAGAGACAGCTTCTGGCGGCAGCAGATTGAGCATCGTGGCGAAGCGGCGCAGTGAAAGGCGGTGTTCGCCTTTTTTGGCATAGCCAACGGAAAGGCGCGGCTCACGTCCACTAATTGTTGTGGGGGTCATAGACTTCTCCTCATCTCATCGCAGGGTGACGACGGCAATATCTTTAACCAGTTCTTTGCTCGTCTCTAAATCGACTACGCTCACGCGCAGTTGCCGACGATCATCAATCGTGAACAATGCTTTAATGCGGTCTTGACCGGGCTTACCGGGTGGATCGAGCTTCGCTAAGGCTTTAAGAACATCGGCTTCATTCAAGGCGATAATTTGCTGCTCGGTGTTAGCGGCTTGTGCTACGAACACCGCTTGACCATCCTCATAGCGGACTTCGACCATTGCCACCGAGTCGGTATCGACCTCGCCAATCACGAACTCGATTTCTGTTTGGCCTTCATGGGCTGCGCCTAGCATTACCTCAACGATGGTATCTGTCGGATAGCGGCTGCCCATCGGGATAATTTCATCATAGTCGTGTTCGCCCGTTTCAGGATTCAAGTGGCGCAGTCCGTAGCTGTGGATGAGATAATCTTCCACACCATAGCCAGCCGCCACTTGCAATGCGCCTTCCGCCACTGCCGTAAAAGGCTTATCGGCGCGGACAGCCATATCGGTAAAATACTGGCCTAATGTGCGCTGTACGGAAGGCATCAACGATGTGCCGCCGACCATCAGGACGTAATGAATGTCTTCTTTGAAGATGCCGCGCTGCCGAGCAACGTGCATTACTTTATCCACGACACGCCGCAGCGCCATATAGAAGCCGTTTTCTTCCAATAATGCTTCGAGTTCTTCGCGCTGAACAGGAATAGTATGCTGTTTTCCAGCGGCTTCAAAGCTGATTGTCGTCACAGTTTCGGTGGAAAGGCGAATTTTAGCTTGTTCGCAGGCCGTCAAAACAGCAGCATAATCGACGCTTAAATCTTGCGTGGATAGACCCGCACGTTTAAGTACATCCGCAATCAGCCATTGGTCAATATCACTGCCGCCGATGATACGCCCGGCTTTAGCGATGACGCGGGCCGTGTGTTGGGCCGCTTTTCCGCCGCGCAGACGTGCTAAAAATCCGCCGGTTTTTTCGCGTGTTTCGGGCAGTTGAACCAGCGATAAATCCAGTGTTCCGCCGCCGAAGTCAAATACTAACACCACTGCGCCCGGTTTCGTCACGGCATAACCAAGCGCTGCCGCTGTGGATTCGTCTACGATGCGGATTTTATCGACGGCGATTTCATCTACCACGCCATTCAGCCATGCCAAATATCCTTCAAATGAGGCGACAGGTGCAGTGAGGACAAGCTGCTCAATGTCTTCATTTTTGTAGGGCAAGGTGCTGATGAGTTTTTTGACGAAACTTTTTCCGGCATCGCGGTCACTCCAAAGCACATCATCAATCATGCGTGGTTCAGGGGCAGGGGCGGAAACAATACCGCGTTTGAAATTGCGGAACAAACGGTTGTCGCGCATTGAGTCAAGTCCTTTTGAACGGACTTCTTCGCCGCAGACCGTGATACCTGCTTTTCCGTTTTGCACATAAAGTAAGGAGGGGACAACAGTTGGCAAGTCCCCTTTGGCGCTGCTGCTAATGCCTGCTGGCGCGACGATTTCCGCTGCTTCGTCGTCGCCGCGCCAACGGGCTATTACACTATTGGTGGTGCCGAAATCGATGGCTAATTTCTCGCTCATACGTTTTTCTAACCTTGATAAAACCAAAATGATACCATTAGGCTATTGTAGGGGCGATATGCCATTTTATCCAACAGATTTCCTTAATTTTTCACGAATCGGACGATTCAGGGTGATAATCGTCGAGGCTAGAACTGCCGATAAATTCCCGCAAGAGTGATGTGTCTGGAATAATATCTAATTGGGCGAGCGAAAGTGGGCGCACCCAACCCAGAAAAGAGAGCAGACGCTTGGCCTCGATATGGGGGGGTGTACCGGGTTCGACTTGCAGCAGCAGCGGCTCTGCCAGTGGACGCAAGGCAGCGAGTTCATAGGCTAGGGCAGAATTAAACATGATGTTGGCATTTTCTTGATAGGGGAAGATATTGAGTTTTTCCCCTCGGCGGACGCTGCTCCATCGCATGAGGGTATCGGTTGCGTTATAACCGCGTGTACGGGCATCGCGCACGATGCGCCGTAGCAAGCGCATATCGGTTGTCGCTACACGATTATGCGAATCAATATTCAATTGGGTTAGGGCAGAAACATAAACCCGATAGACTAATTCGGGCGGAATACCCGGCACAAGATTTGGATTTAGGCCATGAATCCCTTCAATAATGGTTATTTGATTCTCGCGTAGGCGGATGAGCCTGCCTTGAATGCTTTTTCCGGTGTGGAAATCGAAGCGCGGGATTTGCACTTCTTCTTGTCGCGTGAGGTCAAGCAACTGCTGATTAAACAAGGGCAGATTGATTGCCCCCAACGCCTCAAAATCATAACCGCCTTTTTCATCGCGGGGGGTCAATTCTCGATCCACGAAATAGTTATCCAACTCCAGCATCATAGGGCGAAGCCCATGTGCCAACAGTTGAATGGCTAATCGCTTAGCGAAGGTTGTTTTTCCTGATGATGAGGGTCCCGCGATCAGAACCAGCCGCACACTATTGTTGTGATGACGCTCGGTGATTTCATGAGCAATATGCGCGATATTCTGTTCGTGAAGTGCCTCGGCGACGAGAATCAATTCTTGTAAGCGGTCTCCTTCTCGTACAATGCGATTAAGCCGTCCTACATCTTCAATATCAAGGCGTTGCAGCCAATGATCGGCTTGACGGAAGACTTTGCTCAGTTTGTCATACGCCCGCAGCGGACGTAAATGGGTGGGGTCTTCTTGCAGCGGATATTGCAGGATGAAGCCATCGCGTACCCAAATCAGCCGGAAATAGCGCAAAACACCCGTTGAAGGCACCATATAGCCATAATAATAGTCATCGCGTCCGCGCAGGGTATAAAGCGTGAGTTCCTGCCGGGTACGCTGTTCCAAAAGGCGGATTTTGTCATCTTCATGGCGTGAACCAAATAAAGTAATCGCTTCTTCAAGTGGGACGATTCGCTTGGTGATCGGTGAATCCTCGTTAGAAATTTTTCGCATCTGGGTTTCGAGCTGTTCAAGTTCTTGTGGCGTAAAGGCTTTTCCACCAATCCGCGCACAATAAAACCCCCCATCTGGCACAGAATAACGTACACTGACTTGGCAACCGGGCCACAATTCATCCGCCGCTGTTGTCATCAGCATAACGAGCGAGCGCCGATAGATGCGCCCACCGTCACTGCTGGCAAGCAGAACCGGGGCGAGCGATGCATCCCGCTGCACCGCATAACTTAATTCGCGTAACTGCTCATCACACACAGCAGCGATAAGCGGTGTCGGGTGAGGTTGATATCGGGCGGCTTCCGCTAAAAACTCTCCGGCAGTTGTGCCGACGGCTCCCTCTAAAATTAGGCCGTTGTCGAGTGTCACACGAATAGTGTCTCGTGGGTCGGCCCGTTTGATTAAATTTTGTGGCATTTTGTTCTTTCCCTCGCAAGCTGATATGTTACACATCCCAACTTGTGCTATACTTTTTTCATAAAGCGGATGCAAACCAGTAGAACAGACTATGAGCGACGATCACGATGATAAAACAATAACCCAGCGGAATAAAACGCTGGTCGAAAAACCGGATACGGCTGTTTTGCCTGCCAACAAGCGTAAGCTGGCGAATCAGAAACCTTCCCCAGATACGGTGACACTCGGTGAGCAGCGCGAATTGATCTTGGTTATTCGCGGTATGGTGGAGCGCTTGATGCTCCCCAAAGATGCTTCCGTCGTCTTGGGGCGCACGGATTTGAATGCGCGTTTTCATCCTGATATTGATCTGACCCCGTATGGAGCGTTAGATCGTGGGGTATCACGCGGACATGCCCGCTTGCATATTGATGATGATAAACTCTTCGTCACCGATCTGGGTAGTACCAACGGGACATTTCTGGCGGGCAAGCGCCTTCAGCCTGATGAGCCAACGCTTTTGCGAAAAGGTGATGAGCTGTTGTTGGGGCGTTTAGCGATCCAAGTTTTATTTCGTTAGACGGCACTGTTCTGCATCGCCTGTATCGTATTTTCATATCGCAGAGTATAATCCACCCCGTCTTTATTGTGGAGCTTACTCATTCATGATCGATTCTTACCAGAAGTATCTTCAAGAAATTCTTATTGACGAAAAGACGTTGCAACAAAGAATCACCGAGTTGGGTCGGCAAATTTCTGCGGATTACGCGGATTGCGAAAAATTACTGCTGGTGTGTATCCTCAAAGGTGGCGTGATGTTCTTAACCGACCTCACGCGCTGCATTAATGTGCCGCATGAAATCGACTTTATGGCGGTTTCTAGCTATGGAAAAGGCGCAAGGGCGACCACCAAAAATGTCCGCATTGATATGGACTTGACCGCCGAACTTGCTGGAAAACATGTCCTGATTGTCGAAGATATTATCGACAGTGGGCATACCCTCCATTTTGTGATGGAAATGTTGAAAGCCCGTCAGCCTGCCAGCTTACATTTGTGCGCTTTGCTGAATAAAGCCTCTCGCCGGGAAATTCCGATTCGCATTGATTATATCGGTTTTGAGATTGAAGATCGCTTTGTATTCGGTTACGGGCTTGACTTGGATGAGAAATTTCGCAATCTGCCTTTTATTGGGCTTGTGCGGACGGAGGCGCTGTGAGCGATTTAACCCCTCGTCTCCCGCGTCGTCCGCTGATGTGGCCTGATTCGCTGTTGGATATTCAGGATGCGCTGGTGGATGACCTTGACGCGCCGTTGTATATCGTCGGTGGCGCGGTGCGCGATGCTTATCTTGGGCATCCGGTTAAAGACCTTGATCTGACGACACCCGGCAGCGCGATTGCCATTGGGCGGCAAATCGCTAATCGGATGAACGGCGATTTCTATGTGCTTGATTCTGAACGTGATGTGGTGCGGGTGCTGATCGAAAGCGCACAGGGCAAGTTGGTGATTGATATAGCGCGTTTTCGCGGCAATGACTTATTAGAAGACCTGCGTTATCGTGATTTTACGATTAATGCGATGGCGGTTGATCTGCAAAGTGATTTAACACACTTGATAGACCCGCTTGATGGTGAGACCGATTTAATCCATAGAGCAATCCGCCGCTGCTCACCCCATGCTATCTCAGATGATCCTGTTCGGGCTTTACGTGCCGTCCGCCAAAGTGTTCAATTTAAGGCGCGGATGGAACCGGAAACCATCAAAGATGTGCGCGCTGCCGGGCAACATCTGACACAAACTTCGGCAGAACGACTCCGTGACGAACTCGTTAAAATCCTCACGCTAGAAAAGCCAGTTGCGGCCCTACGCATCGCGGATGCACTAGGGTTGTTGGTAGCTGTTGTGCCGGAGATCGCGCCGTTACATGGCCTAAAACAGAGCCACCCGAATGGATTAGATGTTTGGGGACATACGTTAGCCGTCATCGAAAAATTGCGCGGTTTACTGGCGACAATCAGCCCATCACGGACGGAATTTTCTGCCGCCGTGTTTGATTATGGCATGGTCGTGATGGCGTTAGATCGCTATCGTCAACAGCTTCAAGCGCATATTGCTTCCCAGTGGGCGAGTGACCGTCCTCATGAGTGGCTGCTGATGTTGGCGGCTTTGATGCACGATAGTGGTAAGGCGCAAACGGCTACACTGGAAGATGGACGGTGGCGTTTTCATGGGTATGAGGCGCTAGGGGCGGAACTGGCTGCATTACGGGCGAATGCGCTGCGGTTAAGCAACGATGAAAAACAGCGGCTGGTAGCGCTTGTGCAAAGCCACATGCACCGCGTATTTTGGGATGAACTTTCTGACTTAGCCATTCACCGCTTCTGGCGCGGATTGGGCGCGGCAGGGGTCGATGTTTGTCTGCTCGTCATGGCGGATTATTTAGGCGCTTGGGGTGTGGAGGTGAGCCAGGATGAATGGATTCGCCTTGTAGAACGAAGCCGGCGATTATTGGATGCGTATTATGTGGATTATGACCGATTAGTTGCGCCGCCGATGTTGGTAGATGGCAAAATGTTGATGGAGTCGCTTGAACTTCAACCCGGCATGATAATCGGCAAGCTGCTTGATCTTATCCGTGAGGCGCAAGTCCTTGGAGAAATTAAGGTTGCGGAGGATGCGCTGCAATTCGCACGCGATTACCTTAAAAATCAGACGGCTTAGGTCTGATTCCACTCTTGCAAGCGTAAACGCGCATCTTCTTCGGGGACTTCAAACTGCATACTGAGGGCGGTTTGATGCCGTGCGCCGCTGCTTAAGGCTTCCATCATTTCAGTTGGCATGAGCAACATGCGCGTAAAAACACGCAGCATGTCCTCGTCATTATTCAATAACTGGGGGACGTTACGCGCTTTACCCCAATTGCTCCCCACGACATGCCGCGCCAACAGTCGGGCGATTGACATGCGTGGCGAATAAAGATCGCGCACACTCAAAAACGACCCCGACATTTGATTAAGGTCAACAGCTACCCACATACTATCGATTGGACGTTGTAGCATCGTCTCGACGGGGATCGGTGGCGCGGTGATTTCATACAGATCAATCAGTTCTTGTGCAATCGCTTCAAGTTGTTTCAGTTGGCTCATCTTTTAATGCGCTCTCATCTTCTGGCTCTGATAATTTTTTCCGCAAAAACCATACCATTGTTTTGCCATAAATGCGTTGATCGTATTCTTCCAGATGGTCGAATGTTGTATCTTTATGTTCTGAGGGGTCGATTTGGATAATGATGGCGGTATCGTCGCCGACCCAAGCAGAATGCGTATCGAGTGCTTTGATTGTGTCCAACCAAAGGTTTTTATACTGGGGCGGTGCGATGTAGATAAAATCATATAATCCGACTTGCTGGGGGGGACGGGCTAAAAATGCGAGTACATCACCACGACGAACAATCGCTTTATCCGTAAAACCTGTGATTTCAAGATTGGATTGAATGGTCTGCACAGCGGCTTTTTCTCGCTCAACGAAAAATGCTTGTTTTGCGCCTCGGCTTAGGGCTTCGATGCCGACGCTGCCGGTTCCGGCATAGAGGTCGAGAAAAGCGGCATCAATGACGCTGCGTCCGAGGATGCTAAAAAGTGCTTCTTTCACCTTATCCATAATGGGGCGGGTGGTATCGCCGGGGACGAGCTTTAAACGGCGGCCTTTGGCGCTGCCTGCGATGACTCTAAGTGGCATAGGTTATAAAATTCCTGCTATTTCTACAATTTCACGGGCAGCGCGTAGGTTGGAAATCGGTGTCGTGACGGAGAGGGTATCCCCGGATGACAAGATAAGGCGGCGGTTATCCATTTTGGTAATGGCGCTGCGGGCAGCATCGCGGATGGCGGTGGGTGTAGCGCGTTCCATTGCCCGATGCGAAAGGCCGCCGCAAAGCGCACCTCTAAATAATGACTTGGCTTTCACCAAATCGGGACGGTCTTCACTATCGTTCCAATGGATGGCTTGCACCGGATACGTGCTGGCAAGGGTGAACATCGGTGTATCGCCGCGCAGATGAAGCATATTAAACCACCAACGCGGCGGCAGCGAGTCTAAAATTTTTTGGTCATAAGGAAGGCCAAAAGAGGCATATTCTGCTTCAGATAGGACGCTAAAACAGGCGTGTTCGATGCAATAAACAATCCCCGCGATTTCGGTCTGCTTGAGTGCCTCAATAAAACGGAGTGTGCTTTCTGTAAGCACGTTTAGGCCAGTACGCAGGCGATCAGGATGCGTTCTTAAATTGCGGATGAATAAGTTTTGCCCACTGATCCCTTCTGCTTGGACTAATGGGCTGTAGATTGTGACTAGCAAAGGTGTTTCTTCACCGCGCAAACCATTACCAATCATCCGTACCGTTTCAATGACTTTGCCATGTTCACCGCGTGTAGGCTCAAGCGGGCGAATTTCCGTCCAGTCTAGGGAACGTTTGATGAGGGGCTTGATAATCGTCCGCTTGCCGCTGGCTTCCCCTTGCCAGTCATCCTGAACGCCATAATCCACAATACAATAAGTATTAGCAGGCATAACACGGATAAAATCCCAGTCATAGGTTTTCTGGAATTCAATCGTTGCACGGGCGAGATCAGCCGCCCGTTGATCGTCTCCAGGCCAATGGCGTGTTAAGGATACTGGGATGCGCGGTGTGGTTTTTCCTGCGAAAGTGTTCTCTAATAAGTCGCGTTTGAGCATTTGCCTCAGCTTTGTTCGTCATGGACACCGAGTTCAGCAAGGCGCTGCCCCGTCATCCTGACCAACATCATAAACCGATCATCTTCAATCGACTGTAGTTTGTTTCCGGTGTTATTGGCGCGGAGTTTTTCTAAGTTGGTTTTCGTTAAAGCATAGGCTTTACGGAAAGTTTCAATGGCGGAGGTCTTATCGCCTGCAGAACGCTGGGCTAAACCCAGGCCGTAAAGTGCATCGACGCTATCAGGGGCAGCTTTGACTACTTTTTCAAACTCCGCAATGGCTTCACGGTTATTACCTTGACGATGATAATTCCACGCTTGGCCTATTTGACTGGTCACGTTTTGTTGAGACATCCTGAACCAACCTTATTGATTGTGCGAAAATTTAATGTTTGAATTTTAACGCATGACGATTGATAAAGAAAGCATTTTAGTCACTCACCTGTAAGACCGCAGGCAGCAGCAGCGTTTGACCTATCGTTTGTCCACTTTCATCAAAGAACGTAAGACGATCTTCGGGGGCGCAAGTTTGCTCGCATGAATAAACTTCAACCGCGATTTGATAGTTTCCGGGGACGACATTGGGAAGATAAAGCGAATGATAATCGCGCACAAAACGGTTAGACAACCAACGGCGGGTTGGATAGCCCCCGGGATGGGCTAAGTCGGTTTCCAGCCATCGTGCGCCTTCTTCAACATCACGCACTTGAATTTGTACCTGGTAATTGGCACGAAGCGGACGGGCTGTGCGCCATGCAAGTATTAAATCGAGGGTATCCCCTCTTTGTAATGACGTTGTGCTAATTTGATAAGAAAGCAGTTCAAGGCCGGTTTCGGTTCGGCTTTGTACGGCGTAGGTGTTATCTAAGGCGTGGCCTAGCCGTGCATGAAGCGTATAGGGCGAAAACGGCAGCCCAAATAAGATCAAAATCACGGTAAAAGCCCCCGTGACCAGCATGACCAGACGCGCCTCTTCAATGGTGAGCAGCTTGAGGTCTTCATAATAATTGGCCTGAAAAACAGACATTTTTCTTAATGTGCTTAACGAAAGCAAAGCAAGGGTTAAGCTGCTGATGATCCATGCCGCTTGACGCAGGGGAGTAGTCCCGAAAAACACCCTGACTTCGCCGTTGCTTCTGGCTGGCATAAGGAGTTGGGTGAGACCGGTTTGTTCATTCCGTCTGACGGACAGGGTTTGATTGCCATAACGTGCCTGCCAACCGTCGAAATGGGCGCGGGCGATATCAATGATCGTTGACTCAATCACGCGGATTTCAAAAATATCGCTGTGGCTGCTGCTTTTAATGATACTGGTACGCCGTCCGAATTGGCTTTGATCTGGCAGCAAACGATTAATCGGCCCTAATTGATAGCTGCCAATGAGGGCGCGGCTTGGCTCCAGCGTGGGCAAAAGCGTAGTAGGAATATCGACCCCTGGCGGTAGTACTGCCACACCGAAACCATTTTGCTCATAGGCAATCTGCGTTTCTGGGGCAAGGCTGCCAAAATCATCCTGCCAGCGTGGGGCTAACCAAACGGGTAGTGCTGTATATAGGGCGAAGATAAGCAGCGTAGGCAGATAAAGACGCTGTGAGGATGAAGCGCGTTGACGGAGATCAAGCACGGCACTCCCGCCAACTGCCAAGCAAAACGACAGCGGCCCCATAAGCCAAGTTTCGTGCGGGAAAATGAATACGCCTACCCCAATAAGGGCGTAACCACTCATTAGAAACAACATCCGAATGCCTGCCAGTCGACGATTGAGAAGCATCGCACTCAGACTTAATAGGGTAAAGATAAGGAGTGATAATCCAATCGTAAATTGCGGAGTCGTGACCAGTTCGCTCAAATCTACGCGATTCATCAAAGCGAACATCTGGTTAAAATTGAGGGAGGGAATTTGTGGGATAACGCTGGACGCTTGCCATTGAACGTCATGTTGTTCTGCCAGCGCTGGAAGCCAAAAGAAGGCCGCAAGACATACGCCTACACCGATTGCCAGCAGCATCCAGCCGATACGGTGTTTATAACGCCAGCCGAATGATGCGCTTGTTAGGACAGCAAGGAGAGCAGCGATGAGCGCCATACGCGGCTCGGTCAAGACAAGGGCGGCGGATATAAGTGTGACGAGTGCAAAGTCGAATCGCACATTGAGGCTTAACAGGCGGTGTACGCTCCATAAGAAGGCAGGAAGCAATCCCAATGCTAGTACATTTGTTAGATCGCCCAAGACATAAGGCGCAACTTGCCCTAGATAAGGACTATACAGATAAAGTACGCCTGCCAGAATTCCGGCGCTTGCTCCCGTGATACGCAGCACAAAAGCATACGTCATGACTCCTGCGAGTATGATTGAAATGATATAGGTCAGCCGAACTGCTGTGATGCTGTTGTTTGTAAATAAAATCTCTAATAGGGCAGCGCTGTAGGGTGCGCCGGGCGGATAAAAATTAGGGATGGGTGCGCCATAGCCTTGTAGAACATGGGCCGACCAACGGGGATACAAACGGCCTTCACGCATCGCAACCGCATTATCGTGCGTCATAAAGACATAATTTTCGCTGGCATTCGTGCGCGGCAAGCCCGATTGCACAATAAAGGGCAGTGCTGCCAGTAAACTGAAGGCAAAGACAATCACAATGCCCCAATCCACGCCGTGTCGTGCCTGCCGCATCCATAAAGGAAGTTCTTCAGTTGGGATTTGTACACTTGCAGTCATCCCTTTATTGTACACCACTCGCTTGATTTGTCCTTCTAGCAGTGCTATGCTGTCCTTTTAATGACCTCTATTTGATCGTGACCCGTGAATATTCGTAGCGCAGTTTTAGAGGATATACCGACTTTAGCGGATCTTTGGCAAGAGCGCCGCATTATTCTTAGCCAAGTTGATTCGCGCTTTCGTTTGCTGCCTGATGAGCGCGAAATATGGCTTGTGGGGATGCAGGAAAAATTAGTGTCAGCGACTCATCGGATTTTCGCGGTTGAGAATGAAGCAAATTTGGTTGGTTATATTTGTGGCAGTATCCAACCAAACGAATTAGGGCTAATTGAAGAGATCGCGTTGGATGCCCATCGTTATCATGGCGGATTGGGGCGGCAGCTTGTACGGGCGCTGCAAGAGTGGTTTAAACAGCGCGATATAAAGCAGATTATTGTCGGTGTGCCTCGTCGGATGGCGGTTGAACAAGCCTTTTGGCGGTCACTTGGTGCAAAAGAATGGATGGACAACCCTTGGAAAACTTTCCCCCAAATGATGTGGATGCAATTGTAATCCGACCAGCAAGTGAATTTCATGTGGATACAATTGGCGAACTGTGGATTAAACTGGTGGCTTATCATCGCGGCTTAGACGATAAACTGCCAGAAGCTGCCAAAGACGGCGGAAAACTATATGCACGGCGTATTTTAGATCGACTGGAAGATACCCATGCACAGGCTTTCGTCGCGGAAAAAGATGGGCGTGTTATCGGTTATGTGTTGGGTGTGATTGTCGATCTTGTGCCGGAAATGTTTGCCCAAGAGACAGGCGGCTTTTTGGCCGATATTTTTGTGGAAGAAGCAGAGCGTGGACAAAGCGTTGGTCGTAAATTAGTAAATGCGCTGACGGAGTGGTTTCGGTCACGCGGGATTGCCCACATAGAATTGTATGTTGCCTCGCGCAATGAAAGCGGAAGAGTCTTTTGGCAGTCGGTAGGTGGGCGCGAAATTATGCGGCGGATAAGGATTGAATTGTAGACGGCGCGAATAATCATAAAGATTTGGCTAATCGCTAAAGGTCAAAAGTTACAATGGAACTGATTTATCAAACCGATAGTTATATTAAAGAATTCGACGCGGTGATTACCGGGATTGATGCCGAGCAAAACGGCATTTTTTTGAATCGCACTGTGTTTTACCCCGGCGGCGGTGGTCAGCCGTATGATATGGGAACGCTCCTCGCGGATGGCAAAATTTATAAAGTCGTCAAGGTTGCTAAAGGCAATCTACACATTATTGAAGGCGAACTTCCCTCGCTTGATACAGAAGTGCGCGGCGTATTAGATTGGGACAGGCGCTATAAGCTCATGCGGACACATACCGCCATGCACATCCTTTGCGGCACAGTTTGGCGCGATTATGGCGCGAGCGTGACCGGAGGCAATATGGAGCCGCTGGAAGGCCGGATGGATTTCGAGTTCGAACGGATGCAAAAGAAACTTGTGACTGAAATTGAAGAACGGATTAACGCTGAAGTCGCCGCCGCTCGTGATTTGCGCGTCAAGATTTTGCCCCGCGAAGAAGCGTTTGCCATTCCTGATCTAATCCGTACCAAAATCAATTTGGTTCCCGAAGGTATCCCGGAAATTCGCACCGTAGAAATTGTCGGGCTGGATTTGCAAGCGGATGGTGGTACGCATGTTGCCAACACGCGGGAAGTCGGTGTGTTGAAGATCACCGATTACAAGAGCAAGGGCGGGATTAACAAGCGGATTTATTTGCAGTTGGTAGAGTAGGGGAAAGATTTAAACGCAAGAGACGCGAAGAATCGCAAAGAGTGAAAACAATATGCGCTACCTGCACCCAATCGGGTTAAAAGAAAAACTGATCGCGCTTGGCGAATACAGCGCCCAAAGCAATGAGCGAGTATTAGGTATTGTCGAGCGTTGGAGTATCCATCAGCAACCGGACGGCGCGAGGCTCATTCGTGCGGATTTCCAGAGAGATGTTGATAGTTACTACACATTATCAGAAGTATGGGTGAGTCCGCCTGCTTCAGGTGAGCGTATTGAGCGATTGGATGTGTTGTTGCAGCGTGTAAAAAGCGCACAGTCTAACCGCATTACCTATCAATTTTTTGACGATCACGTAGAAATTGGGCGCACGATTGCATCAGGCGATAGATTGTATG
This sequence comes from Anaerolineae bacterium, assembly GCA_034437895.1. Taxonomy (GTDB): domain Bacteria; phylum Chloroflexota; class Anaerolineae; order Aggregatilineales; family Phototrophicaceae; genus JANRLJ01. The sequence continues at coordinate 2,410 of DAOTTO010000363.1, read as the reverse complement.
AAGAGTATGAACTCCCAAAGGGCTATATTGTGACCCCCTATGTGGAGGCTGCACAGGGAGCGGCACTCGTCAAAGCCGCGTTGAATCCCGCGGAAAGCTGGTTGATTACGCCTCAATATGTATTTTCAACCGCATTAGAAAACGACCCAAAAGAGGCATTTAAACCTTTGATTTCCAAACTGATTGTTCGTGCATTCGGCAAAGAAGAAATCACGATTGATGGCAAACGCTATCATGCGACGCGATACGAATATGGCTATGACCATTTACAAGAGCAGCGCATTTATCTTGTCGATGATAACAATATTGTTCTCAAATATGAGGCACGCACCAAAGATGATATGTACTTGGTGCTTCTAGGAAATTACTTGAAGACTAACACTGTGAAACCTAAAAAACATGATTAAACGTTTTCTGAATTTTCTCGGTCCGGCGCAAGCACAGAATTTATTTTTCCTGCTGGCGATTACAGGGACGATCAGCTTGGTTCTGAACGCTGTCGAAGGGGAATGGGTGCGTCCTGTGCAAACGCTCCTCTTGATTATTTTTCTCGGCGGCGCAGCAGTCATTTTTGGTAGCCGACTCGATCCCTTTGCGCGAGGCCGTTGGATTGGTGCGCTGCTGCCGGCCTTTGGGGTAATTCTGCTGGCGGGCTTTTTCTTTCCATCGCGGTTAGGGCTGGCGATGGGGGCGGCCTTCGGTTGGATTATCGCAGCGCTGTTTTTGTTCAAGCCGCGCAGTCCAATGGAATATCAAAACGCCGTGAAGCATCTGCGGAAAAATAACTATGATGATGCGGTTAAGGCCATGGATATGCTAATTAAGCAGGAACCCACAAAGGCGAATCATTATCGCTTTCGGGCGGAGATTTTACGCTTGTGGGGCAAACTCGATAAAGCGAAACGCGATTACGAGAAGATGACTCAGCTTGCAAAGGATACGCCCGAAAAAGCAGTTGCCTTTAATGGTTTAGCCGAGGTGCTGCTGCAAGCGGGGAACTATCCAGCAGCGCACGAGGCAGCGCTCAAAGCCTACGACCTCGCGCCAGGTGAGTGGGTGACGGCTTATAATTTGGGCATGATTGAAGATCGGATGCAAGAGTCGCAAGCGGCGCTAGAGCATTTGAATCTTGCTTTGCGACTAAAGGTAAAAGATGCGCGTCATCGCCTGTTGATTCATTTTTATCTAGCGCGGGCGCACAGTCGATTAGGGGATTTTGACGCGGCTAGGGCCGAAGTCGCCAATATCGTCAAACAGCGCAACGGCCTAAAAGAGTGGCAGACGATTCTTGAAAGCGATCAAGCCGAGACACTGCGAGTCGTACTTGCCGATGACATTAAAGCTGCCGAGGCGCTGGCAGATGGGCAAATAGATGTCACCGCACTTTCTGATGGGCGCATGTAGCGGAACTTATGCGATTAAAAGCCTTCTTTAAATTATTCCAAGCATGGGATCGTCCTGCCCAAATCGGTTTTGCGCTGGCGATTGGGCTGTTTATCCCGGCGCTGATTTTTGCAGCATTTGCACCGACAGAATTAAGAGCGCTGGCGATTGGCAGTCTGATGGCGCTTGTCATCGTCGCACAGTTGATTTTTATGTGGGCGAATCGAGGGATGGTCACGCCCTATACCCAAGCCCAACGGCATTACCTTGAAGGGGACTTTGATTCAGCGAGAGAACTGCTGGAGGGGCTGCATACTTCTGGCAAAGCCAATATCCATGCGCTGACACTGTTAGGAAATACTTACAGACAGCTTGGCTTACTTGCAGATAGCAAAACGATTTTGTGCGAAGCCCTTAACATTCAACCTGATCTCCATTTTCCTTTATATGGTTTTGGGCGTACACTGCTATCAGAAGGGCAATATGAAGAGGCTGCGGAATTTATTAACCGCGCCCTCCAAAATGGCGCACCTATTATTATCCGGTTTGATCTTGGGGAGGCGTTTTACCGGAAAGGCAGCATGGCAGATGCAAGCGAGGCGCTTCATGCTGTAGCGTCTTGGGTTAAAGATGAGCCACATCGAGCGCTGATGACTGCTTATATGCTGTATCGAATGGGTGAGGCACAGCCGCCAAGTCAAGAGGTTATTCTTGACGGATTAGCCTATTGGCAAACCAGTGCGGAACGATTTAAACATACGCCTTATGGCAAAGCATTACACGAAGATATTCATTTCATAAGCGCATTGATGTAAGGAGCCGATCTTATGTCTTTTTTTGTGGGGCGTGATGGCAACATCTCTGTATTACGGGTTGCTATAGTCATTGTAATTCTAGGGGTCGCGGTCATTATCGGCGGCTTTCTTTTATTTCAGCTCGAACTTAGGTCATTTAATACACCGCTAAAAGTCGATGTTTTTCCGGGTGCGGTGGAACTTGGCGCACCTAATGACCTTCCAGGCAATAA
>DAOTTO010000362.1:0-9840 GCA_034437895.1 Anaerolineae bacterium | reverse complement strand
TGTTTTGAGATGGGGCATCATCTCATACTGTCTCAGTCGGTGGAAGTCCCTGCGAAAAGCACGGCATCCGGCGTTCACGGCAGAAGCCCCTGCCTTCAGGCATGGGGAGTATGTCACTTCCACTCCCATACTTGTTCACCTGCCAAGAGGCGGGTGATTTGCTCTGGGAAGCGATCAGGATCGAGAGGTTTGCCCAAGAAACCGTCAAAGCCTGCTTTTTGGGCGCGGCGCATTTGATCTTCGCTCGCTTCCGCTGTAACAGCGCAGATGATCGTATCTTTAAGGCGCGGATTTCCTCGTACTTTTTGTAAGGCTTGATAGCCGTCTTCATAGGGGAGACGAATATCCATGAGGATCAGATCAATACGGGGCAGCGTCTCGGCAAATTGGACGACCTGCCAACCGGAAGTCTTCCACTCACAGCGCTGTACACCCATAAAGGCCAGCATTCGCGCGATGAGGACAAAATTGGGAACATTATCCTCTACAACCAAGACATGCGCTTCGCTAGGTTCAATCGGATTGCGTTGTGCCATAGCCCTTATTACCTTAGATATTGTGTAATTTCGTCGGCAAAAGTATCGACATCAATCGGTTTGCCGATGTAACCATCGCAACCCGCGTTGAGCGTTTTTTCTTTGTCGCCTTCCATCACATTTGCTGTGAGGGCGATAATCGGAATATTGTGAATATCCGGTAAGGTGCGAATGTGTGCGGTGGCGGTCAGGCCATCCATCCCCGGCATACTCATGTCCATCAGGATCAGATCAGGTGGATTGCTCTGCGCCATCTCAATCCCTTTTCTTGCGTTATCCGCTTCGTCAACCTGAAACCCATACGCCATTAAAATACGGCGGACGAGCATCCGGTTATTCGCATCGTCTTCAATGTATAAAATTCGTGCCATGTTGATATGCTTCTCCCGAAAGTTGTGGCTCAGTCCCGCGCATGGATCAATGTACTTTGTCCTACACGTTTAGTTTAGCTTCTATCAACACTTTATTTATTATCATACAGAGCGCAGATGAATGCTACTGTGTTGTGCCAAATTCTAACCAAAAATCCCGTGCTATCTTACGGAATTATATCTTGATAAGTATATCGCCACTATATATCGGTGTTGAAGGTGCTTAACATGAAAAGGATACACCTGAAATCTCGTATGAACCATTAAACCTATTCATCTGGGGAAAATTGCTTTTTGGCCTATAAGCCCAATTCACCGATCACGGGGGAATTTAAATTCTGGCTATGCGCCGCCACAAACTTTCTATTACACTTAAGCCTATAACCCGATTGGGTAAAACCCAACCGCTTATCATGGATTACTCTAGGAGAAAATAATGAAACAGTATGACAGCGCCCTTGAGATGCAGATCGACCCGACCAAGACTTATGTCGCCCACTTCACTACCTCTAAAGGCGAATTTGATGTGCATTTATTTGCCCAAGAAGCGCCCATCACCATCAACAATTTCGTTTTTTTGGCGCGTGACGGCTTTTATGATGGCCTGAAGTTCCACCGTGTGATCTCCGATTTTATGATTCAAGGGGGGGATCCGGCGGGCAATGGCACAGGCGGCCCCGGCTACAAATGGAACGATGAAGCGGCTGCGCTGCGCCTTAAGCATGACGGCCCCGGTGTCTTGAGCATGGCAAATGCAGGCAAGAATACCAACGGCAGCCAATTCTTTATTACCCATCTTGCGACACCACATTTAGATGGCAAACATGCAGTTTTTGGTAAGGTGCAGGGGGACGGGCAAAAGATCGTCAATGCCATTCGACAGGGCGATACTATTACCTCGGTTACGATTGTCGAAAGCTAGTTCATCAACAAAAGTGTTGGACAATAAGATAATGCCGATTAACAATTAAACGCGGAACTTGTAGGGACGCGATATATCGCGTCTGCCACGAAAATTAAAGCGGACAGTATGTATGCTGTCCCTACAAGGTTCTCCATATTCGTTTATTAAAGCGCATAATCCCTTTGCTCATCCTGTATCACGTTTAACCGTGTGATCTTATCTCTTCTTTACACCCGCCCGCGCCATACCACCCACGACTAAATGGTGAAAGGGACGAATCACATTAAAATAAACGGGTCCTGTCCAACGGTTGTAATGCACAATCGTGATGACATGAAAACGATTTAGATTGTTCGGCAGCGGTTCCATCACTACGCCGAGTGCGGCTTTTAAGTGTGATTCGGATATTTCCGCCACATAGTAGGAATCTTCCTGCGCCATTTTGACGGTAAAAAATGCCGCTTTTGTGCCGGGGATCATCCCGACATCTTCTGATTTTAACTTCGGTGGACGCGGAATGCCTTTTTGTTTCATCCCCAGGAAACGCACAAAGACTGCCCGTACTCCATATAAAATTGTGACCCAACCTGGTTGATAATTAAACATGGCTGCCAGAAATTCCCGTAAAGTGACCTGGCCTTGCACGGTTTTAACATCAATGTGATCTGCACCTTCCAACACCGAGGCGATCTGTGGAAATTGCTCGATAAACCGAGTAGTATCCATTCTGTATTCCTTTGTGAAAAATTGAACAATTTATCACAGTCTATCTTGGAACAGGCCTACGGTCAATAAAAAGGGCAGTTTGATAAACTTCATAATTGTAGTTTTGTGTATCAATCTTTATCGATAAACCGCGCCTGCACCCGCCGAAGCCAAGCAGCGCTGGATTTCCAGTAAAAAAGTGCTTATACCGAAGGGCTTGGAGATGTAGCCATCAAAGCCAGACGACATCACACTGCGTTTGCTGCCCCACATGGTATGCGCCGTAATTGCAATAATCGGAATATCTTTCGTTTCGGGATTCTCCCGGATTTTATCCAGCAGAGTCCAGCCGTTCATCTGCGGCATGGTTAAGTCCGAGAGGATAAATGTCGGAGTGATGCGCGTGAGCATGTTTAACGCTTCCGCGCCGCTGGCTGCCGTAACGACTTGTGCGCCGAGGAAATTCAGCAATCGGGCGATCACGCGCAGATTGTCACTTTCATCATCCACAATCATGACTGTCCAAATAGAGCTGTCACTGCGGCTGGCGGCGACGATTTCTTGCGTACTTCTTTTGTCGGTTGCGTTCATTGTATCATTCCCTCTTAACGTGCGTAATGTCGATTGGGTTTCCAGACCGTGCGCCCCTCAGATGCTCGCTTATCTAGGCGCTCGCTTATAAAGGAATCATAAGAGTTTTAAGGGAAGGTGGGTATTCTTTTTTACGCACTTCGGGGAAAAATTACGAATTTCTTCATAAAATGACGCAAAAACCTATTATTTTAACGATAACTGTAACGTAATGTCATGAATCGACTCTTTACGCGATTCAGAAGGTTTTTTCTAGGTTACAGACCGCGTTTGAATGAGGTTTATGCGGCAGCGGAGGCAATTTACGTTTTTGGGAAATAGTGTTATTCCCGATTGCTGATTGGGAATTGGTCATTTTCGTCTTCGGGCAGGCGGGTAAGATTCATGACGGGCAGCGTAAACGCGAAGATGCTGCCGCCGAGGGGATTTTCTTCAATCCAGATGCGTCCACCGTGCGCTTCTACTACGAGTTTACAGAAAGTTAGCCCCAAGCCAACGCCGCGCCGCACTTTACGCCGCCCTTCCACCTGTACATAACGCTCAAACAGCGTCTCACGATATTCCGGCGGGATGCCCGGCCCACGATCTGACACATCCACGCGGATAAATTCTGGCGCTGCGCCTTTTGTGCTGGGAGGATGCGCCCGAATGACGATTTCGCTATCGGCGGGGCTGTATTTAAGGGCATTATCGACCAGATTCAGCAGCAGCCGTTCCACTTTGTCGCCGTCGATGTTCAAAAGGGGCAGGGCTTCGTCAAGCTGGGATATGATCTTGATTTCCAATTCATGTGCCAAGGGACTCAGTTCCACAATCACGTTATCCGCCAGCGTTGCCAACTCGGTCACATCAGGATCAATGCTCAATCGACCGCTTTGCATCCGCGCAATATCGAGCAGACTATCGACTCGGCTTAAGAGTTTGCGAATGGCGCGGCGACTGGCATCAGTGGTGCTTTCGACCAAAGCACGGAAGTCGCTTTCCGGCGGGACGAATTCACGCAGCAGTTTAAGGCTGGTTGTCACAGCCGTGAGTGGGCTGCGGAGATCATGCACGATCATACGCGAAAGTTCTTCACGGGCGCGATCCAGTTCTTGCTGTTCGGTCTTGTTATAAAAGACCAGCAGTGCGCCCATAATTTGGTTTTGATCGTCTTTTACGGGGATGATGTAGCGCTGGAGATAGAGTTCGCCCGTATCCACTTGCAACGCGAAGACTGACGGAGCATAGCCGTTCCAATCTTCCGGCATTTTCATGTCCTCGACTAAACCGAGCAGTTCTTGCCCCGAATTAAAGCCAAGCCGAGTCGCTAAGTTCAGGCTGGGCTGTTTAAGCAGTTCCGTTAGCGATTGATTCATGAGTCCTTCTGGCATCAATCCGGTGAGGGCAATGCGCGGATTCGCCAAGGCGATCTTGCCGCGTGAGTCGATGAGGATAATCGCTTCTTCCATCGCGTCCAAAATGACCTGTAAGCGGTCACGCGCTTCAGTGATGCGTTGGAACAGACGCGCATTATCAATCGCAATCAGTGCTTGGTTACAAAGCTGCGCCACGAAAGAACTGTCTTCCTCGGTAAAGCGAGCCGTTTTGCTGCTTTCCAGCGTAATAAAGCCTATCACGACGCTGCCCTGCATAATGCTATTCCGCAAAATCGGGACGTTCAACTGGGAGCGTGTGCTTTCTACCAAGCGCAGATAATTACCCAGTTTGCTCACATCATCAATCCGCTGTGGCTGCCCATCCAGCACCCCCCAGCCAATACTTTTCTTGATGGCCTCATCATCTTTAAAAACATCATCAGGATAACCGATTTGCGCCATGACACGCAGTTGTCCCCCATCTTGATCTTGCAGCACTACCGCGCCCGTTTCGGTATGGGTCGCGTCCATCGCGTGACGTAGGATGAGTTCGCAGATCGTCTTAAGATCAATCGTTGAGGTCAACATGCGCCCAATCGCGGAGAGCGAAAGAAGCTGCTCCACGCTGCGTTGGAAGGCCTCATCCGTCACGGCATAGGTACGGGCATTATTAATGGCTTGGGCGGCTTGGGTGGAAAAGGTGCGTAATACTTCCAGACGTTCACCGGAAAAATATTGGGTATCTTTAAAATAAACGACGATCACGCCAAGTCCGGTTTCGCCCATCACCATCGGCAGTTCGACTAATGCCGCGATATTTTCTCTTGCCAGCGCGGAACGCAAATCAATCGCACGTCGATCCGTCATTACATCGGCAATCGCAATTGGCATTTGTCGGGCAAGCGGAATTTCTGGTTGGCGCAGCAGCAGCGGCAGCGTGGAAAATTTCTCGTCAAGACCTGCGACGCGGATGTAAGGATCATTTTCTTCGCGGGCGGTAGCATCCATAAAGACATAAACACCCACAGCGTTGGCTTGTGAAAGGGCGGACGCGGATGAGATGATCGTATCCAGCACCGAATCCGGTGAGAGCGTTCCGCTGAGAAGCTGCGCGATGTTATTGAGGATGCTCAACTGCTCGGCGCGTTCTGTCTGCTGGCGATACAGTTGGGCGTTTTCGATGGCGATACTGGCGCTGGCAGCGACGATATTCAGCAGGCGCAAATCTTCTGGGCGGAACGAACGGCGCGGATCCTCTGATTTGACCGAGATTACACCAAGAGAACGGCCTCCCGCCAACAGCGGTACACCCAGCCACGAAGCCGGGACTTTCTGCGGTGGCACCAGCCCCAACTTCCTCATGGTTTCGGCTGCATCTTCCGAAATAAGCAGCGGTGTACCTGTCGTTATGACATGATGAAAAAGCGGGTCGCCGTATATTGCGGGTCGCTCATCAAGATCGGTTGTGCTGTCTTCTTCACCATGCCGGATGACCAACGGAAAATCGAGCCGATTGCGGTCAGGATTAAACAATGCAACGGTGAAATCATCCGTGTTGAGCAAATGCGCTACCTGCAAATAAACGGTTTTTAGCAGCGCATCCAGATTCAAATGCGCCCGCATCGCCCGTGTGACTACCGAGAGCGTCCGCAGTTCGTCTAGCTGCCGCCGCAGACGAAATTCCGAGTTGCTGACGGCGTATAGGCCAGTGATGATGAGCATCAGCCCTAATATGCTGATAAATTCCAGCGGGGCGGAAAGCTGATTGGCGATGACAGCGGCCAGGATGGCAAAAGGCACAGGCAAAAATAGAACGGTCAAAATCGGCACAATATCCGACTGGCGGACGCGCTTTGTGGGGACATATTCGATCAAAAAGAACATGACGTACAGAACAATATAGGCCAGGCAGTAAAGGCCGAGCATAAAAGCTGAGGGCAGATCAAAATCCCACGTATCGCGCTTAAGTGGCAGGATTCCGCCCACATTCAAGTAAAGTTGTGCAGCCAGATAAAAACTGAGAATTTGTTGCGCGATGACAAACAACAAGCCATGCCAAGTGAGGCGCGGATGGCGGGTGTCGCGGTTGTGGGAGCGCAGGAATAAGATGATGCCACTTAGGAGGCTGCCGAGGGTGATGGCCCAAAGCGCGGCGGGTGCTGCCTCTTCCGGGAGCGCCAAAAATGCCAGAATCCCAATAGCGTGGGCTGGGCTGAGTTCGCTGTCTGCCAGAATACAGGCGAAGAACATCGCCAACGCCGTCAAGCCCCCGTAGAGCAGTAAGCGACCTCCGTAGAGTGAGAAGGCATCCGCCGACGGCACATTGGCGACAAGGACAACAGCAGCAAGCAGCGCTAACGCATAAGACAAAGATTGTGTTAGCCGATTTTGGTTTGTTGAACGCAGCATGAAGAAACGCTTTTGTGATAAAACTCGGTTAATTTTAATATCTCTTAGAAGTTACGCAGTTCACAATGATTAGTTTTTAGTTAAAGCACGCTGTAAGGGACAATCATTTGTCCTTACTAAAAACTTTTACTAAGAAACTTATAGATAGACGAAAAAATACCAATCCGATTTCATTTGCCCATTAGATAATCGCGTAAGTTCTTATCTTTATCATACACCGAAAAGGGAAACCATCGCCACGACAAACGCGCTGCTAACCGCATTGTTACGGAAATTTCGGATGAAGCTAGTGCAAAACAGACATCAAAACATGAAAGAATTCAGCAACGGCTGTGTTTCAAAATGAGCGCACAGCCGTCGGCGCAATTCGGGCGAGGTCAATTCGCCGTCTGGCTCATACACCGCACGTTTGGCATGAACCCATCGCGGCTCAATCGGGTTCAACCAGAACAACAGATAATTATCATACAGCACCAGCAGCGGCTCCGCGCTCCTTGCGATACTTCCACGCCGTTTCCGCCAGCCCCTTTATTTCTTTCACTGTGCGCCGCGCATCCACCGTCCGGTTGCTGACCAGTCGTTTTTGCGAGTCGTGGATTTCGCTTTTATGGAACGCCAAATACGGGATCGTCACCGGCTGCGGCAGATGATCTACCCCATGATGATAGATAAACATGCCGATCTTAATCACTGACGTTACGCAGCCAGCCGCTCCGGGTTCAAAACCCAGAGCTACGCGCAATCTGGAAACCTCTAAAGAGGTCAAGAATCTTTACTTAACCCCTTCAGGGGTTTCCAAACGCTTTAGCTGGCAGTTTTGAACTGCCAGTGTCTAGTGATTTGAGTGTCTGCGTAACGTGAGTTAATCACTGACGTTACGCAGCCGCCTCTGTTTCTGCCCTCTCCCTCATGGCGAGGGGAGGCAAACGCACAGCGTATTTCAAAGTCCTTCTCCCTCATGGAGAAGGATTTAGGATGAGGGCTAACTGCGTAACATCAGTTACTCAGCACAGCCTTTCGAGGCAGGGTTTTTGCTCTGCCTAAAGTTGGAAAACTGAATGTGCCTTGCTTTCCCCGCGAAACTTCGTCGAAATCATACGCGGATGATGTCGGTTTCTTCCCCAATCTCTGCATAAAGACGGCGATCTTGTTACAATATCCTCCCACATAACCTTAACGTTAGGAGCATATCTTTTATGACCAACAAAGTACCCATCACCGTTGCGTATGGGGATGGAATCGGCCCGGAAATCATGACGGCCTGCCTACAAATTTTAGAGGCAGCCGGAGCAGAATTAGACATCGAAACGATTAAGGTAGGGCGTGATGTCTTCTTAAGCGGCAACACCAGCGGCATCGAACCTAACGCTTGGGACTCGCTCAAACGCACTGGCGTATTCTATAAAGCGCCGATCACCACACCGCAAGGCAGCGGCTATAAGAGCATCAACGTCACTATGCGTAAGACACTCGGTTTGTATGCCAATGTGCGTCCGGTGCGCTCGTATTATCCGTTTGTAGAAACGAAACACCTTGCCGTCGATATTGTCATCGTGCGTGAAAATGAAGAAGACCTTTATGCTGGGATTGAACATCGGCAGACGGCGGAAGTCTATCAGACGCTCAAGCTGATTACCCGCCCTGGCAGTGAGCGCATCTGCCGCTATGCTTTTGAATATGCCAAGCGCAATAACCGTCACAAAGTCACCTGCTTTACAAAAGATAACATCATGAAGATGACGGATGGCCTGTTTCATAAAGTCTTCGATGAAGTCGCCGCTGAATATCCTGACATCGAAAACGAACACATGATTATCGACATTGGCGCGGCAAAAATCGCCAATCGGCCTGAATTGTTTGATGTCATCGTCACATCGAATTTGTACGGCGATATTGTCAGCGACATCGTGGCGGAACTTTCTGGGTCGGTTGGGCTGGCAGGCAGCGCTAATATCGGTGTGCATACCTCCATGTTTGAAGCAGTGCATGGCTCCGCGCCCGATATTGCCGGACAAGGGATCGGGAATCCTTCTGGCTTGCTGCTGGCGGGCGTGATGATGCTCATCCATATCGGGCAGGCCAAAATCGCGGAAAAAATCCACAACGCTTGGTTGAAGACCATTGAGGACGGAATCCATACCCGCGATATTTTTAGACCGGGCGAAAGCAAAATACGTGCTAATACCGAAGGCTTTACCCTAGCCCTGATCGAGCGCTTGGGGCAGCGTCCTCTTTCGCTCAAGACCGTAAAGTACAGCGCCGACAGCAATATGCCGCTGGCGATTGAGGGGCGTATGGTCAAGCATGGCAAAAAAGAATTGGTGGGCGTGGATATGTTCTTGGATTGGGAAATGAATGAAAACGGTAAAACCACCCGCGATCCTAATCAACTCGCCGATTCACTAGTCAATTTAGGCGGCGACGGCCTCACCTTGCAAATGATTAGCAATCGCGGATTAAAAGTATGGCCTGATGTGCCGGAAGATGCGTTCTGTGCCGATCACTGGCGCTGCCGTTTCATCGCACCGGAAGGCAGCACGATTAATCACAGCGCTATCATCCATTTGTTGGAGCGCGTTCATGCTGCTGGTTTCGACTTTATCAAAACCGAGAATCTCTATAAATTCGATGGTGAGCCGGGCTTTTCGTTGGGACAAGGGCAGTAAAAGTGATTCGTAATGAGCAGTGAGTGATTAGTGATGAAGAGGAGGATTGATTACTCTCCGAGCTTGCCCTATTGCTTCATGATTACCCCTGATGAAGAAGGGGATAGCGCGATGCAGCATCAAGACCCAATCCCGGAACCGGAAGGTGTTAGAACGGGAGATTAAATCGGCCTTCTTTAGCGCGGCGCGACATAACACAGGTGGGTGCTGTCTAACCTGAGTTTCGGATAGTGTTTTCATTCTATCCCCACCCCTAAATCCCCTCCCCACTTCGTAGAGAGGGGACTTAAAGAACCATTG
>DAOTTO010000361.1:0-1928 GCA_034437895.1 Anaerolineae bacterium | reverse complement strand
CCCCACCCCTAAATCCCCTCCCCATTGCATGGAGAGGGGACTTCAAGATGCGTTTTTCTCCCCCTCTCCAATACTTGGAGAGGGGGCCGGGGGGTGAGGTAAGCGAAAGTCCTGAAATTATTACGCTCTTACTTGTCACAATTTCATTTCCGCCGCAGCCAGCCGAGTACCGACTGGGTTAAGCGTTCCACCTCTGAAGCAGGCGCATTGGCGGCTAAAGCAGCATTAAAGCGCGTTTCTAGCTCGGCTTGATCCACGCCGCCATACGTGCCGATCACCACGACTTGTGAATACGGCTCGGCATCGCCCCAAGGTTCGCCCATCGACAAACTCGCCCGCCGCCCCACTACATGCAGCACGCCGCGCCGTTCCGGCATATCCGCCAAAAATAAAAAGCCTTTCGCCCGATAAATCGTCGAGGGTAGATTCTCAATCGCCTTGCGGACGGCCTTTAACGACAGTGGCTTTTCCGTCGTCCAGCTCCATGTGCTAAAAACAAGGCTGTGATCGGGATGTGAGTCGTCATGCGCGTGATCGTGGTCGTGTTCATCGTGCGTGTGATCGGTAGAAACGCCGACCTCGTGGACGTGAATGTCTCTGGCTTGATGCTGCGCCAATTTCTCCGGCGCGAACTCGCCCACGCCCATAATCAGGGGCAGCGGCACATTGCCATGCGTGGCTTCGAGGATTCTTGCGCCCGATCCCACGATTTCGCGCACCCACGTTTTGACAGCTTCGCATTCTTCCGGCGTGACCAGATCGACCTTATTCAAAATGACAATATCGGCCATCCCAACTTGCGAAATCGCCAGCATTTCCAGTTCGCGTTCCAAGTCGCGGATTTGCTCGGCATCAATCACCGTCACAATCGCATCAACTTTGACGAAGCGCTCCAATTGCGGCACACGGAACGTCAGCGCGACCTCAATCGGATCGGAAACACCGCTGGTCTCGACGACGATATACTCCGGCGGTTCGGGGCGGCTGATGAGCTTGGAGACCGCATCCAGCAAATCGCTGCGAATCGTGCAGCAGATACAGCCGTTGGCTAAGCTGATCGTATCGCCGTCGCCTTCCACGCCGACGATCAATTGGCTGTCGATGTTGATCGCGCCGAAATCATTGACCAGTACCGCGATCCGCAGGCCATGATCGGCATGAAGGATATGATTCAACACCGTTGTTTTGCCTGCGCCCAAAAATCCTGAAAGGATCGTCAGCGGGACGGGGAAATTCTTTTTTATATTTGGGGACATGATGATCTTCTTTTATATCCTCTTAATGACTATTCCAAAATGACCTCTGCAAAAATCGCATATCCGCCAATATCTGATTGATTCGCAGTTCGGTGAGTGAGCCAATGTATTCCCCTAATTGGGCTTTATCGACTGTCGAGACTTTAGACACTTCCACGACACTTTGCTTGGGTAAATTTGCCTCACCAACTTCGAGCAAGAGATTGCCGGGTAAGTTTGCCCGCTTCATGTTCGATGTCAACGCACAAACCACCACCGTCTGGATACGGCTGTGGTTAAAGACATCCTCTTGAACGACGACATAGGGATGAGGAATCGCTGGTTCTGCCTCAGTCAAATTGGCGAACCGTACCCAGTATATATCCCCACGATTGATGACCATTTATCCCCTCTATCGTTTGAGTTTGTCGAACTCAAGTAGACCTGCGAAAGAATCAGGAAAAGATTTAAACACAAAGCGCCTGAAGAACACAGCGGTATTAAGTTCAAATGCTTGGTGTTCTTGGTGGCGACGCTGCGCTTAGGTGGTTCAAAAAATGCTAATCAACCTGAGTTTCGGATAGTGTTTTCATTCTATCCCCACCCCTAAATCCCCTCCCCACTTCGTAGAGAGGGGACTTAAAGAACCATTGTGAACCGTTTTTCTCCCCTTCTCCATTGCATGGCGAAGGG
>DAOTTO010000360.1:0-6670 GCA_034437895.1 Anaerolineae bacterium | reverse complement strand
CCCCCTCTCCAATACTTGGAGAGGGGGAGAAAAACGCATCTTGAAGTCCCCTCTCCATGCAATGGGGAGGGGATTTAGGGGTGGGGTAAATGCGTGAGCGAAAGTTCTAATGCTGAAACTATTATAGCGCTAATTGCGTATAGGATATATCCTATATAAGATTATACAGATAAAGGAAGTGATACGATGCCCCCAGTCATGCCCGGACGCTTTACTGCTGAGATGAATGAGCCTTTTGTCGTATTTTTGATCGGAATGCGCGTTAACAAGTTTTTCGCGTTTAAAAAATGGCTGCCTGTGGCGAATGCTATGCCCAAAATGTTGGAAGTACTCTATCAGCATCCCGAAAAAGGATTTTTGGGCGGCGAAACTTTTATACAATTTCCACCAGTCACTGTTCTTTCGCTGCAATATTGGCGCTCGTTTGATGATTTAGAGCGCTTCGCCCGCAGCAAAGATGAGCCGCATCTGGAACCTTGGCGGCAGTTTAACCAAGCCATCGGCGCAGGAGGATTGGTAGGAATCTTCCATGAGACCTATATGGTGGAACCGGGTAAGTATGAAGCTGTTTACGGAAATATGCCTGTATTTGGATTGGCAAAAGCAACTAAGCATATTCCCGCAGTCGGGCGTAAAGAAACTGCCCGCCGCCGACTCGGAGGGGAAAGCGAACCTGCTGTACCGTCACCAGAGCAAAGCTTGTAATGAGGGTTGAACAACAACTTGCTTGACAACACACATCAAACGCGCTATTTTATGCTCAAGCTAAGAAGAACGTCGAGAAATATGTTAAACACCACATCGCAATTCTGCTGCAATATGACAACTACGGGTACTGGTACTATGCCGCACCGGCTCAGGTGGGGAGATTTCCGTTTGTCGTAGTTGCAGTGTGATGTGAACTAAGGCAAAGTCGCAAAAAGCGCTTGGGAAATCCTCCCAAGCGCTTTTTTGTTGGCTGATACATCTGACATTGATTGATTTAATCGTTCATTGCTAAAGCTAAGGAGCCAGATCATGAAAACCATTACGATGAAATTTGGGGGGACATCGGTTGGCAGCGTACAGGCCATCACCAATGTCTGTCAGATTGTGCAGGAAACGACTGCACAGGGTCATCGCGTCGTCGTCGTTGTCTCTGCGATGTCGGGTGTGACGGACTCACTGATTCAATCTATTCAGTTGGCGGTGAAGGGTGATAAATGGGGCTATCTCTCGATTTCGCAGAAAATGCGGGATCGGCATGAAGAAGCCATTAACGATTTGCTCCCCCCTAGTGCTGAACGTGAAGCCGTCCTAAGCGCCATCAATAAATTATTCGATCAGCATGTCGAGTTGTGTCAGGCGGTTTGTATTCTCCGTGAAGCCACGCCGCGCATAGAAGATGCGATTGTCTCATTTGGTGAACGCCTGAGCAGTAAAATTGTAGCGGCGGCACTGCGCCAGCATAGGATCAATGCCAAACCGCTAGATGCGGCCCATTATCTGCTCACGGATGAGTCTTATCAGAATGCTCAACCGCTTTGGGATGAAACACAGCTTCGGATTGAACGTCATCTCCTGCCAATGCTGGATTCCGACCTTATTCCGGTGATTACGGGCTTTATCGGTGCGACGGCGGATGGTGCATATACCACATTAGGGCGCGGCGGAAGCGATTACAGCGCGGCGATTTTTGCCGCTTACCTCCGTAGTGACGAATTTATCATTTGGACGGATGTCGATGGCGTGATGACGACGGATCCGCGTATTGATAAACGGGCGCGGGTGCTTCCCTATGTCTCTTATCAAGAGGTCGGCGAATTAGCATTTTACGGCGCGAAGGTGCTGCATCCTAAAACGATTCAGCCGATTATCAATTTGGGCATCCCGATTTATGTTCGCAACACCTTTAATCCGTCGCATCCCGGCACATTAATTGGGGAAGAAACCCAGCCGAGTATGACGGTCATCAAAGCCGTAACGTGTATTCGCAATATCAGTATGCTGACCATCAGCGGGCGCGGCATGTTAGGCGTACCCGGCATCGCAGGCCGCGCCTTTACAGCGACAGCGCGAGCAGGCGCGAGCATTTTGATGATTTCGCAGTCATCCTCTGAACAAAGTGTGTGTTTTACCGTTGTCGGCAATCAAGCGGAAACCGTGAAGCAAGCGGTTGAAGATGAACTGATCGTAGAAATTAATCGCCAGAATATCGAAAGTGTGGATGTTTCCGCACATGTCGTCATCTTGACCGTCGTTGGCGCGGGGATGCGCGGCACACCAGGGGTCGCCGGACGTGTCTTTACTGTGATGGGGGAAGGCGGCGTTAATGTATTGGCAATCGCGCAGGGGTCATCTGAATGCAGCATTTCATTTGTGGTGGACGAAGCCGATATGAAACGGGCGGTTGTAGCGCTGCATGATTTAGCGTTGGAAGCCGTGCCGAACTGAAGATTAAGGCCGTAAAAATTGTCATTTCAGTGGTCGTAGCGTATAATGAGGCCATAAATGATGGAAATTTGTTAGAGACGCTGCATCTTCTGTAAGAATAAATACAGTGCATTGTCTGTTGAATATGCAAAGGAAAATTATCGATGAGTGCATTAGGCTTCATCATCGCGGCAATTATCATTATTGCCGACCTTCTGGCTGTAATTTTTGTGTTAAGGCTCGGTTCACGGCATGATGCCCATCAATCCGTTAGCACTGTAGAATCATCTAATGCCGTACAAATGCTCAGGGCGCAAGCAGAAGCCGCTGCACGCAAGGCAGAAGCCGCTACCACGAAGGTCGAGGCAGAACAGGCCGCAGCCGTCGCGGAAAAAGCATCCAAGCAAGCAGAAGCGGTAGTCGCAACGGGCGGCGCTTCCGAAGAGGAGCAGGCTGAACAGCGTAAAGCGGCTGCGGCCGCCGCAAGAGCGCGTAGAGCCGCTGCCCAAACCGAAGAAGCTGACTCAGTGGAAGCACCTGCAATAAAAGAAGTCGTGGCTGCCGCCCAACCTGCGGTAGGCGCTATAGGTGCATTAAATGATGACGCTAAAGCGCGTAAACGTGAAGAAGCCCTTAAGCGTAAGGCTGCCCGAAACGGGTAAATTTGTGTAAGTAGAATGGGGAAATCTTACCCATTTATCGGCTTGTCGTTTTGCTTACGCCCGCTTTTTGCTGGGCGTTTTGTTATCTTGTTAAAAAAGTTATTAGGGATAGAGGAATGACTCAAAACGAACTCGAAATCATTGAACAAGCTTTAGTCGCGCTCGCTGGCATAGACGAGCATGAACGTGCTTCGGCGATTCAGACATTAGGGAAAATGCGTTATATGGATGCTGTGCCGCAGCTTATCGACCTGTTAGAAACGTGCGATCCCGGCACCCGCTTTATGATTGTGCAGGCCTTAGGGCAGATCACCGATGAAACCGCTGTCCCGGCCTTGTTGGCAGAGATGAGTGGCACAGACATTTGGGTGCGGGTCGCCGCGACAGGCGCACTCATCCAAATTGGCGCGGCGGCTGTTCCTGGTTTGGTCGAAGGACTGCGCCATGAAGACAAAGCCGTACGACGGGCGGCTGCTAAAGCGCTTGGCAAAATTGGCGAAAAAGACAGCGCCGTAGTACGTGGACTTTCCGCCGCATTATTGGACATTGATAGCAATGTCCGCCGTTTCGCTGCCGAGGCGTTAGGGCGTTTGGGCGATATCGAATCAGTTGGGGTTTTGACGGAAGTGTTAACGGATAAGAACACCGACACACGCATTGCGGCATTTAAGGCGCTTGCCAGCTTAGGCACCCCAGAAGCGCAAGACGCGATGCGGAAGTGGGTACACGAGCGTTAGAATCCATCTGATACTTTATAGCGTGTGTTATGTAACCTTAGTGTCGGATAGTGTTTTCATTCTATCCCCACCCCTAAATCCCCTCCCCACTTCGTAGAGAGGGGACTTAAAGAACCATTGCGAACCGTTTTTTCCCCTTCGCCATGCAATGGAGAGGGGGTCGGGGGATGAGGACATCATAAAAGTTAATCAAAGTACGCTATCCAAAACTGAGGTTATGTAGGAGCGAACGGGTGATTCGCTCCTCTTTAGGCTAATCTGAGTTACTCATGTTACGTAGACCCTCAAATCACTCGACACTGGCAGTTTTGAACTTCCAACGTTGCGAAAAGTATAGAGTTGCTTAAGCTGAGTTAATTCGAGGATGAACCGTCTAAACAGACAGCGGGTCCTTCGGGGGGATACGTCCACGTCTGCGGGAGCGCCGCAGAAGCCGCCATCTCACGGAATTCGTTATAAGTCGCCAACAAGCTATCACAATCACCCAAAATCTCAGCCGCTTGACCTTGCAAATACCAGCATTCAAAACGCCGTTGGAGTATTGGGACACTTTGCATCACCTGAAGTGAAGAACAACGGTTTAAGCTGGCTTGTGCCGCCGCGAACTGCCCTTGCAAGAAATATTCCCGCCCCAATTGATACCAGCCATCCGACCATGTAGGCGCAAGCCGGGTCACTTCTTGGCAGTAGCGTGTAGCAGCATCCCGTTCCCGCAGCAAACTGGAAAGCTCACACAAACGCAAACGCGCTTTGACATTATTAGGCTCAAAAGCCAACACACGAAAGTAAGCAACCGTCGCCGCGTCCGCATCCCCTAATTGCATCGCATACAATGCTCGCTCATAATAAAGCGGTATCAGATGATCGTTGAGCGCTATCGCCCGTTCAACCGCAATTACCGCTTCATCATAGCGTCCAAGATCGCTGTAACTAATTGCCAAAGCACGTTGGGCATCCATCTGCCATACACTGCCCGCTGCCGCGATTTGATTTTCTCGCAGCGCGGTGTCATGACTGCCCACACCGCCATAAGATAACCCTAAAACAACCCGCGCCAAAATATGATTTGGGTCAATCGCAAGCACATTCCCGGCAAACCGCGCCGCGCTGACAGAATCATCAGCCGCCTGTAATGCAAAGGCATGAATCGCCATCACATCCAAATCGCCTTCGCTGCTGCCATCATGGGTAAACCGTTCTAGGGCTTCACTCGTCCACTGAAGCGCCATTTCACGATCAACTTCACGATCATAATCGGCATAACTACGATAAATTAAGGCTCGCACGAGCAAGAGTAAAGCATCAGTTTGGCGAGGCTGTGCCGCCCAAAGCTGGCGCGTTAGCTCAATTGAAGCATCCAAATCACCTCGATCAAATGCAGCTTGGGCCGAGTCAAGATCGCCCTCGGATTGCAAAATAGAGCCAATGTGCAATCGCTGGCTGATCCATTCCCAAGACACCGCGACCACGCCCATCAGTACTATAAGAAGCATCGCTAAAGGCAAGCATCCAGAACGCCGCCGCCTGCGTGTACGAAAAGTCAACCGGGAGCGATCTCGGTTTATTTGCATGGGAAATTTGCTCGAATTAGCTGCGAAGATAACGATATTTAATCATACTGAATGTGATGATGAATTGCGAAGAAAAATGCTTAGATTCATTTTTTCCCTACAAATTTTCACGTTTTTTATAATTCCTTCATGTATCCCACATGCAAACTGCATATAATTAATCTAACAATGATTTGATTAATTAGCAGATGAGGTTTGTGATGCTCAAGGATTTAAGTACAGCGGTCAAAGCAGGGTTCGATTTTTACCATTTAGAAGACCGCTTAACCGATAAGGAACGCGATTTGCGCGACCAAGTGCGCGAGTTTAATCAGACGGTGGTTATCCCCAATATCAATCCTTATTGGGACAGAGCAGAATTTCCGCGTGAGATCGCCATGCAAGTCGGTCAGCTCCCCATCATGGGCGGCATGTTAAGCGGCTACGGATGCGCCGGAATCTCGCCGCTGGAGATGGGGTTAGTCGCTTTTGAGATGGCGAAGGGCGATGGCTCTATTGGCACGTTTTATGGTGTCCATTCCGGGCTAGCGATGGGGTCAATCGGCACGATGGGCAGCGAAGAGCAAAAAGCACGTTGGCTTCCAGCAATGGTGCGGATGGAAAAAATCGGCGCATTTGGGCTAACTGAACCGGAACGTGGCTCCAATGCTGTCGATGTGCAGACCCGCGCCCACCGCGATGGCGATTATTATGTGCTAAATGGCGCGAAGCGTTGGATCGGCAACGCCTCGATTTCTGATTTGCTCATCATCTACGCCCGCGATGAAGATGGCAAATTCGGTGGTTACGTTATTGAAAATCCGTCCGAAGTTGAAGGCGTGGAAATCGTCGATATTCAAGGCAAAATTGGCAAACGTGCCATCCTGAATGCCGATATTACGCTCACGAATGTGCGTGTCCCGGCGGAAAACAAACTCGCCTATTGCAATTCCTTCCGCGATACCGCGATGGTACTCGGTATGGGACGTTATGGTGTGGCGTGGGAAGCGGCTGGCGTAGCAACCGCCGCGTTTGAATATGCGCTCGATTATGCCAAAAATCGTGAAGCCTTCGGTAAACCGATTGCCGGATTCCAACTGATTCAACAAAAATTGGTCGAGATGGCGACGGAAGTCACCTTGATGCAGCTTTTGTGCTTCCAAATGGCGGAACTGCTGGCGAATGGGCAGTTTAACGAGGGCATCGCATCAATGGCGAAATATAATAATGCCCGCAAAGCCCGTTATGTGACGCAGCTCGCACGCGAGACGATGGGTGGTAATGGTATTCTGGTCGAAAATAATGTCGC
>DAOTTO010000359.1:0-19120 GCA_034437895.1 Anaerolineae bacterium | reverse complement strand
GCTGCAATTTTAGGTTTTGCTTCTACCAGAGCAGCAGAGGCTGTTTGGGATTGTGCCGAGCCTGAAACAGCGCTGCGTAAAGCGTCCAGCATTTCGCTGGCAGTAGCATAACGATCAGCGGGTTTCTTTTCCAGCGCCTTCAGCAGCACATTTTCTATTTGTGGCGAGATACCGGGGTTGACTTCGCTCGTCCTCGGCACAGGCGTGTAAATGTGGTCATGGACGATGGCATAAGGCGTGTTCCCCGCATACGGGACACGCCCGGTGAGCAGTTCATATAAAACAACACCGAGCGAATAAATATCGGTTCGCGCATCAAGTTCAGTACTGCCGCTGGCCTGTTCCGGCGAAATATAATGCGGTGTGCCGAGCATCACATCGGCGCTCATGGTGGATTCACCCGCTTGTAACAGTCGTGCCAAGCCAAAATCGGTTAAATAGGGGTTGCCGCGTTGGTCAATTATGATGTTGGAGGGCTTGATGTCGCGGTGGAGGACTCCCTGCTTGTGAGCGTAATCCAGCGCATGGGCGACTGCCGTCATTAGACGTAAGATTTCGTCTTGGGGCAGTGAACTTTCTCGCAGGACATCTTTGAGCGTTTGGCCTTCGATGAACTTCATAACCAGATAGGGCTGTTTTTCCACTTCGCTGTAATCATAGATGGGAACAATGTTGGGATGCTCCAGCCGTGCGACGATACGCGCCTCTCGCTCGAACCGCGCCACAAACGCATCATTTTGCAGAAAGGTGGCGTGCATTACTTTGATGGCGACATTGCGATCCAGCCGCGCATGATATGCTTTATAGACCGTTGCCATGCCGCCTGCGCCAAGCTGCTCGGTAATTTTATACGGCCCGATTTCATCCCCAATTTGCAAGGCCATAATCGCCTATGCTCCCCGAATTCGTGTGCTTTAACCCTATTGTAGTTGGTTTAAAGGATGATGTCCAAGATTTTTTGTGCGCTATTTAAATGCAAAGGACGCACGCATAGGTGCGCCCTCAGTGGTTTTGGTTTGAACGAACCTTTAGCTTATTCCGCGAGTGCTTCGTCAATGCGGCGGCGCAGTTCGTCGTTGACCGCGACACCACCCTCACCATTTTTGCTTTTGTAGGAGTCGGTTTCCATATTTTTGGCTTTTACGACGGGTTCAACGGTTTGATTTTGTGATTTACCCCGATTAAGCAGCAGCCAACCGCCGCCGATCATCACCGCCGGGATGAGCCATCCAGAGATGCCGCCGAGAAAATTGCCGAAGATGAACACTTCAAACAACACCCACAGAATGACCAGCGCCATCGAGCCATACGTCATCATGCCGCGTCCGGTACGGACTTCGCTTTCGTTGCCTGTTTTTCTGCCCTGATACGTTAACGCGATGCCGACGAATATCGGATAAAACGCCCAAGCATACGCCCAAGATTCCCAATTTCCGGTGATGCTTTGCACCATCAGCAGCAAGCCGGTGCCGGTGATAATCACACCGGGGAAGATCAGGCCGGAGTCTTTCTTTTGTCCGGTTAAAGCGGCATAAAGGAAAGGCAGACCTGGTAAAATGACAAATAGCGGCCAGAGTGTGCCGATATCGAAACTAAAAATCCGTGTGAATAAAAAGAAAGCGCCCAGCCCCATTAACACGAGGGCTGGAATACGGTTGTTGGATTCGCCTTGTAGACGGTTCATGCTGTATCCCCTCAATATCGAATTTGTACGAGTTAATCTTTATTACGTGCAGTTCGATACTAAGGTTGCAGCATTTTATCTCGTTAGTTTATTGCAGGACGCGCTGGAGTTCCTTGACGAAAGAACCTGCATCCAATGGTTTCGGGAAATAGGCGATAAATCCGGCTTCAATCGCTTTCATGATGAGTTCGGGCGAATGAAATGCGGTGATGGCGACACAAGGCAGATGTGTTGTTAAGGCCTGCGCTTTGATATTTTCTAACAATGTCCACCCATCCATGCCGGGCAAGGAAAGATCAATGATGACGGCACTATAAGGGTGGGTTGCCAATAATTTAAGGGCTTGTTCGCCTGTAGAAACCATATCGGCTTTGATTTTGTGATAGCGCAGCATCCGTGTAACGACCTCTTGTCCATCGGGATCGTCTTCGACAACAAGCATGTTTACAATATTCATGGGGTCTGTTCCTTTCAATCGATCATAGTCGATAGTGCGTCAACGAATTCGGGTATATCAATTAATAGCCGGAGTAAATCATTGATGAATGTAGCTGGCGTTAGCGGTTTGGTCAAGTAATTATGAAAGCCTGCTACGATAGCTCGATCCCGATCACCCGTCATGGCATGAGCCGTGAGGGCAATAACGGGAATGCCTAAAGTCGCTCTATCGCTTTTTAAAGCCTTGAGCATATCCCAGCCATCCATGACGGGCATAGACAAATCAGAGATGATAAATTGCGGCATAATCTCACGGGCAATTGCCAAACCCTCCTTGCCGTTAATTCCCGTATGCACTGTCGCGCCATAATACGTTAAAATTCTTTTGGCGAGGTCTAAGCTATCGGGTTCGTCATCTAAGACCAGAATATCCCAGTCTTTCAAAATATTGCGACGTACGTTTGCCATAATTTTTCCCCCTTAATTATAGGCTTTCAAGGATAACATCAGGTTTAGAAACGTGGGTTGTGATGCCAAGCGGCAAAATAACTGTAAAGATGCTGCCTTCGGCAAGTGTGCTTTTTACAATCACCTGACCATCCATCATCATACAAATTTTGCGTACAATGGCTAATCCTAGCCCTGTTCCGCCATAGACACGTTTTGATGAGCCATCGACCTGACGAAATTCGTCAAAGATGTAATTGAGGGCATGAGGCGGAATACCTATCCCTGTATCACTGACGCGAATGACCCAGTTTTTATCCTGTCTTTCAACATCTAAGCGAACTTCACCTTTTTCGGTGAATTTAAATGCGTTAGAAAGCAGATTGGTAGCGATCTGCGTGAGGCGCTCTACATCGCCGTTGATTTTTTCTGGTAACTTTGAGTCGGTATGGACATGAAAGGTTAACCCTTTTTGGGTGGCTAAAACATTCATCTGCGATTGCCAACGATGGGCGAGTTCACGCGGTGAAAAGGGCGCAGAGGCCAAATCCATCCGACCCGATTCGATCTTTGCAAGGTCAAGAATTTCATTAATGAGGGTTAAAAGACGCTCACTGTTGGAATAAACGCGAGTGAGCATGTGACGTGCATCTTCGTCGATTTCGCCACCCATATCTTCTAATAGAATCCCACTAAAGCCGAGAATGGCATTGAGGGGTGTTCGCAGTTCGTGGGACATAGTAGACAGAAACTCAGATTTTAAGCGAACACTTTCTTCGGCGATGGTTCTGGCTTCAATGAGTTCTGTCGTGCGGGTTTCGATACGCTCAGACATTTCATTAAAGGATTGAACAAGCAGGCCAATTTCATCGCGGTTGTGGATGTCGGTAATGGGGCGATAGTTCCCCTGACTAATGGAACCTGCTGCCGCCGCGAGCTGACGAATGGGGCGGACGATACCTTGTGTGATGAATAATGCAGCCAAGACAGCGGCAACGAGCGAAATGAGCGTAATGGCGATGATGACCTGTTGTGTACCCCGTACATCACCTAAAATCGTTGCCAGTGGATATTCATAAATTACCGTCCATTGAATGGTCGCCTGACCTGTCGGCTTAATCCGCGCAAACACTTGCAGCGTGTCGGTGCGTTCATCAGAGCCAAACAACGTACCTTGTGCTTGGGTCAAAATTTCAGATGAGTCTTTTGGGCGTTCACTCATAAGCGTGATGCCTGTGCCAACGAGATTGCCGTAAAGGAGGCGTTCATCGGGATGCAATAAATAATTGCCATCAGAATCGACCAAATAAACGGCCTCAGTTTGGGTATCTTCACTAAGGGCCTCGAAAATAGGCGCAACCAACGCTTTTAAAACCAAGATGCCCGAAATTGCGCCCTCATCAGATTGTAGGAGTGTGGCGTAACGAATGGTTGGGATGTAAGGACGGACGAACACGCCCTGAGTGCGCTCTAAATCAAGACTAGAAACATAAACTGGCGCTTGTCTTCCCGGCAGGCTTGTTAGGCTTAAGGTACGACTGAAATAAGCCTGATTCGACTGATTTTCTAATGCTTCCGTTGGCAAAATCGTCGGCACACCTTCAACAACATCTACGCAGACGACCTCTTGACCACTCGCATCCAGCAAACAGGCATTGGTGTAAATCCCGGTTGAACGCCCTAAAAAGGCTTGGAATAAACGCTCAATATTGCCGAGTGTGGTGGATTGCGGCGCGTTGACATAACGCCGGACTTCTGGCGCTTGGCTGAGAAAGAGTGTATCGGCGGTTGCACCGGTAAGCAGCGCTTCGGCTGAACGTGTTCTGCTGGTGGCGACTTGAAGCTGGTTTAAACGTGCCGATTCCGTCAGTGTTTCGTTAGAACGCTGAATGTTATAGGTTGACGTAATGGCCGCAGGGATGAGCAGAACCAGTACAAATGCCAAGATGAGCTTGTATTGAAGTCGTGTAGAAATAAACCTAAGCATTATGACAAACATCCTTTCAAACGCCAGTGAGAAGAGCAAGCTATTTTGCGATAGCTTACTCTGGTCAATTTTACTGTCCGCTAAACAAGGCTTCTGCTTGCGTTTGTGCTTCTTCCGCAGCTTGGGCAGGCGTTAAGGTGCCGTTTAACATATCGTGATAAACCTCGCCTAGTATGTCGGCTAATTGGGGCCACTGCGGGACGGCTGGGCGCATCCAATCGGCTAGCTGACCTTCGCTGCCCAGCGTGTCTACGGTTGCAAATACGGGATAGCGCTCAATCAAGGCTTCATCACGGATGAGGCTGTAACGTGGCATACCGCCGTTACCTTCGTTTGCCAGCAAGCGCTCTATTTCTTCACTCGTCACCCATTCAAGAAATTGCCATGCTACATCAGCACGATCACCGATATTGGCGGGAATGCCTAAGTTCCAAACGCCAAGCGGCGTAACAGCTTGTTCATCCGGCGCATGAGGCGCGGCAGCATAACCGACCAAGCCGGCTATTTGGGAGGTTGGGTCTTCTTCCACGAGATAAGCCCGCGCTGCCCATTCATAGGTCATCACACAGCCCCCTTGGCGAAAGCGCACAGGGCGTTGATCCCATGCCATATTTAATACGTCAGGCGGTGAATAGGGCAGCAGTGCCAACGCATATTCGGCGGCGGCGATTCCCTCTGGTGTATTCAGGGTGGGTTGATTATTTTCATCTAACAGCGGCTGCCCGAAGGCGGCATAAAAATGCGCCATCTGCTGCCCAAGTGCCTGCCCGCGCTGCCCATTCCAGCAAATGCCATAGCGATCTGCGTCTGCATCGGTAAAAGCGGCGGCAGCGGCTAATAATTCATCAGTCGTTTGGGGCGGTTGAATGCCTGCCTCCTCAAACAGATCGCTGCGATACCAAAGGAGTTCGGGATGTGGCTGGATAGGCAGCCCAAGCTGTAAACCTTCATATTGTCCGCTTTGGTAGGCAATTTCGATAAAATCAGCAGGATTCACGCTGTCTGATGCGGCGATAAGATCGGTAATGGGCAGCAAGATATTGGCTGCGCCATACTCTCCCACCCATACTGCGTCAAAACTGACAATATCATAAGCGGAGATTTGATCGCGTGCGTTGAGTAGGGTTAAATCGTGAACGTCGTTATACCCTACGACCTCAATTTCGATAGTTGCCCCAGATAATTCGTTTAATTGTGGGAGGGCAGTGAACAAGGCATTGGCAAAGGGATCGCCAACAATCAGCATCTGGATTGTTTCACCATTTAAAGGCGTTTCTTGTGCCGCTACCGGAAATAACAATAGGGAAAGGGTTAATAATAACATCATTGCTAGAACGTAGGAATATTTTCTCATTGTTATGCTCCTTTTTGGTGCGATGTCTTTACTATAAATCAAGATATTTTTTAATAACCTTAAGGTTTTTGCGATTTTATGTAAAAATAAAAAGGGCGCATTTAAGCGCTCTTGGAGAGGGATTTACCACTTATTTATGTAGGGTAATCGATTAATTTTCTGGGATTGGCACGAAGCGTACCTCAAACAGTTTAGGCCAATATTTGCCTGTCAGGTAAAATACATCGTCATCAGGATTATAGGCGATTCCGTTCAAAACAGCGCTGTACGGCAGTGCGGCGCGTTCTTCTTCCGTAAGCAGTTGAGCAGCATCAATCAGCCCGGTAATCGCGCCTGTGGCTTTGTCGATGATGAGGATTCCGTCTGTTTGCCAGACATTGACGTAAAGCGAATCGTCCACGCATTCGAGTTCATTCAGCTCGTCCAACGCACGACCTTGCAGGCTAAAGCCCGCAATCGACTCATTTTGGTATGTGACGGGAATTTGCCTGATGAGTTCAAACGTCTGCGGATCGCGTACGGAGATATATTCAGTGCCGTCGCTCATATAAAGTTCGCTGCCGTCATAGCACAACCCCCAGCCTTCGCCTTCATAACGAAAAAGGCGCTCATACGCTAAGGTGTCTCGATCATAAACAAAGGCTAAGCCAGTCTGCCAGGTGATCTGAATCAGACGGTCATCGACCAACGCCAGACCTTCCGCAAAGAAAATGCGGTTGAGGTCACGGATCGCCAGCACCTCACCTGTTTCCGGGTTCACTTTTCGCACATCCGACTCGTTATATTGTCCAGCGCTTTCATAGAATACGCCGTTATCCCAAACCAATCCTTGCGTAAAAGAACCGCTGTCGTGCGGATAAACGGCGATTACTTCCGGTTGCAAAAGCTGAATTTCGGGCGTGGTTTGTGCGGTGATGGTTGCGCTGCTTAAGATGACGAGCATCAAAGAGGCGATTATCACCAAACTTATTTTGGGGGTCAATTTGGACATGAGTTTCCTATTTGTAGCGGCCTAGTTCTTGTATTTCCATTTACGAAGTCCGGTCACACGGGCGAAAGTCGCCAGCGAAGTTTTAGCGAAGACCGTCGGGTAGTAACGCAGCATGGTCAAAAATTCGTGCAAGGCAGGGCGAGGTTGATCGGTGGGCTGCGGACTGCCGACATCGGTTAGCCACAGCACGACACGTCCATAGGCGCGTTCTTTCGGGTCAAGCTGGGTCTCGAAATCACGCATGTAGCGGCGGTATTCATTCCAAAAAACACCACGTCCGCCAGAAGTGCCTGTTTTGCTTTGGGGATGCACTAAAGCATTCGCTAGGGGCAATGAAGTGAGAAGAGGCGCTTCCCCTGCCAACATCAAGGTGAGTTGAAAATGGGTATCGAAGGCATAATGCAAGTCTTCACGGAAGCAGCCATAAGTGGCAAAAAGTTCGCGCCGCCAAAAGCAAGCAGGTTGCGGCAATCCCCAAGGATAGAGGATAGCGACCACCCGCGACATCGGCGCTTTTTCTGGCTCCCAGAGGCGAATCAGTGTGCCGTCCGGCGACGTGATTTGACATGCGCCGCTCATCCATTTTGCCGATGAATGTCGCATTAAGGCTGAGACAACTTCCAACGCTCCCGGCAAAAATTGGTCATCACTGTTCAGATATGCGATGATGTCGCCAGTCGCCCGTTGCAAACCTTTGTTGATGGCGTTGGTTTGCCCGGAATCTGGTTCGCTGCACCAATACGCGAGATGGCTTTCATAGCGCCGGATAACATCCACACTTTCATCCGTCGAGCCACCGTCGATGATGATATATTCAAGATTGTCATACCCTTGATCGAGGACGGATTTTATCGTCGCCTCGATATACTGCCCTTGATTATAAGACGGGGTGATGACAGTAATTTTGGGATTCATCACTTATTTGAGGCCATCCACAATCAGCGACGTGTAAAAAAGATTGTCGCGCTGAAAATCAGTTTGATGGTCAAAGCGCACAGACCGCATAATGTGTCCTTCGGCGGCATCCCATTCAGTCGCATGGAATTCCTCACTCGCATCGAAATATTCCAGTGGACGCACTTCGAATCCTGCTGATTCCATCATCGGGCGCAGGTTATTGATCGTGAACAACATTTGATGACCATCTTTGGGAGGAGTGACCTCCGCTACATAAGCGGGGTCGCGGCGAAATCCATCGGGTACAGCAATGCGGAACATGCCGCCGGGTTTAAGATATTGATAAGCCAAAGCTAACGCCGCCTGATTTTGTTCTTCCGTTAGATGTTCGAGTACATGTTCCGCCAATATACGTTCAATCGAGTTTGGCTTGAAGAATTTTTGCCAATGATCGGGATTCGTAATATCGAGCGTAGGCACATCGCTAGAAAGCCAGCCGGGGTAGCTTGTACCGCCCGATCCAATAATCAACTTGATTGGGTTGCCAGCGCGGACATAGGCATGGATTTCTTCGTCTTGTACCTTCTGGACTTGTACTACTTTTTGCTTTGCTCGCCTTGGGGCAAGGGCTTTTTGCATCTCCCAGGCGAGCTTCCCATAAATTCTACCGAAAATCGTCGTCATGAACTCACATCCTTACATAATACGCTACCCTAAACAGGCTGCGCGGCGCTTTCCAGCGACCAATCCCCTTGTACCATAAAGGGCGCAATCGTAGTCCCTGTGCGGCCTGTCCCATAAAAATCACCTTCACTGACGATAATCATACCAAGCCCTTTTTCTGGACGGTCAGCTTCTTCACCATCAACGACTATAACGCCCGTGACGCGATAATTGGCAGGGATCAACGGGAAATGATCGATACGGCACTTCACGACTCCCTGCCCCGGCACAGTCTCAAAAAGTTGATTGGTGTAATCGTTATACATGATGAATAAGGTATGATCCTGATCGTCAACGAGCGAAAACCCAACCGAGATTTTGCCGTCAGGGACGACACCAGCGGGAATTTCATACGGGAAAGCGAAGATCACATCCTGCCCGCTGCGAACCACTGGAATCCGCTGACCGAGTGTGTTTTCCATATAGAAATCGGTAAAACGGATTACGCCGGAGCCAAAACGCTTGGCATCAGGTGTGAGGAAGCCGACACGATCCCCTTCAAACAATTTTTGCAGGTAGACGCTGACGGCTGTTTCGGTATCGGTATCCATTGCGAGATGGCCTTCTTCCATAATCAGGCAGCGGGTACACAGGCTGGAAATCGAGGCCATGCTGTGGCTCACGAAAATCACTGTGCGACCTGCACGGGTGACTTCACCAATTTTACCGAGGCACTTTTTCTGAAAGGCGACATCGCCTACTGCCAGCACTTCATCCAAAATCAGGATTTCCGGCTCAAGATGCGCCGCCACCGCAAACGCTAACCGCACATACATGCCGCTGGAATAGCGCTTTACGGGTGTGTCGATAAATTTCTCTACGCCAGAAAAATCGACAATCTCATCAAATTTGGCGGTGATCTCGCTGCGCTTCATGCCGAGCATCGTACCGTTCAGGAAGATATTTTCGCGCCCCGTCAATTCAGGATGAAACCCCGTGCCGACTTCCAGCAGTGACCCCACCCGCCCAGTAATGCTGACTCGTCCACCTGTCGGTGGGGTGATTCGGGAAAGAATTTTTAGGAGCGTGCTTTTGCCAGAGCCATTACGCCCAATCAAGCCCAGAACCTCGCCTTGCTGAACCGCAAACGAGACATCTTGCAGCGCCCATATTGTGGGGGAGGATTCTCCGCCGGGCAGCGCTCTGCGCCGGAAAGGAGACATGAAAATGTCTTTGATGCCGCGTGCTTGCACGGGAGCCGCGCCAATATGATATTGCTTACTTAATCCTTCAACGAGGATAACGGGTTCTGCCATGAATGCCTCGAAACTAACACTCGCTAAATCAAACTAAATCACGTCGGTAAAGACGCGTTCTGTTTTCTTAAAATAAAGCATCCCGCCCACCAGCGCCAAAATCGCTATGAGAATCGGCAGGATAATGATCGCGCCGGGAGGATTGCCAATATCCAGCAGCGCCCACCGGAAGCCATCAATGACACTTGCCATCGGGTTGAGGTTATAAAGCAGCCGCAGAACATCGCCCTTTATCAGCGTCGCCGGATAGACGACGGGTGAAGCATACAACCATGCTTGCAGCAGGAACGGCAAGAAAAAATTAATGTCGCGGAAGCGCACATTCAACGCGGCAAGTCCTAAGCCTACACCGAGGCCAATGACCATGCTCAACAGGATAAATACCGGCAGGAAGATGAAGTTGATCGTGGGGACATAACCATAAGCCAGCATCATGCCGACAAGCAAAACAAACGCCAGCAAAAAGTCGATCAAGCTGGAAAGCGCATTGGAAAATGGAATCACCAGACGCGGGAAATACACCTTCGTAATCAGATTGGCGTTACCGACCAAACTCCCCCCGGAACGACTCAGGGTATTGGTAAACAGCGCCCAGGGAACTAGCGCGGCGAAACTGAACAGCGGATAAGGAATCCCATCCGATGGGACTCCGACCAATCCGCCTAGAAACAGGCTGAAAATAATCATGGAGGCGAAGGGGTTAATGACCGCCCAGAGCGGCCCCAAGACCGTTTGCTTATAACGCACGGTTAAATCGCGCCAGACGAGAAAAATCAGCAGTTCACGGTGCTGCCAGACTTCCGCCAGATCAAGCTGTGACCAACCGGACGGCGGTTCAATTACGAGTTTATGTGTGGTCGGGTTATCCGGCAAAATAGTATCAGGCCGAGTTTGGGTTGCGCGCATTCTTGATTTTCCTCAATAGAAGCAACCATTGTACCTAAAGGATTTCGGACGATGTAGGGGCAAGATGTCATTTGTTGCGCGGCGCACTTTGCAGAATTTGGCGGTACATCGCAGCGACTTTGGGATTGATGACGCTTTTATCGAGCCGACTCGCGCCCGTTTGAAGGTTAATTTGTGCGGCATGGTCGACCAATGCGTCATCTGTGAGCGCATAACGCAGCGCAGCAGCGATTGCGTGCGGGTCTTGCGGCGGCACAGTCATCCCACTCTCGCCATGCGTAATCCATTCATCGGCACAGGCGGTATATGTTTGAATCGGAAAAGTCCCCATCAGCATGGCTTGCAACAGCGACGTGCTGATTCCATCGGACATGCTCACGCCGATATAAATCCGCGCTTGCCCAAATAAGCGCAAAATATCCGCATTCGTCGGCTGGCGTGGGATCGCTTCAATCGGAATCCCGTTGCCTGCCATGAGTTCAATCGTCGTCCGTACTTCATCGCTGTTGATGCCATAAACGCCAACACGATAGTCGTTGAGCAAATCCGCACACATCTCGATAGCACTCAAGCCGAACAAAGCCCGTCCGCGAATATCCTGATAGCCTTTGAGCAAAATCAGCCGACGGTTAGAAGTCGCGCCGGGCTGCCGCAGCGTTTGCATAAAAGCCACATCGAAACTGCCTCCGGCTGGGGTCACGGGGAGAAATCCCCCTTTAAAGCCCAGTTCTCGCGCTAAGGGCAAGTCTCGCGCACATTCCGATGTGAAGTAATCGGCTTGGGCAATTACCTGCCGCAGCATAGTGGCATATTGCGACAGACGTGCAAAAAACTGCACTTCATCGCCCCAATTGCCGATAATCCAGGGCGGAAATTCATGCCCTAAAAGCTGTTTGGCAGCTAAGGTTAAGCCGCCACCGCTGGAAATCTCCATCGTATGGATGATGTCGGGCTTGATCTGCCGAATCAGCCGCACCAGACGATCTACTTGGTTGGTAGGCCACAGGCGATGTGCTGCCCCTCTGGTAAGCCGCAGCAGTGGATTTGCAAGAATCGGCGGCGTAATGCGATAGCCCGCATGTCTTACATCAGCGGCTAAATCGGGCTTGCCATAAAAAAAGTCGTGGAGCGTAACCCCTTTGAGTTCGGAATAGGGCGGACTATCGCCATGCACGGGATAGAGATGCAAATCCCACCCTTGATCGGTGATCTGGTCGATCCATCGTGCGGTGTGAATGCTTTGTGAGAGGCCGACAAACAGAATCCGCATCAGTCATCCAGTCGGTAAAGGTCACGGATCGTCACCATGCGATCTTGTGTGAGATCAACAACAGGCAGATGTCCAACAATCTTCAATTGTTCGCGGTGATCGAACACGCGGTTAAGCTGACCTTTTTCATCACGGGAATTACTAAAACGGCTTTGCACGTATCCCTGCTGGACGGTCAATACAGGTAAATCTCCAATGACATCATTTCGCACAAAAAAGGCATTCACCCCGGCTTTGTTACTGCCGACAAAGCTGTACCCTTTTTGTGATGCCGCTTGTACCAAAGCCGCCAGCGAAGCACCCCAATACAATTTGGAGTAATGCGCCTGCGCGACAGAAAAATCGGGCTGATAAGGAACAGTAACGGCATGTTCTGCGCCAAAACTGCTGTTATATTCTAAAATCAGGATGCGCGGGGAGACGATTTCAATCGCTTGCAACACCCAATAATCCATACCATCCAGATCAATGCTCATCAGGCCAATGTCGCCGCGAATCCCTGCATCACCGATGAGTTGGTTGATATTTTCACGGGTGATGAAGGCCGAAACCGCCTCAATATGATGCCGCCAGCGATATTGCGAATTGTTGATAAAGTCGATATGGGCGCTGCCGCCATCCAGAATCAACCCGCGCCAATAATCGTGAGTCAGCAAAAAGCGTGTATTCGATTCGCGGTAATCTTCCACGCCGAATTCAATAAAGATTGGATTAGGGATCGGCACACGCTGAATCAAATATTGGATAATCCCATCTTCGCCCCATTGCGAAAAGACCTTAAATTCCGCATCCTGCAAGGATTGATAATTCGCGCCGCGCTGAAGCTGGCTTTGGAGAAAGCCTAGGGAAACTTGCAAACCCTCGACTTTCTCCTCAAGGGCGGTTTGACGCTCCACTAAACGTTCATACCAGCGGGTGCTGGCCTGAAAAACCCTATAGAATGGGCGCAGCGGGATTTTGACTAGACGGATGGCGGCGGCTTTGATAGCCTGCGGCAGCGACCTTGGTGTGGACTGTTTTTGCATAAATGCTTGTAGGTTTTGTCGTCCGATTATGGACGGGCGTATTCGGATTCGATAAACCATTCAATCGTGCGGCGCAGACCCTCACGGAAGGGCGTGCGGGTGGTGAATCCAAATTCCTCCTCGGCGCGGCTGGTATCCAGCATCCGGCGCGGCTGACCATCGGGCTTCGTCGTATCCCAAATCAATTCGCCCTCAAAACCCGTGAGTTCAACAATCGTCTCCACGAGGTCTTTAATGCGGACTTCGGTGCCGTTGCCCAGATTCACGGGTTCCGCACCGTTGTAACGCTCAGTCGCCAGCAGAATACCCTCAGCGGCATCCCCGGCGTACAAGAAATCGCGTGAGGCGCTGCCCGTCCCCCAAACGGTGATGTTCGGCGCATTATTTTGCTTGGCTTCCACACATTTGCGGATCAACGCCGGGATGACGTGCGAAGTTTCGAGGTCGAAGTTATCTCTTTCGCCGTACAAATTCGTGGGCAGCAGATAAATGCTGTTAAAGCCGTATTCTTGGCGATAAGCCTGCCCCTGTACCAACAGCATTTTTTTTGCGAGACCGTAAGGTGCGTTGGTTTCTTCGGGATAGCCTAACCAGAGATCGTCCTCTTTAAAGGGGGTCGGGGTAAATTTGGGATAAGCGCAAACCGTCCCAATGGTGACGAATTTTTGCACCCCTGCATTCATGGCTTCATGCAGCAGCGGCACACCCATCATCAAATTTTCATAGAAAAAGGTGCCAGGATGTGCGCGATTTGCGCCGATGCCGCCCGCCAGCGCCGCAGCATGGATGATGACCGTCGGTTTAGAATCATCTAATAGGCGCGCGATATTTTCTTGGCGGCGCAGATCATACTCGCTGCTGCGCGGGACGAATACATTTGTCGCGCCGCGTTTTTCAAGCGCATTGACCAAAAAACTGCCCAAGAAGCCGCTGCCTCCCGTGACAGTGAAGCGATTTTCAGTCCAGAAGCTCATGACGTTTAGTTCCTCTATAGTGTGTGTGATTTTGACGATATGACCAGAACAAAACACACCTTATTGGTTTAAAAGTGCTTGCAGTATACAACGTGGGTCAATGCCCGCCAATAGCTTAGCTGCGTACCACGCGCCGTATTTTATGAACGATCCTTCTTAGGAGGATTAAACTGTTTTTCATCGGTGTTTTGGGCGGGATAGGCAGAAGGATAGGGAGTTTATCGGCAGTTCCACCCCGTAAAATAGCATAGCGTGGGTGGGCGGCGATACGGTTCGGGAGGCGTTTTTCGAGCCGATTTGCGTCTTGTGGCGTTGGCGCAATCACGATGTCGGCATCAAATGCTAAACCAGATTGATTGGGTGAAAATATGGGGTGAGCATAACTCCCGATAATGGTCATTTCGGGTTCAGCGCCCAAAATACTTTCCTGCCCTTGCACAACGAGGGCTTTGATGGTGCAGCCAAGATGCCGCAGACGGTTGATCGTGTCAATGCTTAAATCGTAATCGTCGGAAAAAAGTGCTTTAACCGATTTGTCACCCATCATGCCGAGCGATACTAATGCCGCAAGATTTGGACTGACTAAATCGGCAGGCGTTGATGTTGCGCTATCTGGCTGACGGGCTAAGGCGAAATGCCTAACGCGAAAGGAACGGGCGGACATATCGGTCAAGGGAGTGAGGAGGCGCACTTCAATCGCAGAGACTTTACCGTCTTCACTAGACGGCAAGTGGGCGCTTAACCTTGTCCATAGCCCGCGTTGAAGCGAAACACGTTGAATTTCCTGCCCATCGACCAAGATCGCAAATTCAGGACTGTCAAATTGTTCGGTATAAAGCGCATAGACCGTGATATTGACATAATCCATGCTTGGTTTACGGCGGATAAATAAACGCGCACGAGAAAAAGCGGTGCGTTCATGGCTGTTTTCTTCAACAGGCTTCCAGCCATTGAGCAGCCGAAACATAGCATGATGTGTATCTAGCAGCCGTAAATCGACCAGATGATCCGGCAGCAATCCCGCCAGCCGCGCTAGCGCTTCGGCTTGATTTTCCAGATGATGTGCGTAATCTGCTGGTCGAATGATTTCTTTAGGAAGCTGCGGCTGCACTGTAGCAGCAGTTTCTTTCAAGGTCACACGCAGGCCGATGGCACCAGAACTGAGATGCTGGCGGGCATCTTTGAGCGTCCACTGAAGCGGATAAGGGACAGGGCGTGATGTCGTGGTGGCGGCGGTGGTAAAAACAGCGACCTCTAATTTGTCTTGATGTGATTGTAATATCGAGAGAAAATCACGCAGACGTGGTATCCCTTCGTTCACACCCATCAAGACGGCTTCGTGGTCTTTAAAGGCGCTGACTAAAAAGTCGTCGTCTAAGTGATCCGCACGGAACGAATCGCTAATTGTGAGCATTACACCGCCGGGCTTGAGGACGCGCAGCATCTCCGCGATAGTCGCTGGCACATCACGAATATGGTGCAGCGCTGCATTAGCAATGACCACATCAAAGCTATCTTCCTTAAACGGAAGAACGGGTGCTGTTCCAGCAATCCAACGTGCTTCCGGTACATTGAGTAGCCCTTGATGCGATAGAATCGGACTATAATCAAAGCATGTGACCTGCGCCCCTGCTCGGAGAAAGCGGCAGCTATCAAAGCCTAATCCGGCACCGACATCAAGGACTTTTTTTCCACCGAAATCTAATCCGGCGGTCATTAAATGAAAAAAGATGTGCTCATTATAGCGCGTAGGCAAATAAATTCTGTCTTGCGGGGTAAGGCCATATTTACGGATGATGCTTTCACGATCTGCACTCAGATGGTATTCGTCTAGCATATCGAGCCAAGGATCAATCCATTCACTACGCCGTGATTTGCTTTGGCGGCTGTAGTTTTCTGCATTTGCGGCGATCTCGATCAGGCCGGGTAAGTCGTCTTCCCCATACACGCCCAAAAATGGAATGCCCCAAATGACATCGTAGGATTCCCCGCAAGCTGGGCAGCGGACGGCCTGCTCCAATACTTCTTTAGACGGAATCTGATCCGCAGCTTCGTAAAGCAGTGGTGTATTTTTACAACGCGGACATTGGCAGTCATCCAGTTCAAAAACCATAATTACCCTTATTGTATTTTACCAATATGATACCCAGCAACATCGCGCACGATTTTTCAGCCTAATTGTCTTTTATTGCGCCCGTTTGTCAACACATTCGCCACCTATGCAATAGTCCCGTATCAACCCGCCTCTGTGAACTCTGCGGCCTCTGTGGTTAAATAGCCCGATTCGTTTTCACCTAATCAAAGCTACTTTATGCTCACACTGATTAACCAAGGGATCGGTTACGGCTTTGCGGCGGGCGTTTCGCCGGGGCCGTTTATGAATTATTTGCTGACGACCACGCTCACACGCGGCTGGCGCGTTGGCTTAGTCACCATCTTCGCGCCCTTGATTAGCGATATTCCGATTATGATCTTTACCATTATTCTGCTAGGCAGCTTAAGTGATTCTGCGATTTCTGTTATGAAGATCATAGGCGGATTATTTACACTCTATATCTCATGGGGGACATATCAGCAGTATCGGGCTGGGGCAGTTTTGGGTGAAGTAAATACAGATGAAATTCTAGTACGAGACACGTTCACCAAAGCCATCTTGATGAATTTCTTAAATCCGAATCCGTATCTCTTCTGGGGAACGATTAACGGCCCTATATTGATTTCCGCGCTAAAACAATCGGCTTGGCATGGGCTGGCGTTTCTCCTCAGCTTTTATGGGATATTTTTGGGGATGATGGCGCTGCAAGTCATGATTTTTGATCGTCTGGGGCGCATCAATCCGCAGGTGACGCGCAGGGCGCTGCTGTTGGCGCTTGTGATCTTGGCTATTTTGGGGATCAGTCTTATCCGTCAAGGACTAAGTGGCTAATCGTCAGCGCAGAATTTCGAGTAGAATAAAGAAATAAATCAAACCGATTCCTTATCATCATCTGAGAAGAAAATATCATGCTCGCCCGTCTTGAAAGAATCCTCCTCAAATTGGCGCAGCAGCACGCGCCGCATCTCGTCACGCCGAATTGGGCGGGTTCGGTTGATCCTACCCTCCATATTCAGGAGATGGCGCGTAAGCTCGCTGCGTATAACATTCTGGTCTTGGTAGGGGATACTAGTAGTATTGCCCCCGCCGAACAGGATAATGCCGTCC
This sequence comes from Anaerolineae bacterium, assembly GCA_034437895.1. GTDB lineage: Bacteria > Chloroflexota > Anaerolineae > Aggregatilineales > Phototrophicaceae > JANRLJ01. The sequence goes on along the minus strand of DAOTTO010000359.1, from coordinate 1,966 downwards.
GTGATTGGATTAAAGAAGTTGGCAAATTCTATAATTTGCTGGCGCATGGGCTGTTTCCGTCCATCAGCAAAATCAGCGCTTATTATGCCGATGACAACATACCGCCTGTCGTCGTCATCAACGGTCAGGCGACACCTGTTATCACCAGCATGGCGGGATTTGTGAATCCCTATCTGGCGGTTCGGCAGCCGCAGCGCGTGATTTCTGAATTAGAACTGCGCGGCTTGATGAACATCGTCTTGGATGAATTGGAGGCGGAGGATTTGCCTCGTGCGGCTTATAATCAGCTTCAGGAAGGCGGCGCGAACATTTTGAAAAAACTGCTGGAATCGCGGGTGCGCCATGTTTCGGTAACGACGTTTGACCGCCCGATTTTGAGCGATATTCAAAATATGCCGGGCATTGTGAAGCCGCCCCCGACACCGGGTAAGCTGCCAGAGCAGGAACGGCTGAAATACGACTTACAGCGGCTCCCGGAAGATAAATCGCCACAAACCCCGACTGAAGAGATGTTCCGGGTGGAGCTTCCGCTTGGTAAAACCCGTCCACTGCCCCCGATACCGCGTTTGCCTGATGAAGGGCGTTAGCGGTTTCACTGTATACTATGTAGGGCGTGTCACTTTGCGCCCTGATGACCATTTGCACATAAAGGAGTTGCGCCGTGAAACGACTGCCACGCGCATGTTTAGTGATGATTTTATTGGTGCTGCCGTTAACGGCGGTACTTGCTCAACAACAGCAGCCTCCGCCGCCTCCGAGCGGTACAGAAGAACCAAGTACCGGTGTCATTCAGCCGACGAGCGAAATTCCGCCGTTTTTGTTGACTCCCGGTGCAGTGCCGCCGGGTGCAGTCGTCGGCACACCCTTTATTGAGGTAACTCAGCCTGCACCCGGCACATCACCCATCGTGGAAGTTACGCCAGAAGTGACCGAAGTGGCGACGGAAGAAGCGATTGTGACAGATGACTCGACCTTACTATTGCTCAATCTGCGGCCTGATCTGGAGACACTGTCGAATGAAATGCTCGGTGTGGGCATTCGGCCTGAAGGCTGGAGCGGCAGCATTGACTTAACGAATCCGCAGTTGGGATTGCTGATGCGGCTGGACTTAGAGATTTTGGCAGGCGCGACATTAGGCGCGGAAGTACGTCCGGCGGGATGGTTCGGCCCCGTGCCGAGTTCACCGTACGCGCTGGCGCGGGATATTCGACATGATCTGGAACTGCTGGCGGATGCCGCTTTCGGGGATGATGCAGGCCGTCCAGCAGGTTGGTTAGGTGGTGAAGCCATTATGCGATGCAGTCGTTCAACGCAGGCTTTGGTCGGCTTATTAGAAGCAGGCGGCGTATTTACGCTGCAAGTTGACCCAACGGCGCGTGATTTTTGTAAACAGGCGGAAGTGGCGGCGAGTCAATTCGCTGAGGTCAATTTACTCTCGAATCCCAGTTTAAACGGCGCATTATCGTTATCCGGTGTGACGGCAAGCGGTGGTGGCGGCAGCGCGACGGTCAATACAGATTTCGCGGCGGCCTTTTTAGATCGTGGCGCGTCGCTGCGGGTGGGTGTGTTCCCGGTTGGCGCAACGGTGACGGCGGTTGCGCGTAGTTACACCCAGTTCTCGAATATGATGCTGGTGCGCGGTGAGAATTTTGAATTGTTTGTGGATTATCAATTCACGTCTGTTTCGCAAGCGCAATTTGAAGCGCTGCCGGATGTCGATACGATCACGATTGATCCTTATTGCGGCACGGATTGGTGCGAGGCGGGGTAGAAGTTATTAGTTGTTAGTGATTAGTAAGATGCAAAAACGTTGCGTTGTTTTCTACCAAAAACTAATCACTAGTAATTTCAGGACTTTCGCTTACCTCACCCCCCGGCCCCCTCTCCAAGTATTGGAGAAGGGGAGAAAAACGCATCTTGAAGTCCCCTCTCCATGCAATGGGGAGGGGATTTAGGGGTGGGGTAA
>DAOTTO010000358.1:0-72020 GCA_034437895.1 Anaerolineae bacterium | reverse complement strand
AGGTGAACGCTTGGCAAGCGAATATCTAAAAAAACAGAACTATACCATTATTGCGACAAATTGGCGCTGTCCTCGCGGCGAGATTGATATTATCGCCGGACGCAATGAAGGCATTATCTTCATCGAAGTGCGTACCCGTCATGCAGAGACAACAGAGGCTTCTTTCGAGAGCGTCAATCGCGCCAAACAGCGCAAGTTGATTGCCAGCGCACAACTTTACCTACAAGCGCACAACCTTGAAAATTACACATGGCGTATTGATGTCATTGCCATCGCACTCCCCCGTTCTGGAGATCCTCTGATAGATCATCTGGAGAATGCTCTTGATTGGTAAATCAAAACCGCAGCCTCTCATCGTCATTCTGGGACCAACCGCCGCTGGGAAGACAGGTTTAGCAATCAAAATCTCCCAAGCACTGAATGGGGAAATTATCGGTGCAGATAGCCGCCAAGTCTATCGCTATATGGATATTGGCACCGCCAAACCCACCCTTGAAGAGCGTCAACAAATAGTCCACCACTTAATAGATTTTGTTATGCCGGACGATAATCTTTCTTTAGCACGTTATCAGCATATGGCTTATACCGCCATTGATGACATTCATGCTCGCCAACGTCTCCCGCTGTTGGTCGGAGGTACAGGGCAGTATATCTCGGCTGTAACCGAAGGCTGGTCTATCCCTCAAGTCCCACCCAATGAAATTTTACGCGCCGAGTTAGAATCATTCGCAGTATTAAACGGTGCAGAAGCCCTTTATCAAAAGCTCCTCGCCATTGATCCGGCAGCCACAGAAAAAATCCATCCGAATAACGTCCGCCGTGTCATCCGTGCCTTAGAGGTCTGTTATGAAACTGGTCAGCTCTTTAGCGAATTACAGCGCAAAAAACCACCCCCTTACGCTATTTTTGAACTTGGACTGATGGTAGAACGGCAAACCTTATATGAACGCGCAGACCACCGTGTTGATCAAATGATGGCACAAGGATTCGTTCAAGAAGTCCAATCTTTACTAGACAAAGGCTATAATCGCGCTCTTCCCTCCCTCAGCGGCTTAGGTTATGCCCAACTTGCAGCACATCTTTTGGATGGTTTATCGCTTGAGCAGGCTGTTATTGAAACCAAAAATGCCACCCATGATTTTATCCGGCGGCAACTCACTTGGTTTAGGGGACACGATAACGGCATAATATGGCATAATGGAGAACAGATTACCGGAGAGGTGCTAATTCAAAATTGCGCCCACTGGCTGAAAGAGCATATTTGAACTTATGCGTTACGTGAGCCGTACCGAAAATCCTAACGCGATAGCGGGTATCTTTTTATTGATTTTATTGGCAGTCTTTGCGGGGCCAAATGTCCTCCCGCGCCTGCTCTCCGATCAATTTCCCTTTGTCTATGAGGGCGTACCCTGTGATTGGCTGCGGGCAGGCGATCAACGTGCCATTCATCAATCGTTGCTAGGCCGGGCTGTCTCCAACCGAGTCAACCCACCCATCAGCCTAACTATCAAAACCAGCGATTTTCCTGCAGCGATTGATGGGCCACTGGTGGTATGGATAACAGTTACCAATAATACCATCGGCACAATACCCATTCTCGTCACCACAGAACGCGTTGTCATTGGCACAGGGACGGGCGAAAGCGGTTTGGGGATCGCCTTTAATAATGTCCCCGTTCCAGCAGCGGCACAAAATGTCGGTGGCTACCCAGAAACACAAATTCGCCTGCTCGGACCGCGCCAGCGCTGTGTCCATCGTGCGCTGATACAGCCGAATCAGTTCGCCCCGTCGGATTTATCAATTGTCAGCACAGGCTCTGGCTCCGTCAAGGCGTTTTATCGGAACAATACAAGCGGGACAGCCTCAGCCGTAGGTACAGGTGTCGCTATCTATGGCGATCAAGGTCTATGGGTCGGTGTAACCGAGTCGGATTCGGTGGATATACCCGTCAGTGTCCAATAGAATCCGGGTTTAGTCATTCCTGTTATAATAGAGCAATCAATTGAATTTAAGAACACGTCAAGAAAGGCAAGAAGGCTTTTATGACTGAGCGCAGACCAGAAAAACCCGTTCTTACCGTCATTGAAGGAAAATACGCCAATCAACATTGGGTAATAAACGAAGATGAGACCATTATCGGACGCGATGATGTATGTACTATTGTCATTCCAGAACGCCAGATATCCCGCCAGCACATCCGCATTGTGCGAACCGAAAGTGTCTATCAGGTCGAAGATTTAGAAAGCCGCAACGGAACGTGGGTGAACGGACAAAAATTGACGGGCAAGCGCGATCTGTATGACGGCGATGAGATTCATATCGCCCTGGCAGTACGAATCCTATTTATTGGTTCCGGCGCGACTGCCCCACTCCCGTTTGAATTACCCGATCACATCGGGGGACGGCTTCGCATTGACCGAGAAGCGCGACGTGTTTTTATCGGCGATGAAGAACTTGACCCGCCGTTGAGCCTCCCACAATATCGCTTGATTGAACTCTTCTATAATCGCAACGGTCACATCTGCACCCGTGATGAAGTCGTAGAAGCCGTGTGGCCCGATGTGATGGGAGAAGGCGTAAGTGAACAAGCCATTGATGCCCTCATTCGCCGCTTGCGTGACCGATTAGCCGAACACGACCCGGATAACCAATATATCATCACAGTACGCGGTCACGGCTTCCGCTTGATAAATCCGATGGATTAGACCAAAGTAAAATGAATAATTCCAACCCACTGTTAACTCCTACTCCAGATGAATTGTGGCAGCCCTTGTTAGAGCAGTGTGGAGAAGTCTTTAAACCCAATCCACGCCGTGATATAAAGACTTTCCAAAGCCAAGTAACTGCGCGTTCTTATACCCTAAACGAAGCGCTCAACCGACTGGGGGTCAAAAAAGTTACCCTTGAACAAGCCATCGTAAAAGGCGTGCTTGTAAGTTTTATCGACCCGGAAAATCAAGTGCGGATTCCCGCCTACGAAGTGGAAGGCGCATTAGCAGATACGATCCGGTTAGAGCAAATTACCGCCTATCAGCGCATCCCAATGGAAGACCTCATCCTCGCACGTAACATCACGTATGAGGAAATGAAAAAAGGGCTGGCAAAGGCAGGCCTAAAAAATGGGATGCTAACATGGCAAGATTTGCGCGGTCAGTGGGACTTACCAAAGACCTTTCATGAATTCCGCGAACTCATACACGAGCACAAAGCGGAACAACGTAAAGAAAGGCGAGCGAAACGCGAAGTACGAAAACAGCATATCCGCGAGGCACGTCGCCAAGAACGCGAACAACTCAGCGAACTTCGTAATCGTCTTTTGGCAGCATTCCCCGCATGGGCGCATGAAGGACGCGGCGATCAGTTCATTTCATTACATATCGGGCCACCCAACAGCGGCAAAACCCATGATGCGCTGATTGCCTTAGAAGAGGCAGGCAGTGGATGGTATCTCGCGCCGCTGCGTTTATTGGCTTTTGAAATTTTTGATCGCCTAAATCAACGCGGGACACCCTGTAATCTACTTACAGGTGAGGAACACATCGATATTCCCGGCGCAACCATCACCGCCGCCACTATCGAGATGTTCAATCCATCCTATAGCGGGGAATGCGTCGTCATCGACGAAGCGCAAATGCTAGCTGATGCAGATCGAGGATGGGCATGGACACGCGCCTTGATGGAGGCACAATCGCCAGAACTTCACGTCATTGCGCCCACTACAACAGAAGGTTTAATTGACCAACTCGCCCAAGCCGCAACTATCCCGCTTGAAGTCATCCGCCATGAACGGCTCGCTCCGATTTCAATTGCGGAGGAGGCGTGGTCATTGGAAAAACTCCCAGAACATACGATTTTAGTCGCCTTCTCTAGGCAGCTTGTTTTACACCTTAAAACAATCTTAGAACAAAGCAAACGGCGCGTTTCCGTCGTCTATGGGAACTTGCCGCCGGAAGTTCGCCGCAAGCAAGCAGATCGTTTTGCTAACGGAGAAACCGAAATTTGTATTGCGACAGATGCCGTTGGAATGGGGCTGAATCTACCCGCCGATTACGTCTGTTTTTATGAAATAGAAAAATTTGATGGCAAACAAAAACGGCTGTTGACCACCGCTGAAGTTCAACAAATCGGCGGACGCGCCGGGCGCTTCGGTTTTTCTAATGCAGGTGTGATCGGTGCGACTAACAAGCGTAATCTAAATATTATCCGCCGTTTATTCAATGCCGAGCCAATTACGCTTACTCACGCCCGTGTATCCCCCACTTATGATGACCTCATTATGATCCCAGGCGGCCTAGCAGATCAGCTTATTCAATGGTCAGCGCTGCAATCTATCCCAGATAATCTCCGCGACAAAATCAGCACTGCCGATTTGACCGAACCGATTGAACTTGCCAAAATGTTGACCCGTGAGGAAGTCGAAAAAGTCGGTTTGGCGACGGCGCTCAAGCTCATTAATGCCCCTACGCGCAACAGCAGCCGAGGCTACTGGCGCAAATGCGCCGATGCAATTCTCTCAGGTCGTGCCATGCCCAGACCTATCCCCGCCCCTTCTCGCATTACGAGCAGTGCGGAATTAGAACAAACAGAATTCGCTATTGCTGGAGCCGATATTTACCTATGGCTTTCGCAGCGGCGCGACTTTGAAGATTATGCGCCCCATCATGAAGACGTGCGCGAGTTACGCTTTAAATGGTCGGAAAATATTGATCGCGCCTTGCTACAAAAATTGGATACATCTAGACGCTGTCCGCAGTGTGGACGGGTGCTACCGATCAATCATCGTTACCGTTTGTGCGATAAATGTTACGCAGAACAATATGATGGTTACGAGGATTACTGGTAAGTGATCGTGGACAACCTTAGTGAAGCTAACACAATAGATTGCGAAGCCTGCTCTGCCGAACTGACGGGGCAAGCTCACTATGCTGATGGTCCAAAATTAAATAATGATTAGACCTTTGTGAAGTGAGCAAAATCAGATTATTGTGTCAAAATGAGGGTTCGCCTTTCAGCTTTTTAGGGACAAGATAAGGTGTTTAAATGGCTCGTTCATACAGTAGCGAACCAAAGTCCCAATTGAATCTAAAACGCAGAAGTAGAAATTACCTCTGCGTTTTTATCAACTAACATGAGCAATTTTTACATTATGGATGGTTTTAACTTGGCTGGGCGGTAATCTCTAAATATTCCATCCGTATGACATCCGCATGAGTTAATCCCAAAATATCCAGCATTTCGCGGATACGTGCCGCTTTGATCTCCGCATCGGTCTCTGACCAAGTGCGGCTCTTGATCTCGATGAACGCATCTGGAAGCGCGGGCTTCAGCATTTTATCAATGTTGATGTAGAACAAGACCCCTTGATAGTGAATATGATAGCGCATACGCTCTTTATGCAGTTCACGCTGGGTACTGCCAGCAAAATATTCCTGATAAAAGCGCAGCGGGCGATCTGCCGGGGCGATAAAGCGCGAGTGAGAAAGCAGCACGGCTGAGTCAAATTCGTTCTCTTTAGTACGTGTCGTAAAGGTCAAACGGGTGCGGACTTCGCCGACATCGCCATTTGAATCCACGCGATCATCTTCCCGATAGCGCACCCGCACGTCCTCATCACGCTCATCATTGAACACAAAGTAGGTATCGTACTGCTTGTAGTGCGTCATCCGTAGAATTTCAACATCGGGATGATCCAGCAAGTTTTCGAGAATGGATTGATCTTTCAGCATCGCCTTGACCTGAACTTCAAAGCTCTCCGCTCGTTCCACACCACCCACCGCCAGCAGCTTGCTCAACGCATTACCTTCATGTGCGGCAAGGAAAATATCCACCTTTGCGGCATACTGCTGCGCCTGCTGTTTGATTTGTGGTAAATCCAGCGTGAGCAATTCCCGATCACGCATCAGCCAGCGTCCATGGCACATCACATGCAGCACATCGGTACTCTTGCCGGAATAAACGATCTCGGCATAAACCGCATTAGGATTGCGCCGAAAATAGGGCGTGTTATGAATCGTTTCCGCATCCATCATAATGATGTCCGCATATTTCCCCACTTCTAAGCTGCCCGTTACATCGCCCAAAAACAAGGCTTCTGCGCCCTGCCGCGTCGCCATCAGGAGCGCTTGTCTAGCGGGGAGTGCCGTCGGATCATTCTGTGCCGTCTTTGCCAGAATTGCCGCCAAACGGATTTCCTCAAACATATCCAAATCATTGTTACTCGCAGGGCCATCTGTGCCAATGCCCACCACAACACCCGTTTCGAGCATTTTGCCAATGGGGGCAATCCCACTCGCCAGCTTTAAATTGCTCGTTGGGCAGTGTGCAATAGTCGCATCATTCTCATAAAGCGTCTCAATGTCGCTGATGTTGACGTGAACGCAATGCGCGGCCAAAACTTTGGCGTTCAGGAGTCCCGTCGATTTCATCCAAGGGACTTCACGCAACTCATAATCTCTAAGACTGTCTTCTTCTTCTGTGCGTGTCTCAGAAACATGAATCAGAACCGGCACATCATACTGCATCGCCAACTGCGCCGATTTCTTGAGCAGTTCTTCGGTACTCGAATAAGGGGCATGTGGGGCAACCGCTGGCGTAATCAAAGGATGATCTCGCCACGTCTCGATGAATTCGCGGGCATATTCTAGGCTATCTTCATACGATTCGGCATCTGGCGCAGGGAACTTCAGGATCGTCTGCCCCAAAACCGCGCGCAGCCCCGCCTCAGCAGTCGCAGCGGCAATCTCCGCTTCAAAATAATACATATCTGCAAAGGCCGTTACCCCACCACGAATAAACTCCGCACAGGCCAGCTTCGTACCCAAACGGCAAAATTCCGGGCTGACAAACTCGCGCTCCGTTGGCATGATATAGCCCATGAGCCAAACATCTAAACGCAAATCGTCCGCCAAGCCGCGTAAGAGCGTCATTGGAACATGGGTATGTGCGTTGACAAGGCCAGGCAAGACGTATTGGCCTTCACAAGATACAATCTCAGAGGCTTCATATTGGGCGGCGATTTCAGCGCTCGTGCCGATGGCGACAATTTTACTTTCGCGGATAGCAACCGCGCCGCCAAAAATCAGATCGAACTTTTTGTTCATGGTGATCACTGTGCCGCCAGTTAAAATGACATCAACCTTTTCCATCACCAGCCTCCATTTCTTCCGTAAGGAAATTGGCGAAATTATACAGCACATGTAGACTTTGTACAGGAAACCTTAACTAGCGCTTAAAATCTTGTTCCTAAATTTTTCTTGCGGATTGTTACCCACACCCCAGGAGTACCCTGATGCTTAGTTGCCTGCGTTCTGTTTTTCCCCTGCGCCCACAACCCCTTTTTGTGATTGAAGGGGCGCTGATTGGTGTGTTTTTCATCCAGGCACTGCGCTTTCTCGTCGGGATGCTCTACAGCCGCATCGCCAGCGCTTCCCAATTTCCCGCGCTTGACCCAGCCTTGATTAATCGGGCGTTGCCGGGTTTGGTCGATCCAAATACAGCCAGCAGCGAGATCACCTTCTTGATCTATATGATTTCCCTACCATTGCTCACTTTGTTCATAGGTCGGGTACGCTGGCTCTTATTAGTGGGCGCAGCGCTCACTGCCGTTGGACGTTATTTTATGGTAGCGGATTCGGTGACATTTTCCAGCACGATAGGAGCGGCAATGGCAGTTGGCGGCGGCTTATTTTACATCACCCTGCTCACTCGCCACCGCCCACAAACGCTACCTCTTTTTTTTACGCTTGCAATCGCTATCGACCAGATTTTCCGCGCTGCCGGGAACACCCTCGATCCATCTTGGTCAGGCGCAACAATCGTTCTCAGGTCAGCCAATGCCGTTCTAACCTATCAATCGCTGCAACTTATTCTTTCCATTGTCGTGGTCACAATCGCATTTAGCACCCTATTGCTCCAACAGCGCCAACAAGGACGACGTAAGGATCGTGCCGCTGTAACGATAGGACTTATGACGATTTGGAGTGGCATTGGCATGGGCGGGTTGCTCTATTTGGAGATGGCTCTTCTCGCCCTGCCGAATGCGATGATCGCACGCGGGTCGGGCAGTTATATCCTATATCCCATCCTTGTACCGTTGACAATCACGGCGACATTACTCCCCCTCATCCCTTGGATACGGGTCAAAGCGCGAGAATTCATCAGCCTGTTCGACAGTAGTGTGCGCGGCTGGTCGTGGATGCTCTTAGTCGCGCTGCTTATCGTCATTGGTACAAGAATCGGCGGCACGATTGCGGTTATCATTTTGGTCACGGCGCAATTTTTCGTCAGTATGATGTGGTGGTGGCTGCCACGTCCACAAGCCCAAAAAGAACGCAATTTTAGCGCGATTTGGGTCATTCTAGGGGTGATTGTCTTCACTTTGCTCGTCATTGCGGATTCGTTCACTTTTGAGTACGCTTTTGTACGCAATCTCGCACCGCAGCTTAACTTTTTGAATGATATTATCCCACCGCTGCTGCGTGGTTTTCGCGGGTTAGGGCTGATTGTGCTTCTACTCGGTGTCTTCCTCGCTGCCCTGCCCATGGTGCAAACCCGTCGGCGCATTCCATGGCCCGGCGGCGGCATGGCTCAATCCTTTGCCGCGATTGTCCTCATCGCGGCAGCAGCGATTGGTGGCGCACTCGCCGCACGGCCTCCGCGTGTTGAAGGGCTGACTAATCCTGAATTAGTGCGTGTTGCTACCTATAATGTCCACGCAGGCTATAACGAATTTTGGTATTACGATCTTGAAGCTGTCGCCCGTGCAGTTCTGGAAAGTGGCGCGGACGTGGTACTTTTGCAAGAAGTGGAAACGGGACGGTTAACCAGTTTTGGGGTCGATCAGGTTTTATGGTTGGCGCGGCGGCTAGGCATGGATGCGCGTTTCTATCCTACCAATGGCAGCTTACAGGGATTAGCTGTCCTCTCACGCATCGAGATTGTCTTTGACGATGGCTATCCACTGACGAGTATCGGTATTCAAACTGGCTTGCAGCGCGTCCAAATCCGTCCTGATGGCGGCGTGATTACGCTCTACAATACTTGGCTGGGGGTTTTGCTGGCAACAGATGCCGCACGTACACCAATCGAACAAGAGCAAGAGCAGCAGCAGCAGCTTAATGAAATTTTCAATATCATCAGTAATCAGTTTACAGGCGATTCATTAGGGCGCAGCCGCACACTTATTGGAGGAACGTTCAATAATGTTCCCGACTCAGATTTAATCCAGCGGATGCGACAATCCGGATTAAATGACCCCTTTGCAGGCGCATCACTTGATGATTCGGCAACCTTTGTCCGCACAGGACAGCAAGCGCGGCTGGATTATCTCTGGACGACCAATAACCTGCCGCTGGAAGGTGCAAACGTTATCAAGAACAATGCCGCCTCCGATCATCGTCTTGCCGTCATCGGAGTCAGGCTGCGTTAAGCATATAGGGAAATTTGGGGCGAACACAACTACTTCGCCCCACGCAAGTCCTAAATCTCTATCTGACCGCTTTCGACTAATTCCAAGGCAGTGATTGCCGCCGATTGCGCGGCGGATTGCTTGCTGCGTCCGCTGCCAGTAGAGATCACTCTCGTCCCAATCAAAACCTCGACCTCAAAGGCCTTATCGTGGTCGGGTCCCGAAGAGGACACGGTACGGTAAACTGGAGTCAGGTTGTGGGCTGCTTGGCTCCATTCTTGCAGCTGGCTGCGGGCATCCTTGCGGATCGCCGCTTCCATAACATACTGCTGCATTTGATTCAAACGTGGGATGATAAATCCTTTGACAATATCCAACCCTTGATCGAGATAGATCGCTCCTATCACTGCCTCAAATGCCCGACAGAGATTATTAGTACGTTCTCGTCCGCCGCTGTTTTCCTCACCTTTACCGATAAGAAGCACCTCGCCCAATCGACAGTCGATTGCCATCTGCGCCAGCGCTTCCGTCCGTACTAAAGCCGAGCGAAGACGAGTCATTCCCCCTTCCGGCATATCTGGGAAACGCACATAGAGCATATCCGCCGTGATAAAATCAAGAATCGCATCACCCAAAAATTCTAGGCGTTCATTATCACCAATTTCTTCACCAGTTTGCTCATTGATGTAAGATCGGTGCGTCAAAGCCTGCCGCAATAGGTCGGGTTGCTTAAATTCCACACCGAGGATTTCCGCAAATTCGTTCAGTTCCATTTTTACTCATATTTCTTAAAGATCAAAGAGACGTTATGCCCGCCGAAGCCAAAAGAATTGCTCATCGCAACCGTCATGTTCACTTCGCGGGCGGTATGGGGGACATAATCCAGATCACATTCTGGATCAGATTCGTACAAATTAATGGTCGGCGGTGCAACTTGATCGCGCAGCGCCAACACACAAAAAATGGCTTCAATCGCCGCAGTCATGCCCATTCCGTGTCCAGTCATACTTTTCGTAGAACTCATCGGAATTTTATAGGCATGATCGCCAAAAACACGCTTAACGGCTTTCGTCTCCATCGGATCATTCAATTGGGTCGCCGTCCCATGCGCGTTGATGTAATGAATATCAGTTAAATTCACCTCAGCATTGTGCATCGCTTGGCGAATGGCCTCGCTCGCGCCCATCCCTTCCGGTTCTGGTGCAGTCACATGAAAGGCATCAGATGTAGACCCATATCCCACCAATTCCGCTAGGATAGTCGCGCCCCGTGCCTTCGCACCTTCCAATTCTTCCAAAACCAAAACGCCTGCCCCCTCGCTGAAAACCAAGCCATCCCGATCTTTTGCGAAAGGTCGCATCGCTCCGGCAGGATCATCATTCCGCCGCGATGTTGCTTGAATTCGATCAAATGCCCCAAGTCCCATTGGGATAATCGGTGCTTCTCCGCAGCCTGTAATGGCTCGGTCAATTTTGCCCATCCGAATCAGATCAAACGCATGACCAATACAATCAGCGCCCGTCGCACAGGCCGAAACAGGTGTATATGAAGGCCCCGTCGCGCCAAGCATGATGCTCACCATATTGCTGGCACCATTGACGACCAGCATCGGAATGCCAAAAGGCGATACTTTACGCAAATCACCACTATGATCGACTAAAAGTGTCTGGTCATGATAGCTCTCTACACCCCCCACCGCCGACCCCACAATAACGCTAGTGCGTGGACGCTGCTCATCAGTGAGTTGCAAGCCTGCATGAGCTACAGCTTGGCAAGCTGACGCGTAAGCATACCATTGATAACGGTCATGACGGCGTAAATCTTTTGCAGACAGATACGGCGATGAATCCCAATCTTTGATTTCCGCCGCGATTTGGACGTTATAAGTGCTTGCATCAAAACGAGTCACACGGCTTACACCGCTCCGCCCATTTTTGATCGCATCCCAGGTCGCTTCGACGGTGTGGCCTAATGGTGTAACCATCCCTAGACCCGTCACGACAACACGTCTTGACATGCGTTTGTCTCCTTATGATGCCGGAAATAAATTTTTAAAAAATATAGTGCAAGTTGTGTGAGAGTGTAACCCGAAAAATTAGGTGTGGTTATCCTCAACTGAGGGCAGATACCCCCCCTCAATCCACCGTTCTCCGTCTAATCCGATTTCTTTTTTCCAGACCGGCACGATCTCTTTCAAGCGATCAATACCATATCGTGCTGCCTCAAAACACCCGTCGTCGCGGTGTGCGGCGGAACAGGCGATCAAAACTGTATTTTGCCCCACTTTCAGCAGGCCGATACGTTGTGCGATAGCAATACCCAAAACCAAAGGCCAACGTTCACGGATTTCTGCCGCCACTTGCTGCATCTTCACAATTGCCATTGGCTCATAAGCCTCATACTCAAGGCGCATCGTCTGCGGCAAATGACCTTCTCTTTGTGTTTCCCCCCGTACCATACCACTAAACAAGCAGACTGCTCCTGTGGCGGGTGTTGTAATCGTGGCAATGATTTCATCATGGTCTATCGGCGTATTTGGGAGACGGTAAATTTCAGGTTTTTCTGGTGATTCAGAACTACCGCCGCTAACAGGCGGGAAGAAAGCTACTTCATCTCCATCTAAAACCACACTATCACCCCGCGCAAATTCCCGATTCACGGACGCAATCGCCGCTTGAACATTTCGTTCAATCGCTGGATGAAGATCGATCAAGCCACGCCTGATGTCGTCTACTGTCGCATTTTCCTCCGGCAGCAGCAGCGAGACTTTATTGCTTCCGGCAATATCTTTTAACGTTGCGAATAACAGCACATTCACCTGCATAACTCACCTTTAATCCCACCCAAATACATTTTGGCTACTTCATTTCCGGCTGCGACAGATGCGTGTCTTATTCGTCAGCCGCATAATCACCATGCACACCCCCGCGCTTTTCTAACAGGCGAATATCGCCAATTCGCATTCCGCGATCAATCGCTTTCGCCATATCATAGATCGTGAGCGCCGCCACACTCACCGCCGTCAGCGCTTCCATTTCGACACCCGTTTTACCAACAGTACGTGCCGTTGCCGTAATATGTATCGCGCTCCCCTGCTCATCAATCTCGATATCAACGCCTATTTTCGTCAGAGGAATGGGATGACACAACGGAATAAGTTCTGAGGTGCGTTTCGCCGCCATAATTCCGGCAATACGTGCTACCGTCAGCACATCGCCTTTTTTCAGCACACCTTCACTGATTAAGCGCAGCGTTTTCGGCTGCATTCTAACTGTCCCAGCAGCAACCGCCATGCGTTCACTTTCTGGCTTCGCGCCGACATCCACCATATCGGCGCGGCCTGTTTCGTCAAGATGCGTCAGTTCGTTATCCATCGACTTATGCTTTCGAGCGTTAGACTTTTATAGCACAATTATACCAGTCTTGAACTGCCCTTGTATCACAGGTATACTCGAAAATCGTATTCTCAGTTTGTTTCCTGTATTTAAGAGCAGAAGATCCCTGCTAAAATAATCAACTAAAGGCTGACAACAAAATGAGCCTATTTGGAAAAGGCATGACTAAAACCCGCACGTCGTTCTTCGGGCGGCTGGCAGGCATGTTAAGCGGTGCGGCGGAAATTGACGATGAGACTTGGGACGATATTGAAGCCACTTTGATTCAAGCCGATGTCGGCATCCCAACCACCGAAATCGTCATGAAAGACCTCAAATCACGCGGGCTGCGGCGCAACGATCAATTACAAAAAGCACTGCGTGAATCGCTGCGTTCTTTGCTAGAAGTTCCCCGCCCCTTGGATGTCAGCGGACGTGAACTTTCGATTGTGCTTGTAGTAGGGGTCAACGGTTCTGGCAAAACGACTTCAATCGGCAAGCTCGCCGCCCGTCTGAACAACCCGCCTGCCCGCAGAGTGATGCTTGCTGCTGGCGACACCTTTCGCGCCGCCGCCATCGAACAACTGCAACAATGGGGAAAACGTGCCGACGTACCCGTCATCGCCAACAAACCCGGCTCCGATCCCGCTGCTGTTGTTTTTGACGCAACCGCCGCCGCCAAAGCACGCGGCTATAATATCTTAATCGTCGATACCGCTGGACGGCTCCATACCAATCACAATTTGATGGAGGAACTCGTCAAAATTCGCTCAGTTTCGGATAAAGTCGTTCCCGGCGCACCGCATGAAGTCCTGCTTGTACTCGACGGCACCAACGGACAGAATGCGCTCCAGCAAGCCAAGAAATTCAAGGAAATCATTAACATCACTGGCGTTATCGTCACCAAATTGGATGGCACACCCAAAGGCGGTATGATCTTTTCTGTGTTTCAAGAATTAGGTTTACCTGTGCAGTATGTCGGTTTGGGAGAAGGCATCGCCAATATGATCGGCTTTGACCCGGATAACTTTGTCCGCAGCCTCTTTGATGAGAATTAAATGCCTCACCTTACGCAGATTTTGCTCTTTTGTAGGAGAGAGTTTGAAGCTCTCCCCTACGGAATATCGCGCTTAGGGACGTAATATCAGTAAATTAAAGTCTTTGAGCCGCCAAGATACCAAGAATTTGAATTCGAGTCTCTGTGACCTTTGTCTCCTCTGTGGTTCATGTTTTCTTTAATAAACTTATCTGTGACTTAAAAATAAAAACGTATGAAACGCATTCTTAGCTTACAAAATCCCCGCGTAAAACAGATCAACAAACTGCGCGATAAAAAAGGTCGAGAGAGCGAAAAACGCTTTGTGATTGATTACGAGCGCGACTTAGAACGCGCCGTAACCTGTGGTTACGCGATTGACTATCTTTTTTACTGCCCTGCTTTAGATCACAATGATGTTACGCTCCCAGCGGCACCTGTTTATGAAGTCTCCCGCGAAATCATGGAAAAACTCAGCTACAGGGAGAACCCATCGCCCGTTATCGCCGTTATTAAGCAGACGCAGCACAAAGATGTCTCTTACCTTCACGAAATCAGTGCATCATATATCTTGGGCTTAGTCAATTTACAAAAACCCGGCAACATCGGCGCACTACTTCGGTCTGCGGATGCCGCCGGGTTTAAAGCGGTTTTACTCATTGACATTGCGCTCGATTTGTATAATCCAAACATCATCCGCAGCAGCACCGGGGCAGTATTCCTGAACAATATCTACAGCATTAGCAGCGCCACCGCGATTGACTTTCTGCACTCAAAGACTTATAAAATCGTAGCGGCAGCCGTAGAAGGCGAAAAGTCCATTTTTGAAGTGGACTTCACCCAAAAATCTGCCGTCATTATGGGGACGGAAGATCGCGGACTAGATGCTCATTGGTTGTCCCAATCCAGCAGCCGCGTCCGCATCCCTATGGAAGGCGTTTTATCCGATTCGCTGAACGTGTCGGTTTCCGGCGCATTATTCATGTTTGAGGCACTACGCCAACGTTTAGTATCATCGTAAGGTGTTTTAGTGCGCTTCTACCTCTGTTTTGGAGAGAATCACGATTACACGCCACAATGTCACGCCAAACAAGATAAAAATATAAGCCTCGTGCATTAAACACCACATACACCATGCTTGCAGCACTACACCTTGAATATAAATCAGATAAACAGAATACAATGCCGCAAATAGTACGATCCCAAAAAGTAGCATGACCCCATTACCACTTTGCCGCAAAAATTCAACACGCGGCTCTAAAAGCAAAATAGTAAGCATCAGAATATTGACAGCGAAACCCATCCACGCAATCGGAATACCACCCAATTCAGAGTAAACACTGCCCTGCACCGCGCCGCAGTCAAATGCGCCATTTGCGCTACATACCATCGGCACATCAGTCAGCTTTACATAGCTGAGATAGCCACTGATGCCTAATCCAAAAATCACCAATAGGATACTGATGAGCCGCAGCGAAAGCTGAAAGCGCGGTTGCGCTCCTTCGACGCTACCCACCGTTTGTTCCGCTTGTTTGACAGACATAATCCCATGCTCCTCTATTGACTAACGTATACCCGTTAACGAGTGAAAACGACTCGTCTTAAAACTTATCTTGTTGCGCTTCACTTATGCAGCAGACGAACCGACAGGGCTATACCCGCTTTAACATCAATGAGGTCTTCTGGGATAATCAATAACCCATCCGCCATCACCATCGATGTTAACGCGCCGGAACTTTGCGTACCTGTACTCGTCGCATAAAGTTTGCCCTCTTTGCTTTCTAGCTTTACCCGGATATAGCTTCGTCGTCCGTCAGATTGCAGATCGTGGGTGAGAATAGCCTCAGCGATTGACCAGTCTTGGTTGCGACCACCCTGTTTAAGCAAAGCTGGACGCACTAACACATCAAATGTCACCATCGCCGAAACAGGATTACCCGGCAGCCCAAAAAACGGAATCCCCTGCACCTGCCCGAAGGCCAACGGTTTACCAGGGCGCAAATTAATCCGCCAAAAATCGACTTCCCCGGATTCTGCCAGAACCGTGCGAATAAAATCCGCCGCACCGACAGAGACACCCGCCGAACTAATTATCATATCCGGTTGCTGCATGAGTGCCGTCTTAAACAAGGTACGGATTTCATCCAGTGTATCCCGCGCAATCGGCAAGCGAAGCGCATGACCACCATACTCTGTGACCAACCCCGCCAGCACATAGCTGTTCATATCGTGAATTTTACCAGGGACAAGTGGCTCACCCACGCCCAAAAGCTCATCGCCCGTCGATAAAATCACGACACGAGGTCTGCGGATGACCTTAACTTTTGCTTCTCCCAAACCCACAAGGACACCGATTTCCTGTGGACGTAACAAAGTACCAGCAGTGAGGATAAGTTGTCCTTCGGTAATGTCCTCCCCGATAGAGCGCACATAAGCACCAGCTTGTACGCTCTTTTGGATGGTGACTTGTTCTGAGGCAGGTGTTTCTCCTTGGCTATCCCATTTTCCATCGGTATCTTCAACCGGGACAACAGCATCCGCACCCTCCGGCATCGGCGCACCCGTCATGATACGAGCAGCTTCACCAGATTCTAAGCCACGCTCCGCCACTTTGCCCGCTGTGATGTCCATCCCAACCGTCAATACAACCGGAGTACTGACAATATCGGCTGCACGTACCGCATATCCGTCCATACTAGAATTGGCAAACGGCGGCAAATTGAGGTTGGCATAAACATCCACCGCCAACACACGCCCCAACGCTTCACTAAAATCTACCTCTTCAGCACCTACTTGTTCAATTTGCGCTAAAATACGTTCAAGCGCTGTATCAACATTTAATAAGTCGGTCAATGTTTTGCCCTCCGACTATAAGAAGTCCGTTAAATATCTATTGTGCCGTTATGTCTTTTGGATGAAAAGGCCGAATGTACGCTATAATCATTGATTAACGTCTTAAAAATCTGGATTTCCGGGGTGTAAACTATGCCTCCAACCGTTATATCCACTGCGACGGATCTAAATTCG
Organism: Anaerolineae bacterium; assembly: GCA_034437895.1. Taxonomy (GTDB): domain Bacteria; phylum Chloroflexota; class Anaerolineae; order Aggregatilineales; family Phototrophicaceae; genus JANRLJ01. The sequence continues at coordinate 55,177 of DAOTTO010000358.1, read as the reverse complement.
CTGCTGACTACGCTAACCGACCTCAACCAAAATGACCGCGCCCTCATAGAACGCGCCTATCAACGTGCCGAAATTGCCCACGCCGGACAAATCCGTAAATCGGGCGAACCCTATTTCACCCACTGCTTCGCTGTTGCCAGCATTTTAGCCGATATGAAACTAGATGCGGAAGCGATTTCTGCCGCCCTGATGCACGATATTGTAGAAGATACTGACGTGACGATTGACGACATTGAGCGTGAATTCGGCAAAAGTATCGCACGGATGATCGACGGCGTAACCAAACTCAAAAAACTGCCGATCAATGTTGAAAAAGACCAAACAGGCAAACGCCCTCGTGACACCAACCGCGAACTGGAATATATCCGCAAAATGCTGCTCACGATGGGGGATGATGTTCGCACCGTCCTTATCAAACTGGCGGATCGCCTCCACAACATGCGGACACTCGGCTATATGCCCGCTCATAAGCAAAAAATCATCGCCAAAGAGACGATGGATATTTTCGCTCCCTTAGCCAATCGGCTGGGAATCTGGCAAATTAAGTGGGAACTGGAAGACCTCTCGTTCCGTTACCTCGAACCAGATGCCTATAAATCTATCGCCAATAACCTTGAAGAACGCCGCATTGACCGTGAAACCTACATGAAAAATGTCGCGGATACCCTTCGCGCCGAACTCGTCAAGCACGGCATCGAAAACGCCGCCATTAGCTGGCGACCTAAGCACATCTATAGCATCTACAAAAAGATGCAACGCAAAGGGCTGCCTTTTAGTGAAATTTATGATATCCGTGCCATCCGCGTCATCTGCGACACCATTCCACAGTGCTACCTCTCGCTGGGTATTGTCCACAGCCTATGGCGACCCATCATGCAAGAATTTGATGATTACATCGCCGCGCCCAAGGATAATTTTTATCAAAGTCTGCATACCGCCGTCATCGACAAAAACGGCAAAACGGTAGAAGTGCAAATTCGCACATGGGAGATGCACGAACACTCTGAATATGGGGTCGCCGCCCATTGGCGCTACAAAGAAGGTAATCGCCAGCATGACGAAAAATTTGCCGAGCGCTTAAGTTATCTGCGCCGCTTGATGGAATTTGGCCCCGACGTAAACGCCGACCCCGAAACCTTCCTTGACACGATGAAAAGTGAAGTTTTCCAAGATCGCGTTTACGCCTATACCCCGCACGGCGATATTATTGATCTGCCTGTGGGCGCTACGCCTATCGACTTTGCCTATCATGTCCACACCGAAATCGGGCATCGGTGCCGGGGCGCAAAAGTTCATGGTCGGCTCGTCAGCCTCGATCATCAACTCAAAACAGGCGACCAAATAGAAATCCTCACGTCTAAACGTGGCGGCCCTAGTATGGACTGGTTGAATACTGATCTAGGCTACGTTAATACGGCGCGGGCGCGTGATAAAATCCGCTATTACTTCCGCAAATTGAATCGTGACAAACATATCGTGCTAGGGCGCGAAGTGCTGGAACGCGAACTTAAGCGCATGGGTGTATTGGATAGCATGTCGTTTGAGGCCGTCGCCAATCTTTTTGATATTGCAAAGGTTGAAGATTTCCTTGCGTCAGTCGGCGCAGGCGACATTAACGGCGCACAAATCTCCCACAAGGTATTAGACGAGGAACGCGAAAAACAGCGCCTGAAGGATTCCAACTCCTTCCTTAAGGTCAAACCCCGTACCGGACCATCTGTTCAAGATGACCCCAATGGCAACGGTGTGACGATTTTAGGGACAGGCGGCTTGCTCGTCAGTATGGCGAAATGTTGCAGCCCGATGCCGGGAGACGAAATTGTAGGCTATGTCACACGCGGACGCGGTGTAACCGTCCATCGCCGGGATTGTTCTAATATGCTTTCTTTAAGCGAGCCAGAGCGACTGATTGACGTTTCTTGGGGCGGGATTAACCCTGAACGCCGCTATTCCGTCCCAGTGGAAATTATCGCTTATGATCGAGAGGGGCTGATCCGCGATATTAGTACCATCATCGCCGATGAAAAAGTCAATATCTCCGAAGTGCGCGTTTCCACCCGGCAAGAGATCGCCACCCTCCATATCACCATGGAAATTGGCAATAATCAGCAGTTGACTCGTGTCCTTTCCAAAATCGAAACAATTCGCAGTGTACGAGAAGCCTATCGCTGTAATTCAGCGTAAAAAGCGACCTAGAATCTAAATTGTAAGTGGTTGCCAAAGATTCAGAAGTGCCTTATTATGAATACAGGTCTTATCTTCTTAAGATCATGTGTATATAAAGCCTCGTCTTGTGTTTTACAGTCAAACGTACCACTAAAATCGGAGAATGCGTTATGTTCAATCACTTACGAGAGCTTGTCATCCAACAGCTACAAGCGTTAGACTCCAAAATTCGGCTTGTTGTTGTGCATCCAAATTATGCTGAACAGCATGTGGTCTTGGGTGTATTTTTAGACGACCAAGCCATTTATACACGCTTTAGTGGCGCAAAGCTCAATCGGACTCAGCTCCGTGAACAGCTTGAACAAGCGATTTCTACCCAAAACGGCAGCGCCGCTTTGCCTAAATCCAGCGTCGTCATCCTTGACGAATGTGATCGCGCCTTGCCAGACGAGCTTGATTTTTTCCTCGAACAAATCGTCCATGAAGTAGGTAGTGGACGAATTATCCTTTTCAGCCGAGAAATGCCCCAGTGTGTGTTAGAGAATGAGGAATTACGTCATCAAACCGCCTTTATCCCCGATGACGAGCCGATCATGTTGTGGGATTATGCCCGCCGTGACGAGGCAGCATCCTTACTCGAAGTTCGGGCTTTTGGCGAAGGCCGAGTTTTGCTCAATGGGCAGAGTGTCGATAATTGGGATGGTGTACTGCCGCGTTCACTCTTTTTCTATCTTGTAGATCGTGGCATGGCGACACGCAACGAGATTTTTGAAACCTTCTGGCCTAATCTGCCTGTGCGCGAGGCCACCAACGTGTTTCATGTTACCAAACGTAAAATCAGCGAAGTTCTTGGGATTGATTTAACCACCTATTGGTCAGGTTTTTACCGCATCTCTCCCGATATTAGGCTGAGTTATGATGTTATTTTATTCACAGAAATGGTCAACAACAGTGCCATCGCGCCTTTGGAAGAATCGGCCTCTCTATTAACACGCGCCACTACCCTCTATCAAGGCCCTTATTTAAGTGCAACAGAGGCCGATTGGACAAAACGTCGCCGAATGGAATTGGCACAAAATTACGGAGAAGCCTTAGCAGCCTTAGCCAAAACAAAAGAGGAATTAGGCGATAAACCGCACGCGCTTGGCTTATATTTGCAGGCGGCGGCTATCAATCGTCAGCGCGGAGAGTTAGTCTCCAACATTATGCGCCTCTACCACGAACTCAATATGCACGACGACGCGCTGGCAGTTTACGCGCAGCTTTCAGCAGAACTAAGCAGTGAGCCAGGAATTTTTCCAGATGCACAATTACAAGAAATGGCAGCCACGATTCGCCGCGAACTCGAACATTCCCTTTGATTAGAAGTTGCGGAGTTCAGAGTAATTAGTTTTTAGTTAAAACCAACTGTAAGGGAAACTCTTTGTCCTTACAAAGGCCCACAGACCAACAACTTTTAACTCAAAACTTGCTCACCTGCGTAAGTCCTATGATTTAAGCTATAACGGGAGGAGCGATGATGGGTCGTCCTCCCGCCTTAACAATTAGGAGGCTTCTGTCTCCGGCTCAACCAGTGTTTGAATAGATTCGGGAAGTAAATCGGGCGCAGAATAACGCTCCTGATACATCACCACGCCTGCAATCGCTTCGTTCTGGCGGGTTGGTTTAAAGATTTCAGAGCCGCCCGCCCTTCCGCGCTTCACCACTGGTGCTGCCCCAATTTTGGTCGGTTTTGCTTTATCTTTGTTGCTCAAAATAATGACAGTATCATTCGCGCTTCCCACCGCTGTCGCTGCAACAGCCTTGCTGGTCTTGCCGAGCCGCATCGTAATGACCCCCCCGCCAGCGCGTCCCTGCGTGGGATACTCATTCATTTCGGAAATCTTAGCAATCCCATCGTCAGTGATCGTCCAGACATAAGCGCCATCCACCACAATATTTGCGCCAACAACCTTATCTTTTTCACCAAGCAGCTTAATCCCACGCATCCCACCAGCAGGCAAACCCGTCGGACGCACTTCATTCTCTTTAAAGCGGATTGATTGGGCTTGGTCAGTGGTGAGCAGAATTTCACGCTCACCGTCCGTTGAGAAGACAAACGAAAGACGATCATCGCCAACATTCATCACAGCAAAAGCGTTAGAAGACATCCCCGGCAAATCTTGGCAGCGGATGCGCTTCACTTGCCCCCCTTCGCTGGCAAAGAATAAATAGCCGGTTTCTAAATCTCCCGGCAGGCTCAATACCGTAACAATTTCTTCCTTGCTGCTAAAAGGACATAAATCATTAAACGGTGCGCCTTCGGTAGGCTCTTCAACTTGCGGAAGCGATTGAACCGGAATCGTGGCACATTCCCCCTTACGACTGAACAGATAAAGGATATGCGCCGTCGAACCTTCTAGGATAAAACGTGGCGGCTCTTTAGCAGCACTCGTGACTTTTGGCGCAGCATCCGTCATAGTACGGGCTAACTTGCCGCTGGTCGTCAACGTAATCCATGTCTTTTCTTCTGGCATCAGCAAATCTTCCACCCGCGCACTGCTGGCGGTACCATCCACAATCACGGTGCGGCGTTTATCACCATAAGCGGATTTGATGACACTCAGCTCTTCAGAAATCACGCTACGCATCTTCTCAGGGCTTTGCAGCAGTCCTTCAAAATATACGATCAGCTTGATTTTCTCATCGTATTCGTCCTGTATCTTTTTACGCTCTAATGCAGCGAGACGGCGTAGCTGCATATCAAGAATCGCCTGCGATTGAATTTCGCTCAAGCTAAAGGCACTCATCAAATTATCGCGGGCGGCCTCAGTCGTTTGTGAAGCACGAATAATGCGGATGACTTCATCCAAGTGATCCAACGCCTTAAGCAAACCTTCAAGGATATGAGCGCGTTCCTTAGCCCGTGCCAGATCATATTCACTGCGGCGCTGGACGATGACAAGCCGATGATCGAGATAAACCCGCAGCGCTTGTTTTAGGCTCAATAAACGCGGTTGATTTTCTACTAACGCCAAAATACGAATGCTGAATGTATCCTGCAATGGCGTAAGTTTAAACAATGCCGCTAGCACCGGAGTAGGTTCCGCGCCGCGCTGAAGTTCAACCACCAAACGCATCCCTTGACGGTCAGATTCATCGCGCAGATCAGCAATGCCTTCGATTTTGCCTTCACGCACCACCGTCGCAATACGCTCGATTAAGGTCGTTTTGTTGACCTGATACGGCATTTCGCTGATGATGATTCGTGCTTTGCCCCGCCCCATGTCTTCAATGTGGGCTTTGGCGCGGACGATAATCTTCCCTTGCCCCGTCGCATAGGCCGTAACAAGGGTATCTTCGCCCTCTCCGCCATCTTGATGGCGATAGACCAGCCCACCAGTCGGGAAATCTGGCCCCTTCACGAACTTCATGAGTTCCTGAACACCAATATCGTCCAGCGTTTCCCAGTTTTTCAGCATATAAACCAGCGCGTCGCAAATCTCATTCAGATTATGCGGCGGAATACTGGTAGACATGCCCACCGCAATCCCAGACGACCCATTTACGAGTAAATTCGGAAAGCTGGAAGGCAGCACACTCGGCTCTTGCAAACTGCCGTCGAAATTATCAGTAAAATCGACGGTATCCTTCCCAATATCGACGAGGAGTTCCTCGCCAATTTCTGCCATCCGTGCCTCGGTATAGCGCATGGCAGCCGCGCCGTCACCGTCAATGCTGCCGAAGTTGCCCTGCCCTGCCACCAGCATATATCGCAGCGAAAAATCTTGCGCTAGACGTACCATCGATTCATAGACTGCTGCATCGCCATGCGGATGATATTTACCCAGCACCTCACCGACAATACGTGCGCTCTTTTTATAAGCAGTATCAGCACGCAGCCCCATATCATACATTGCATAAAGAATGCGGCGATGAACCGGCTTTAGCCCATCACGCGCATCCGGCAGCGCCCGCGCCACAATAACACTCATCGCATAATCCAGATAAGCATCGCGCATCTCTTGCTCGATGTTCACCTGTTGAATATCACCAATATTCATAAATTTTCCTCGGAAATAAGAACTCGCCTCATTCTAGGGCGTGAACAAAATGATGTCAACCAACCAAATGGGAATATATGTTCTATTATAGCACGGAAATACACCAACATCACGCAAGAAGTCTCATCAAACGCCGTAGCGCATCCTACAGGGCTGTGGTAGTATGCCCCTCATGAGAATGATAAAACACTCCCAATTTTCAGCTATTTTGGTCATAGTCGGGATGATGCTCCTGTTTGGCTGCACCACCCAAGAGCCTATCGTCATTGTTGTTACGCCCACGCTTGATCCTAACGCAATCACCGCCACCGCTGTACCAACATTGGCACCCACCCAAACATCAACGGAAACAGGCGTACCTACCCTTTCACCTACACCCACTATTCCAACAGAGACGAACACACCCGCCCCCAGCAACACACCTGACCCATCTATGCCGACGGCAACTTTCCGTGGCCCCGTAACCGATCCGAATTATGTGCTGCCAACACTGCCACCCGTCACCACAACCCTCGTCCCTATCCCGACCATTACGCCCACACCTGGCGGTCCGACTGAAACACCGGGTCCGTCCCCCACGCCCGTCCCCCGTCTAGATTATTCTCGGATGGGGTTGCAAATTTACTCACAGTCGGAGCAGGTCGATTTTGAAGTAGCCATTAGCCTCGCACAAGAAACAGGCGTAGGCTGGATTAAGGTACAGGTCAATTGGGCATTTTTGCAACCCAATGGCCCTCAGGATACCGAGCGCTTACAATTATTCGAGCGTCAGATGGAGTCTGCGGCACGACCCGGATTTAATATCTTATTGAGTGTCGCTAAAGCCCCTGCTTGGGCAAGATCAAACCAAACCGAAGATGGCCCACCCGATAATCCGCAGCTTTTGGCAGATTTCCTTACATTGATACTGAATACCAAAGTTGGCGAAGTCACAGATGCAATCGAAGTTTGGAATGAGCCGAACCTCATCCGCGAGTGGCGCGGTTCACTGCCTTTCAGCGGCGGTGGCTATATGCAGCTTTTTGATGCTGCACACGACGCAATTCGTGCTTATTCACCCACACTAACCATTGTTACAGCGGGTCTTGCTCCGGTTGGCCCCAATGTTCCCGGTGCCGTCGATGATAGAGCATTTTTCCAGCAAATGTACAATGCCGGCCTCGCTCAGTATGCGGATATCGTCATTGGTGTCCATCCTTATGGCTGGGGTAACGCGCCTGATGCCCGATGCTGCACCCCCGGCGGTGATCGAGGGTGGGATGAAGACCCGCGTTTCTTCTTCCTCGATACCATTGAAGCCTATCATAACATTATGGTTGCCAGCGGCGATATCGATGCCAAAATGTGGCTGACGGAGTTCGGATGGGCCACATGGGAAGGTATCCCAGCCGCTGCGCCCGAAACGTGGATGACCTATAATTCTGCCCAAAATCAGGCATCTTACGCCATTCGCGCTTTTGAAATCGGGCAAAGCCTGCCCTACGTCGGTTTGATGTTTTTATGGAACTTGAACTTCACAGAAGGAGCAGACCCTCTGCGTGATGAAGTGACCGGTTATGCCATCATCAATACGGCTGTTACCCCGCGTGAGCGCCCCCTTTTCCGTATCCTGTCTTTAGCAACAGGTGGGTCTCGCCAAGCACCCTAAAATTAAAAGCCGCCGTTGATTTTTTCATCAACGGCGGCTTCCATGAGAGACTAATTTGTGGTTAAGGAGGCAAAGTACTGCATCCTTAACTGATATCGTTTAGTTCAACATGCCTTCTTCAATACCGTCCATATCGTCGTAAGCATCTTCATCGGCATCCAAAGCGCCCTGCGATTCAAGCGATACGTCCGGTGCGATGAGTTCACGATCTTGATAGGTATGGAAGCCCGTACCCGCCGGAATGAGCTTGCCGATAATGACATTCTCCTTCAAGCCGTAGAGTCGGTCAATCTTGCCCTCAATTGCTGCCCCTGCCAACACCTTAATCGTATGCTGGAAGCTGGAAGCCGAGAGGAAGCTGTCAGTACTCAAAGCGCATTTGGTAATGCCTAATAGAAGCGGCGCACCAGCCGCAGGTTCAAGCCCGGCGGAAATCAACTGCTCATTAATATTCAGCAATTGCAGGCGGTCAATCATCTCACCAGGGAGCAAATGGCTGTCACCACTCTTGGTAAGTTGCACTTTAGACAGCATCTTGCGGATCATAATCTCAAAATGCTTGTCTGAAATATTCACGCCCTGATTACGATACACTTCCTGCACTTCGTTGAGCAGATATTTCTGGGTTTCTTCAGCACCCAACACGCGCAAAATGCGATGCGGGTTTTTGGAACCTTCTGTCAACTGCTGTCCCGGATAGACCTTTGCGCCCTCAAAAACATCAGGCATTAAACGTGCGCTGGAAGGAATTTCATACTCTTCCTCTACGACACGCTCATAGCGCACATAAATGGTATGGCCTTCCAGATGGACAACACCTTCCATCCGAGCAAGGATAACGCCTTCGCCGCCAACTTCCTGCGCGAGAATGGTGTTTTCCTTGATCTTCGCTTCATCGTCAACCATGATATCCCATCCAACGGGGATGTCGTGCTGCTCGTTGGAAACTTCGCTGTCGATGACCGTTGCAATACGCACACCGTCGCGCTTGCTCAGGCGCAAGACACCACCGATGTCGGTCATGACGGCCTCGCCTTTTGGCTTCTTGCGAGCTTCAAACAGTTCTTCCACGCGGGGTAAACCGCTGGTGATGTCACCGCTGGCCTGAGCAGTACCGCCTGTATGGAAGGTACGCAGTGTCAACTGAGTACCCGGCTCACCGATGGACTGTGCCGCGACGATGCCTACCGCAGAACCGATATTCACCATGTCGCCACGACCTAAATCGCGTCCGTAGCACAAGGCACAAATACCGTGAATGAGCGCACACGTCATTGGGCTACGAACAAGCATTTCGCTCAGAGAACTGGTCTGAATGGAATCAGCGACATCTTCATCAATCATGCCGTTACGGGCGACAATCAAACGTCCCGTATCCGGATCACGCACATCCTGAGCCGAGCAGCGCCCAATAATACGCTCATAAATCGTCTGTCCAGCAATGTTATCACTGCGACGGATTGTAATGCCGCGTTCAGTACCGCAGTCCAAACGATTCACAATCACGTCCTGCGCCACATCAACCAAACGTCGGGTGAGATAACCTGCATCGGCGGTACGAAGCGCAGTATCGGCGAGACCCTTGCGGGCACCATGCGTCGAGATGAAATATTCGAGCGCCGTCAGCCCTTCGCGGAAGTGGCTGCGGATTGGCAGATCGATAATACGTCCAGAAGGATCAGCCATCAGGCCGCGCATCCCTGCCAACTGCGTAATCGGGCCAAAACCACCTTTGGTAGAGCCGGAGATCGCCATAATCGCAATCGGGCCGTATGGGTCAAGCGCCCCACGAATGAGGTCTTGCAAGCGATCTTTAGCACGATTCCACTCATCAATCGTGATCTGGTAACGTTCCTGCTCGGTCATCAAACCACGCCGGAAGTCTTTCTCTGCCTGCTCGACAATGAGTTCAGCCTCTCCCATGACGCTGGCACGTTCTTCAGGAACGGTCAGATCACTCACGGCGACAGTTGTGCCGGAGATCGTCGCATAATGGAAGCCCATATTTTTGATCGCATCGACAATATCTGTGGTGCGTTCAGACCCAATCCGCTGATAGGAACGGGCGACTAAATTCTGTAGATTTTTCTTGTCCATCGTCTCCTGCACGAAGCGAAGTTCGTCCGGCAAAATACGATTAAACAAGGCACGACCTATTGTGGTAATTTCTGGCTCGTCTTGTGGGGTGCGATCATCATACACGTTGCCGAGCAAAATCGGCGTGTGCAACCCTACCAAGTCGAGACCATAAAGATATTCAACCTCATCCATATCCACGACGATACGGCGCTCATGCAGATTAGCAATTTCCAGCTTGCTAGAAAGGCCGCGCTTTGTCATGAGATTTTTCATCTCATAAGCATTCGCCAACAAGCAGTCAACTTCACCTTCAAGCAAGGCGCGGATGGTACGATCAATCGCCGTTTCAACGATCTTCACACGTCCATTTTCGTCCGTCACAGTGACGTTCTCGAAAACCTTCATTCCCGGAATAATGCGGTTGACGGCAAAATAGAACCCGTTGGAACGGAAGGCGATACCCACCTTCACATCAGCATCATAGATATTATCAATGGAACGAAATTCGTCAGCCCGTTCTTTCAGCGTAATCGCTTCAATGGTTGGATCCATCGTCAGATAATAGTTACCCAACACCATATCTTTGGAAGGCCCAACAATCGGCTGACCGTCTGCTGGCTTCAACAAATTCTTGGTACTGAGCATCAAATCACGCGCTTCTTGAACCGCTTTATCGCTCAACGGAACGTGAACCGCCATCTGATCGCCGTCGAAATCGGCGTTGAAGGCCGAGCAAACCAGCGGATGGATTTGAATAGCCTTGCCTTCGACAAGCTGTGGCTCAAACGCTTGAATACCCAGACGATGGAGCGTCGGCGCACGATTCAAAAGTACCGGACGTTCTTTGATGACTTCTTCCAGCACTTCCCAGACTTCTGGCTTCTCACGCTCAATGATGCGTTTCGCACCCTTTACGTTGCTAGCATAGTTGTAGCGCACCAAACGGCTGATGACGAAAGGCCGATACAGTTCCAACGCCATCGTCTTCGGCAAACCGCATTGATACAACTTGAGCTTTGGCCCAATAACGATGACCGAGCGTCCAGAATAATCGACACGTTTACCGAGCAAATTCCGACGAAAACGCCCTTTCTTACCTTTAAGCATATCGCTCAAGGATTTGAGTTCGCGCCGTCCACGACGGCTCAGTGCTTTGCCGCGCTGGCTGTTGTCGATTAAGCTGTCAACAGCTTCCTGCAACATACGCTTTTCGTTGCGGACAATCACATCGGGCGCACCCAGTTCGAGCAGATGCTTGAGGCGGTTGTTACGATTAATCACGCGCCGATACAGATCATTCAAATCGCTCGTCGCAAAACGGCCACCGTCTAACTGCACCATCGGGCGCAAATCAGGCGGGATGACAGGCAGCACGGTCAAGATCATCCATTCGGGACGATTCTCACTTTTACGCAGGCTTTCCACAACGCGTAGACGCTTGGTTGCCTTCTTCTTGCGCTGCTTAGATTTTGTCTCGCGTACTTCGCGCCAGAGTTCTTCCGCCATTTTATCGAGGTTCAAGCCGCCGAGAATATCATAGAACGCTTCCGCGCCCATGTCGGCTTTAAACACTTGACCATATTTGCTCCGCAGTTCACGATAACGCGACTCGGAAAGGAATTGCAGCACATGCAGTTCTTTAAGTTCCTGCCGTGCTTTTTCCGCAGATTGCCGAATCGTAATCATACGGGTATCCAACTCGCTGAGTTGGTCTTCCAACCCACGCGCCGCCGAATTGGTCACCGTATCTGCTTCCACATTCAGGTTGTCGAGTTCTTGCTGGCGCAGGTCTTCAATGTCACTCTGGATGTCGCTCAAGGTATTGTTAACAATCCCCTGAATACGGGCGATGTGATCATTCGTGACCAATTCACCCCGTGCGACAATCACCATGTCGGTGCTTTCAAAATTGATGTCGGAAGGCGAGGTTTGCCCAAGCAGCGATTCAACGCGCCCCTGAACATACTGTGCCTCTTGCACTACTTGATCGCTCAGGCGGGCAAGTTCTTCATCAAAATGCTTATTCACTGACTCAGCACGGCCTTCAAACTGGTCAAGCACCTGATCGCGTTCGCCGCGAATGGCCTGCATATGTTCTTCGATGTCGCCACCGAGTTCTTGCTCTTTTGATTCCAGTTCTTTCTTGATGCGGTTGAGCGCCTTTAAACGGGCATCCTCATCCACACTCGTCACGACATATTGGGCAAAATACAGAACGCGATCTAAGTTGCGGCGGCTAATATCGAGCAGCAGCCCCAAATAACTTGGGACACGGCGCGTATACCAAACATGGGCAACCGGCGCGGCAAGCTCAATATGCCCCATGCGTTCACGGCGCACCGAAGCTCGGGTAACTTCAACACCGCATTTATCGCAGATAATGCCGCGATAGCGAATGTTTTTATACTTCCCGCAATAACACTGCCAATCGCGTGTAGGGCCGAAGATTGCTTCACAAAACAAACCATCTTTTTCCGGGCGCAGGCGACGATAATTAATCGTCTCTGGCTTGGTGACTTCGCCGTAAGACCAAGAACGAATTTGATCTGGCGACGCAAGGCTGATGCGGAGTGCGCTGAATTCTTTCGCCTCCAAGGCATTTCCTCCTGTGCGTTAACACGATAAAAGTACATTTCGAGGAGTTGCTATTTAAAGACTTGTGGGTTTACTACTACATGTGCTGTAGACAACAAAATAGCGATTGGGGATAGTTTCCCAACGCTGGGTTTCTTGTGGTTTGGAAGCACATATCAGTCATCATAGGTAGTATAGAGTATACCACCTTGTACTTGCTTGTCAAGTAGGCGTTAAATTCGGATATTAGCTTAACAAGATGATAAACGCGATACTTTTTTCTGTCAAGTTGTTAGGAGGCCACGTTCATATCATGATTCGTCGCAGGCGGAATGTGCGTCCGCAAATACGCTTCCATAAAATCATTCAAACGTCCATCAAGGACGGCACCCGTATTGCCTGTTTCATAATCCGTGCGATGATCTTTGACCATTTGATAGGGATGCAATACATAAGACCGAATTTGATTGCCCCACCCCGCGTCAACATTCTCACCCTTAAGCGCAGAAAGTTCCGCCTCTTTTTTCTTACGTTCCATCTCGAACAACCGCGCCTTCAAAATCTGTAAGGCACGTTCACGGTTTTGTAGCTGACTGCGCTGATTCTGACATTGTACGACGATCCCAGTTGGAATATGGGTCATCCGAACCGCCGTATCGTTCTTCTGAACGTTCTGTCCGCCAGCCCCACTGGAACGATAGGTATCAATGCGAACATCCCGTTCCATATTGATCTCAATATCGATCTCACCCTGAATATCAGGCCACAATTCGACTTTTGCAAAAGAGGTGTGGCGGCGGCTGGAGCCATCAAACGGGCTAATCCGCACCAGACGATGTACGCCCTGTTCGCTACGCAGCCAGCCAAAGGCATAGGGACCCTGAATGCTCATTGTTACGCTTTTTAGCCCGGCTTCTTCCCCGTCACTGCGATCAATGATTTCCACTTTATAGCCAGTTTGCTCCGCCCAACGCAAATACATGCGCTCAAGCATCTGTGTCCAGTCCTGTGCTTCTGTACCACCTGCGCCCGCATGAATGGCAAAAATCGCGTTTTCGCCGTCATAAGTACCACTTAATATAGCTTGAAGTGACATCTTCCCGATCTGTTTAGAAAGAAACGCAACCTCTTCTTCAAGTTCGGGTATCAGCTCAGGATCATCGAGTTCCGCCAGCTCCAAAGCGTCATTAATGCGCGTCACCATCTTCTGCCAAGGCTCGATCTCGGTTCGCAGCCGCGCCATCTCTTGCATCGTCTTTTGAGCAGACTCAGGGTTACTCCAAAAATCGGACGCAGTGGCTTGCTGTTCCAACGAATCCGCTTTTTGTGCCTTCTCATTAACATGGAGATGCTCGGCTAAACCTTCAATCTCATTTTTCATATCTGTGAGCAGGTTAATTAATTGGCTCATCAAGGCTCCCAAAAGCGCAGGTCAAATAAACGACATCCATCATAAAGCCATCCAGCTTTAAACTGAAACCACCCGCATAACTCAGGGGGAATTTTCCCTGGCTTATGGGGGCGGTCATCGTTAACACCAGTTTCCCGGTGTGCGGCTTAGTTTTTCAGTTTGACGAGTGATTACGGAGGGTACGCTGAATAATATCATCTTGCTGATTGCGGTTACGGCGCTTGTCTTTCTTATTGTTGCGCCCGCGAGACATCCGCAGCATTTCTTGATATTCATCTTGATAAGCGTCATCATTACTCGCGTTGTCACGATCGCTCCGCATGGCTTTACGCAGTGCCATCGCCATTGCCGTTGGGGATTCTTCTTCATCCTCTTCAGGAGCGACAATTTCAATCCGTTCCTGCGGCTGCTTCATGCTCAGGTCGATCTGCATTTGTTTCTTCTTACGAGAAACCTTGATGACACGCACATCGACTTCCTGTCCAATTTTGACGAGATCAGAAGGTGACTTTACGTAACCATCCGCCAATTCGGAGACATGCACCATACCTGCACGTTCCGCGCCAATATCCACAAAAACACCGTAAGGCTCAATCCGAACCACTTTGCCTTTGATGATGTCGCCCTCTTTGATGTCCTCGACATTCACCGCAGGCGGCTCGACCAAAGAAAGCGCCACCCGTCCTGCTGCCGAATCGACCTTCAGAACATAGACTGTTACCTGATCGCCCGGTTTGACCACATCTTCCACATTGCGGACATTTGGCTTCCCCAACTGCGAAATATGCAGCAGGCCATCTTGCTTTAAGCCAATATCGACAAACGCCCCATATAATTCCAAACGCTTCACGGTACCCTTCAGTGCCATTGCAGTCTTCAATTCATCAATTGAACTGGGGGCTTCAGTTTTTACATCTTCGCTCATCGCCCTGCTCCTCACTCTCTAATAGGTGGTTAGATCACGCCGGAACAAACCCGGCAAGAAGTCGCTCATTAATTTTCTGGGATAGGTGTCAGCGTAATGCTCGGTGTGACCTCAAATTCGCTGTTCATGTAATCAGCGAAAGATTGATACCCTTCCCATATATGCAGGCTGCTGGCCTGTAACAATAAATCCATACGATCCGGCGCGAAATAGCCAAAACCAATGATCTCGCTCGCATCACTTAATTCACCCGCCTCGCCAGCCACAAAAGCATAGACCAGCATCGGAATATCGGGGTAAAACAGGCTGAATACGGCCTGATCGTCGGAAAACGGCTCGCCAACAGCATAGGTGGGTTCACCCCATTTTTCGATAACCTGACCTAATGTGGCATCCGGCGCGGTTTGTAAGATGATAATATCAACCGTATCGCCCTCTTCGGTATACATCTGGCAGCAGCCATCGCCGTCTTTCTGCGACCACACCGCACCGATAATGGGGCTATTTTCGCTGCTTTCGGTTTTTAGCTCATCCAACGTCACATCATCTTCAATAATCGTCAAAGCGTCATTCCATGCGGTTTCACCCGGTGTAATGCCTCTCCAACAAGGCGCACCACAGGGTTCATCAGTGAGGAAACTTGTGTCACGAAGAAAGTTTTCATTTCTTAACTCAGGGGTGGGACCACAAGCCGCTAGAATCATGAGAGCAGCAGCAGTTAATATCAGGCGGAATTTCATCCACAAACACTTTCGTCAGTTTTTTGGGCTTATATTGCTAAACAGACACAGAATCTACCGGGTAAGTTCTTCACCCGGCAGATCGTGGTTAGTTATAGGTTTGAAGTATAGCGGAATTGCTGGCCTATTTCCAGACCTGTTTCTGGCTATTTACAAGAAATGGGGCAATTATGGACGGTCAATTCGCAGCAATAGGTTGTATGCACCCGTTGTTCCGCCGAATTGCGCCCCAAAACGGGTTGCGATCACCGTATATGTACCATCTTCTGTGAGGAGGATGGAGCTAATCAGGGAATTGGTCGTCTCGTTAGAATCGTCATTATTAGCGATTTCAATCCCATTTGGGCCCACTAAATATAACAGCGGGTCAAGATTACCATTCGAGTTATTCAAGCTAACGGTCACAACATCGCCGGCTTGCCCTTCAAACGTGTAAAGGTCAAAGGTATTATCATTAGTGATCGTCCCCGTCACCCGCTGATCGGTTGTAACACTTACAGCAGAGGCGAGGTCAGCCTGATAGTTCAAGGCGGTGCTGTCGCTGATTAAACCACCGTCGTTGAACGCTGTATTACCTTCAGTATCGGCAATATTGAAGCTAGTCAAATAACGCTGACCGAGCGTTAACGTTCCGGTCTGGGTAAAGACCAACTGCCCCAATACCGACACATAAAGATTAAACGTCACCGGTGCTGTATCGCTGCACTCATTCCGATGGAAAACATCAACTTCATACGAGCCAATCCGCAGCAAGCCCGGAGGCCAATAGATGTATGAGACAGGCGTTGTGCTTAAAGATGGGGTGCAATTCAAATTGCCCACCTCTTGCAAACGTCCCCCTGTCGGAGAAGTCGGCTCGTCATTAAAAATCGAATTTAAGGCCGGGTCACGCACAAGCAGGCGCAAATCCGCCCCGGTATTCCAAGTGAGCGTGATCTGAATATCCCCCTGCGGGAGGTTAAGATTAACCACTTCCTGCGGCAGAACCAGCGATGTCTGCCCAGAAACCACCAGTGAATACGTGCCTTCCGTGCCACCAACAGTCTTACCGTAACGCGAAGCCACAATCGTATAGGTATCGGTTGCAGGTAGTCGCAGTAAATTCAAAGCCGAGTTGGTATTAACTGGCACTTCGATATCGTCGTTACCATCCACCACATTCCCCGCCGAATCCAATATCAGCAGCAGTGTATCTAGGCTTCCAAGGTCGCGGGTCATCGAAATCGAAATGGCTTGTCCCGAAGTCCCGTCAAAACGATAGGTCTGGTACGGCTGCTCATTGGTAATGAGGCCAGTGACGGGGGACTCAATCGTCAATGTCTGCGTCGCCTGCTCAATTAAATCCGCCGGAGCAACATCGAGAGTCCGTGTATCAATATACGGGCCGCCCAATCCAGCAGTAGCACTGCCATCATCAACAATCTTAAAGCTCGTGATATACACACTATCCGTTCCCGGAAGCGGCGGCAGCACATTGCCAGCCACTGGCGTGAGGGGAACGCCATTAACCGAAATATCTAAAGTGAAGTTAACCAGATCACTCGTATCGCCGCACGATTGGCGATAATAGACCAGCACCTCATAGCTCCCTGTCGCTACAGGTCCCACAGGCCATGATGCAGTTTCAACATTATCCGTTGCCGTCAAAACTTCGCATAATCCATTCACATCAAAGCCAAACGTACCGCCGCTGTTAGTGATTCGAGAATCCCAAAACAAGGTCTCGCCAGCGGGGTCGCGCACTTGCAAATTCAAATCATCGTCGGAATTCCAACGCAAATCGGCCTGAATGCCGCCGCCGCTGAGGAGGGTTTGCCCCACAGAAAATGTTTCTGGAACAGTCGTTTCAACAGGTGAGGTTGCTTCCGATGTCGCTTCGGGTTGTGCAGTCACCTCTGCAACTGTCGTCGATACAATCTCTGCGCCTGCGATTAACAGGGTTAAAGTAAAATTACCCTCTATGACATTTTCCACGCCCGCAGCCGGAAAAATCGTCACATAATAAATACTGCTCGTGCTGATCTCGACCCCAGCCAGCAGTACCTGCCCTGAAGCAGTTGCATCAGTGGACTGACCAAGAATATTGCCCTGCCCATCCGTCAAAATTGCTGTAAGCACCAAGCCTTCATCAGAAGCTATCGCCAATGAAACGCTGTCGCCCATTGTGGCTGTAAAGTTATAAACTTGGGCAGGGGTTTCAGCGTCCAATATCCCTACCACTGGAACACCAGAAGAAAGTGTGCGGCTTGCGTCCTGCGCTAACGAGAGCGATACAAACAGCACAATTATGAACAACGGCAGCCAGCGTCCGATGGATAGGCCGCACCGTATAGGAGTGACACAACCACGCATGAAGCATGTCTCCTCAAATCAACGAGTAAAAGTGTTGCAGAATCAAGTTTAGCCCATAAAGTTCATAATCGCTATGGATATAACCCCTACGCTTACCCACCGTTATCCGCCCGGCGGTGTGGCGGGCAGAGTGGATGCAGGGGTCGAGGGTAAAACCGCACCAGTACCCGGCGCGAGCGCGACATCCGGCTGATTCGGGCGTAAATCCACAAAACTCGTCATCCCTTCGGAGACCGTCACTGTCGCCGCGACCCTCAGCCCATTCACCGTAGCAACTACCTCATAACGGCCTACAGGCACATCACCAAAGACAAAATTCTCCCCCCAATTTGGGTCAGGATTCACTTGATTGACGGTATCGTCAAAAATATAGGTCGTAGTCGTGGACTGTAAAAGCGTTGTAGAGACATTCCGCAGCGTTATATCATAATCATCTAACGTGTCACCGCGTTCATCTACCAACAGCCCTGCAATCGTGCCATGCCCAACATAAGGCACCATCCACAATAAAGGATTGTACGTCTCGCCATATTGGGGAATTGCATCTGGGCTGCTGGTCATACGCACTTCAAAATGGACGTGCGGGCCCGTGACCTGCCCCGTATTGCCATTAATGCCAATCGCTTGTCCAGTTGTGACATATTGTCCGGTTTGCACCACTGCCTCTTGCAAATGGGCATAAAGCGAGAAAAGCCGATTCCCCAGCCAGCCATAATCATGCTCAATCACGACCACATTGCCGTAACTGAATGTATTCTGAAAATACGGGTCTTCAACCGAGGACGCAAAAACAACGGTGCCGGAGAGTCCCGCCCGAATCGTCTGCCCTACTGGATTAGACATATCGATTCCATGATGCACACGCAGCGGATTGGCCTCCTGCTGCCCATCAGAGCCATACGAATAATAGAAAATGCCAAAGTTCGCGGCATTAGAATCAACTGGCCGGATGAAAAAATAATGGTCGCGCCCTTGCGGATCACGATTAAGCGGAGGTTGTAACGGCGGTGGCTGCCAAGTCAGATTAGGTGTAGGAACAGACTGCACTGTCGCCAATATCGCGGTTCCAGCGCTTAAAAGTACACTGCCATTTTCCGCTGTCGCTGGCGGCAGGCTTGGCACTATCCCTACACTCACGGGTCCGGTTTCAACAAAAGTTTGTGTACTCAAATTCGCCGCCGCAAAGGGTGTAATGGTCGGCAAGTCGCCGCCCGGTAAAGTCGGCGGTACATATAGCTCAGTTGGAATCGGAATGGTTGGCAGCGGCGTACTATTTTCACCAAATCCATCACGCAGCACTTCGCCCCAAGGGTTAATTTCCTCAGTAGGGGCGGACTGTGTAGGAACAACAGCTTGCAGCGGTGCGCCTGCTTCTGAATTCTGCCACAACAAATACCCAAAACCACCAAAAGTAATCAGCAGCACTAAAACCGTGGGCAGACCTCCGGCACGACGATTTGCACTGTGTCCGCGTTTACGATTTGACATTTAGCCTTATCCTCCCGAACCTGTTTCAACCGTCGGCGTTGGTGCTGGCAGCGGCACATCCGTCGGACGGAAGTTAATGAGCTGTCCATCAGGCCAGATTTCACGCATTGCGTCATACCATGTCAGCCTATCTGGTTTATAGAATATCCAATAATTTCTCGCTAACGCATTCGCCCGCCAATCCGCGCCAGCAGGCATCCGCTGCCAGCCATAATCCAATATAAGCTGGGTAAAATCGATATAATATCCGGCGGGCATTTGCGCCTGTAAGCGTCCGCCTTGATCATAAGCCTCAACATCGCCTTGTGCGCTGTTAGCAAATTGCCAAGGCATCCGGCGCAGTGGCTCGCCCAACTGCCCGGATTGAGCATCTTCCGACACGCGAATATACACACGCCAAGATGTCTCAAGATCAGTATCCTCCCGCACGACTTCAATCGGCACAGGAAAACCCCCAAACAACAAATTGCGATTGATCGAAAACGCCCGACCTGTTTTTAGCCAACTACGCCGTTCTTCGCCTGGCTGCGGCAGCGTATTTATATCCAACAGGGCGGCTTCTAACTGCCCCAAGAAGTCCAATCCAGCTTGTTGTGCAACCATCGCCCGGAGCGCATTAAAAGAATCATTCACACGATCCGCAAGAAAAGGTGATTGAAGCCCACTCACATTATTGATCGCTGCCAAGCGATATAAAGGCTGGGCATCGGCGGTACTGAACTGTTCCCGATACAATGGTTCGCTCACAGCCGGAGGAAGCCCACCAGCATTCACCAGCGCGGCTGGGAGTGCGGCTGTCGTCCATGTTGGGTCAACTGCCGGAAGCAGAACTGCCATAATCGGTGTCGCCAATCCTTCATTTTGATAAGGTTCGACGATGAACTGCGTCCCTTCAAACGAATCCACCACATACACAAGGCTGTTGCCGTCCGGCGACCAAAAAGGCATCCTTCCACCCCGAAAGACTTGCGCGGCAGAATTGGGATCGTTAGCAGATTTAATGAATACTTTTTCGATCCCTCCATCAACCCCACTGTACGCAATTAAATTTCCGTCAGGACTCCATGCAGCATAATCTTCATTACGTTCAGGCGTATTCGTTAGGTTAGCTGCTTCCAAAGTGTCCAACGAAAACACATAAATCTCTTGATTGCCGTCTTGCCAAGAGGTATAAGCAATCCGCCGTCCATCAGGCGACCACGCAGGAGAAAATTCCGGCGCGAGTGTCGAAGATGGCAGCGGACGGGGCGGCGTTGTGGTATCAATCAAACTCATCACATAAATATCTAAATTGTCACCCAAGTAGCTCTCATAAGCCAGATAAGCCGCATCAGGACTCCAAACAGGATTGGCTTGAAATGAAAGATCGTAAGTCATGCGGGTTGGTTCATCACCTACGAGAGTTTGGATATAAATCTCCCAATTGCCATCTTTATGGGAGGAATATGCCAAACGCTGACCATCAGGCGACCACGACGGGTCACGTTCATCCGCTGGATTATTCGTCAGCCGAATCGCATTCGTCCCGCCCACAGAAACCGCCCAAATGTCTTGCTGCGCTCCCTCACGAGCGACAAATGCTAAACTGCCCCGCACCTGTAAAACTTCTGGCAGTTGTGTTGCCGTCGGCACAGGAGTCGCTAACAGTACGCCACCAGGAACCGTCGGCGCGGCAGTCGCATTACTCGCGCTGAGGTTCACATTGCTATCGTTCACAACAGTGCCAAAAGGTGTTTCGTCAGGCCGTGAAGTTGCCCAAATAACGGCAACAACGAGCGCCGCCAAAGCAATCACAACCAATCCACTCAAAGCGCGATTTTGCGCCCGTAACGGGTCTTCCGCTAACCCCACTTCCATTTCTGCCCGTGCTGCTTGTCGCGCCATCGCATCAGAGGCTGCCCCTTGTGCGCTGCGAACTGCTTGCCCGGTAGAACGTCCCCCAGATTGAGCCATGCGCGTTGTAGCAATCCCTAACAAGCCAAAAAGCGCCATCATCAAGCGCCAGATCATCTTCCCGATTCCGCGCACAATCGACCAGAGAAAAAGCGCAATCGCTAGAATAATCCCAGCAAGGCGAGTAAAAAATGTCCCAAAAATACCTGCGCCAGACCCTAAAAGAATCTGTACCCCATCAAGGAGCGCAGCGCTAAGGCCAACACTCATTTTTAGGATGACTAATCCCAAGCGATCTGTTATTCGATATGCGCGTAATAACATTCAAACACCTCTCTATGCAGCCGAAATCGATTGTACAGATAAACATAGCGATGGGCAATTATCCAACTTCGTGCAAAGTTGGGATATTCTTACCCAAACTGCTGCCAAAAATTCCTATTTCGACTATGCTATAGGCATAATATCCTATCTTAATGGAGAGATAAAACAATGTCACGCAATCGCTCTTTTTTACATGGCTTGATAGTGCTGATAGTTTTTGCAGCACTGATGTTGGGATCATTTAGTCTATTGGCTCAAGATACGCCAGTCACCCATACGGTGCAAGCTGGGGAAAATCTTTATCGTATCGCCTTGCGTTATGGCATTGATATGAATGAACTCGCGCAAGTCAACAATATCACCAACCAAAGCCAAATTTATGCCGGGCAAGTCTTGACCATCCCCGGTTTAAGCGTCCCAGATGCCAGCGCAGTGGTCGAAAATCCATTGGTCGCTGGCACCCCCACGATTCACATCGTCCAACCCGGCGAAAGCCTGACCCTCATTGCTCAACAATACGGCATTACCGTCGATCAGCTCATCCAATCAAATAACATCACCAATCCTAACCGTATCCGTCGCGGCGATCAACTCACGGTCTGGACAGTGGAGTCGGTCAATGCAGGAGTAGCCGATCCAGCGCCTGTCGAAACAGCGCCGAATTTTGTGGCTGTCGCCGCACCGAGTTCAAATACGACTTATGTCGTGCAACCAGGCGAACATCTCGCTCAAATTGCCGAGCGCTACGGGATGAGTTGGACGATCTTGGCGCAAGTTAATGGTATGGTCAATGCCGATCAGCTTTATGCCGGACAAACGTTGATTATCCCAACGATAAATGCTGATGGCAGCGTAGACGATTTAGGCGTAATCGCGCCCATCATCAGCGGTCCCGGCGCAACCATCACCGTCGGCAGGCAAATTGTGGTGGATTTAAGCGATTCTCGTGCCTACGCTTATGAAAATGGTGTCTTGGTTTACAGCGCACTCGGCTCAACCGGACTCCCGGCCACGCCAACCGTCGTGGGTGATTTTTCGGTCTATAGCAAAATTCGCTCACAAACCATGAGTGGACCAGGTTATTCTCTGCCGAATGTCGAATGGGTTCTCTATTTTTATCAGGGGTATTCACTGCACGGCACGTATTGGCACAATAACTTTGGTCAACCGATGAGTCACGGTTGTGTCAATTTGACCAACGCCGATGCACTATGGTTTTACGAGTGGGCAGATTACGGTACGCCCGTCCACGTTCAGTATTGATTGAAACTATAAATAGGGGCGCACCACCCAATTTTAGGACTTTCACCATTACTGGATATTTTCCCTACAACAAAAGGGGTTCATGCAGCTTAAAAAATCAATTGGGTAATTGTAGGGAACGACATACAGGTCGTTCCCGTCAAGGTCGCACACATTGATGATGGATGACCCTATTATCTTCTCAAAAGAACATGAATCCCTTGTTCATAATGCAGCGAGCGAAAATCTTGGTATTTATTACAATTGAATCTCCTCGTCCTCACCCGTGTCGTGATTCAATTGTGATTTGCGTTGACCGAGATTAGCCAGGATAACACCCGCTAAAATAGTCGCGCTGCCCAGGAGTTGCAAGGGTCGCGGAATCTCGCCAAATAAGAAAAACGCCACAATCGCGCTCAATACAACTGCAATTTGCGATAGGATACTCACGTAGGTTGCAGCGAAGTAACGAAGGGCGCTATTGATCGCGGAGTGTCCCATAAGTTGGGCGATGACAGCGATCATGACGACCCAGAAATAGCCTTCTGCACTGCCCTTAATTGGAGTCCCCGTTAAGAGTACTAACAACAGCGAGAAACCTGCGCCCCACCCATATACGATCCACACGTATGGCATAAGAGAAATCCGGGCGCGAACTTCTCGTCCTACCAGCATATAAATCGATCCGGCAATCGCACCAGCTACCGCCAACAGCGCTCCCAAAACAGGATTAGTCCCTAACCCGATGCTGGTTTTCCCGCCAAACGCAATCATGCCACCGCCCGCCATCACATAAAGCAGTCCCGTCCATACCATTGATGAGGGTTTGGCTTTAAAGAAAAGCGCCTCTAAAAGCGCCACCCACAGCGGATTAGTCATCACCAAGACACTGACAATCAAGACACTGGTATATTCCAATGCAGTAATAAAAGTGGCGAAATGCACCGCCAGCCAAAAACCAGCCACCGCCATCAGGGTCATCTCACGGCGTGTCACCGTCCGTAGCTGATCGCCATAACGCCGCAGCACAAACGGGGTCAAAATGATGACTGCCAATAGCAAACGCAGTGCAGCGACCATCAATGAGGGCACACCGCCCTGCTGCGCCAACCGAATAAGATTCGATGAAACGGCAGCAGCACCGATAGCAACAGCAAGACTCACATAGCCATCTCGATGGGAATGTTTGACAGACACAGGTTTGATTACATCAATAGTTGTTTGTGCCAAAGTGACTTATGCCTCAACGGTCTCAATAATTTCCGAAGGGGATTGTTTTTGCCCTAAACTCGCTAACAAAACCCCGAACAAAAGCACCGCGCTGCCTAAAATTTGTCCGATGCCTGGGATTTCCGAAAAGACAATAATTGCGATAATTGCGCTGCCAATGGGTTCTGCTTGTGTGGTTACGCTCACAACCGTCGCCGGAAGATAAGCCAGCGCATAATTGAACGACGTATGCCCGATCAACTGCGGAAATAACGCCACCGCCAGCAGCAATAAATAGGCCGCCGTACTATAACCTGTAATCTGCGTACCGGTGAATAGTATCGCCGCCGTCAAAATTAACGCTGCACTGCCATACACCATCCAGATATACGGCGCGAGTGATAAATGAGGTCGCAACCGCCGCCCAATAATTAAATAAACGGCAACCGTGATCGCGCCGATGAGTGACAAAGCGCCGCCAAGCAGCGTATTATCTGAGTCAACCTGGGCATTTGCACCCGTTGATCCAATAAGCAAGCCGCCCATCAGAGCTACAACCAGCCCAATCACGACTAGGCGGGTCATCCTCGCTCGCAGCACGAAAACTTCTAACAAAGCCACCCAAATGGGAGAGGTCGTCACCAAGACGACGCTAATCAGCACACTGGTATATTCAAGCGAAGTCACCCAAGTAGCAAAATGCAGCGCTAAAAAGAATCCTGAGACTACCACCAGCACCCGGTCTAAGCGGCTTAGTTGATAAATCTGTGCGCGATAATCCGCACTCCTCAGCGTGAGTGGAGTCAAAATCAACGTTGCAATCCCAAGCCGTCCCGCGGCAATCAGCAGCGATGGAACACCTTCCTGCTGAGCAAGGCGGATAAAGATCGCCGCCATCGAAACCGCTAAAATACCAATTGCTAGAAAAATATAAGCCGAAGTAACCTTCTTTTCAGAGGCCGTTTTTGTAGAGAGGGTCATAAAATTTCCTATGCAGAATGAGTAGAATTGTAACAAACATCCTAAAGAAATGGATATATCCACTGATTTTCAACACAACCGTGAAACGATCTGCTCTTTTTAAGCGTCCTCTCACGATTGCCTGACCTAATTTTGTTCGATTCTAACGCAGCCTATGTTACCATTACGAAGTGTTTTAGTAAGCCTACCTCAATTAAAAGGAGACTCTCATGGCCTACGAATTACCCGCTCTGCCTTATGCTTATGACGCGCTTGAACCCCACATTGACGCTCGCACGATGGAAATCCATCACAGCAAACATCATCAAGCCTATATCACCAACGCCAACAAAGCGCTGGAAGGCCATCCCGACCTTGCCGCGCACTCTGTCGAAGACTTGCTCAAGAATTTCAGCACCGTTCCCGAAGTTGCAAAAACTGTCCTACGAAATAACGCTGGCGGTCATGCCAACCACTCCCTGTTCTGGACGATTCTTGCGCCCAATGCTGGCGGCGCACCTTCCGGTGAACTCGCTGATGCCATCACTTCCAAATTTGGCAGCTTTGATGACTTTAAAGCGCAGTTTAAAACCGCCGCCACCGGACGCTTCGGCTCTGGTTGGGTATGGCTGGTCGTCAGCGCGAGTGGTGCGTTAGAATTGATCTCCACTGCTAATCAAGATTCGCCTTTGATGGACGGTCATACCCCCATCCTCGGCCTTGATGTATGGGAACATGCTTACTATCTGAACTATCAGAACCGCCGCCCCGATTATGTCGATGCCTTCTGGAATGTGGTGAATTGGCCGGAAGTCGCCAATCGCTACGCCGCCGTGAAGTAAATAGAAAAAGCGATTGTTAAGTCAAAAAGGCGTTGCTGAAAAGTAGCGCCTTTTTTGTGTTCATGTTGAGGGGTAAAATCGGACTTCAACCAACTGTTTTTCTTTAATATCAAATGCTAAAACCCTTTTCAGGAGACATCAAAATAATGACCGACTATCGTATTGAAAAAGATTCTCTCGGCGAGATGCAAGTCCCTGCCAACGCCTATTACGCCGCCCAAACACAACGTGCCGTGATGAATTTCCCCATCACAGGCATGAAGCCCTACCCTGCTTTTATCTGGAGCATGGCGACCATCAAACGCGCCGCTGCCGAAGTGCATAAAGACCTCGGCCTGCTGGATGCCGAACTCGCGGATGCCATCATGCAAGCTGCTGATGAAGTCATCGCAGGCCGCTTCAACGATCAATTTGTGGTTGACCCCTTCCAAGCAGGCGCAGGCACTTCGCACAACATGAATTCCAATGAGGTGATTGCCAACCGCGCCAGTGAAATCCTCGGCTTTAAACTCGATGATTCCAAAAAGCCCGTTAATCCCAACGATCATGTCAATATGGCACAAAGCACTAACGACACCATTCCGACAGCGATTCGGCTGGGTGCGCTCTGGCGCTTCGATGAATTGATCGCCAGTTTACAGCGCTGCGCCGATGCGTTTAAGGTCAAGGCCGTTGAATGGGACGAGATCGTCAAAAGCGGGCGCACTCATTTACAGGATGCCGTTCCCGTGCGCTTAGGGCAAGAAGTCGGTGCGTGGGCGAAAGCAATTGAACGCGATATTGAAAAACTCCAAATGGCATCCGAAGGTGTGCGCCGTCTCGGAATCGGCGGCACTGCTAACGGTTCAGGATTAAACGCCCATCCTGAATATCACACGCGTATGGTACAAAAATTAAGCGAACTCACAGGCATCACGCTCTACGAATCGGACGATTTGTTTGAGTCGATGCAGTCGCATTCAGATGCTGTCTTTTTCTCCAGCGCCATCAAAACCGTCGCACAGGATTTTACCCGCATCGCTAACGACATTCGCCTGCTCTCAAGTGGCCCCACGACAGGTTTAGGCGAACTCACCTGCCCTACCGTACAACCGGGATCGTCGATCATGCCGGGGAAAGTCAATCCCGTGCTGGCAGAGATGCTGAATATGGCGATGTTCCATATCATGGGCAATGATTTGACCGTCACGCTCGCGGCACAAGCCGGACAGCTTGAACTTAACGTCATGATGCCCATCATCGCGCATAATCTGTTTGAGATGATGCACGTGATGATCGGCGCGGTCAATGCCTTCACCGATAAATGCGTCGTGGGCCTCATCGCCAATCGTGAACAAGCCGAGCATTGGCTAGAGAAAAATCCCATCCTCGTCACTGCCCTCAATCCTATCATCGGTTATAACAAGGGTGCGGAAGTTGCCAAAAAGTCGCTTAAAGAAAATCGCAGCCTACGTGAAGTGGTAGTCGAACTTGGCTACATGACGGATGAAGAAGCCCGTAAAGCCCTTGACGCTCGGCAAATGACCGAAGGTGGTATTCAAGGAATCGCAGCAGGCGGCTGATAAAAACGAGTCTGTTATAAACATCAGGGACGAGGCATTTTTTATACCTTACCTTGTCCCTATAACAAAGATAACTTTGAGCAATCCTCTTAGCTTAAAAGCGCTGCAAGGTGTTAAACTACTCCTCTGTCTTTCAAAAAATGTAACATTTCTGGGATGGTTTGTTAATTGAGACTACGCCCAAGATGAAGTATACTAACCGCGTTATCACTTTTTTGACTTCATTTTCTTACCAACGTTAGGCGACTTGTGAAACGAATTCTTGGCAAATACGAAATCATAGAGCGCCTGGGACGAGGCGGTATGGCAGAAGTCTACCGCGCCTATCATCCTAGCCTTGACCGCTATGTGGCGATCAAAATATTACATAAGTTCTTGGCGGAAGATACCGAATTTAAAACACGCTTTGAACGTGAGGCGCAAAATATCGCCCGCCTCAAGCATCCCAATATTGTGCATGTTTACGATTTCGACTATGACCCCCTCGACGAAAGCTACTACATGGTCATGGAGCTTGTAAACGGCGAAACCCTAAAAGATCGCCTGTATGAATTGGAACAAAAGGGCGAGCGCATGGCACTCACTGAAGTGCTACGTATTACCCGTGAGGCCGCCAACGCGCTCTCTTACGCTCATCGCGCCGGGATGATTCACCGTGACGTAAAACCCGCTAATCTGATGATCGACAAGGTTGAAGCTGATCGCGTCGTGTTGACTGATTTCGGTATCGCTAAGATTGTCACCGGCTCTCAGTTTACGATGACGGGTGGCTTAATCGGTACGCCTGCCTATATGGCACCCGAACAAGGTGTAGGCGAGACAGGTGATGAGCGTTCCGATCTTTATTCACTCGGCATCATTTTTTACCAAATGCTTACGGGTGAGCTGCCCTACGACGCAGATACCCCCTTGGCACTGGTTCTAAAACATGTCAACGAGGCTATCCCCTCTGCACACATGATTAACCCAGCTTTACCTTTGCAGGTGGATGACATCATTGATCGTCTGATGGCGAAAAACCCAGAAGTACGCTATCAAAATGCCAATGAACTGATTGAGGATATTGAAGCATTTGAGGCCGATCTCAAATCTGGGCAGGTTAAACCGATTTCGTCCGCGCCGCCAGTGGTCTCGCTCCCTCCGCTGGAAAAACGCCCCAGCCGACCCAATGAAAGTCCAGATCGTCCAACTATGCGCCTAAGCGCTCAAGATGCACCCTCACAGCCTATACCTTCGTTTGTTGGGCGCAATAACAGCCGATCCAAAGGCCCTAATTGGCCCCTTCTGCTGCTGATTCTGCTGTTCGGGATTGGCGTAATCGGTGGCGGTTATTTGGTCGGCGCACAAAGGGGCGTTTTCCCTTCACTTTCATTCCTTGATTCTGTCTCAAGCGAGACACCTACGCCCATATCAACCGCGACGGCAACCGCCACACAAACCCTAACTTCCACTGCAACAGCGAGTTCGACACCAACCGAAACGCAGACGGCAACGCCGTCTCCTTCGCCAACCCCCACACTCGCCGAAGCAACCGTAAGCGAAACTTCCACACCTACAGACTTAGCCGAAGCAGTGGTCACAGGAAGCACAATAACCCCAACAGCAACGCCTAACAGCACCGTGACTCGTGCCGCGCAGCTTACCGCCACATTTGCCGCTTGCGAATTTGATTATGCCATCATCGACCAAGTTCCCGCCGACGGTGAAGAGGGCGGTTTCATCACGACCAACACAGCTTATGAGCGCACAATTACCCTACTCAATACAGGTACATGCGATTGGGAACGCAATACATCGCTGACCTTTATTACGGGAAGCGGTGAAGACTTCGATGCGGGTCCCCGCATTTTTATTCGGGAGGTCGTCCCTATCGGTAGTGAAGTCGATTTGGTCTTCCAAGGACGCACACCTGCGGCTGGCGGCTTTGAAAATGGGCGTAATGTCCCTTGGGTAGGCTCATGGCAGCTCTATACACCGGGGCAAATCACCATCGGCGAACCGATTGACATCAGCGTTTTAGTTTATAGTCCCGGAAGCTAAGGCCAATTTTTATGAATCGTGAGCAAGCTCTAGCCTTGATGGAAGAATTTACCGCCAGTGAATCGCTCCGGCGACATATGCTGGCGGTGGAAACCGCGATGCGGGCTTATGCCCCACGCTTTAATGGCGACCCTGAGATTTGGGGCATGGTGGGGCTGCTACATGACTTTGACTATGAAAGATACCCGGATGTCGCTGTTGAAGGGCATCCGGTGGTCGGTTCTAAAATTTTGCGAGAACGCAGTGTTTCCGAAGAAATCATCCGTGCCATTCTCGCCCATGCGGAAGAAATTACTGGCGTAGTCCCTGAATCCGCAATGGAAAAAACGCTTGTCGCCGTCGATGAACTAACAGGATTTATCATCGCAGTCGTACTAGTGCGCCCCAGCAAAAGCATTCTCGATCTTGAGCTAAAATCTATCAAAAAGAAGTGGAAAGATCGCGCCTTCGCCGCACCAGTCGATAGAACTGAAATTGAACATCGTGTAGGACAACTCGGCGTTCCACTCGATGAACACCTTCAAATTGTGCTGGATGCCATGAAGCAAAATGCTGAAAGATTAGGATTAGTTGGAACGCTTTAGGGACGACAAACAAAACACGTCATCCCCCATAATTTCCTATCAATTTCAATTTAATGGCTGGTAATTTCTTCCATCGGAAGCGGCTCATGGTGAGTCATCTTTTTGCCAATTTCTTGGCTTTTGACAACTTCTACAATGTCAGGGTCAGCGATTACTTCTCCACCCCGCACAGTCGCCCCAATCACCAATCCAGCGCTGATAAGCACCATATTCTTGATGATGTACTGCCCTTCTAACGTGGGAGCATAGGGAAACCGTGTAAACGCCTCCGTCGGGAATAAGAACAACGGCGTAATCGTCCCTATCATCTGTGCAAAAAGCAGCAGCAGCGTAGCCCGCATAAATTTACCCGTTATCAGCCCTAATCCGATTAAGCATTCCCAGCCTGCTAAGAGGGGCAGCGACACTCCCGGCTTTACAACACCAAAAGTCAGCGTTTCTATTGTGCGTGTCGCCAATTCTTGAGCAGGACTCAGATCAGGGAAAAATTTTAGGAAGCCAAACCAGAAGAACACGATACCGAGGCTGACTCTTAGCAATGTAATGCCGTTTTTTGCCATCCAATTGGTGAGGGGAACATCAATCCGGTGAAATAGATCGTTGAGTTTTTCAATCATAGAAGTCTCTCCTTTTATTGTGTTATTTTTCACAATAAAAACAGTATACACAAGATTTTTGAGATGAGGGCTATTTTTGAGTATAGTCTAATTTTTTTCACATAATGCCCCAAAAGAAAAAAGGGATGGGACGAAAAATCATCCCATCCCTTTACGCTAACTTCAATTTCAGGGCTATCTAATGAAATTAACCCGGCGTTGTTGTTAACGGAAATCCCATAAATTCATTCGCCCCAGACCACATCTCGAAAACCGGCACATCTTTTGGCAGCATCACAGGTTGCAAAAGCCCAGCCAACGTCCCATCACGCGCCAATTCTTGCAGCGAATAATCAACAAGCAAACGAAAATCAAGATCATTACGCGGAACAGCCATCACGATCACATTTTGGCTGTACCACTCATCCGTAATTTGCAGCAAATCAGGATACTGCTCGATATGCGGAATCAATTGCAAAATATCGCCAAAAGCCACATCGGCGTTGAGTTCTTCCAAAATCGCCAGTGCAAAATCCGATTCGCGGGTCTGAAAAGGTTCAACATTACCATCCGCCGCATCACGCATCCGCGTTACAGCTTCTGGATCATTAATATCTGTCGCCACAATTCGCCCGCCACGTAAACCGATAAAGCCCTCAGTTTCGCCACGTACCTTCGCCATCAACCGATCACCGCGCACCAGATAATAGCCGCTAAAGTCCATCTGCCCCACCATATTCCAATCGGGGGTAATGCCAACAGCGATGTCCGCTTGCCCATTCGCCACCAATTCCACCGCATTAGTCGCGCTGTCAGGCACATACGTAACCGTTACGCCCCAGCGCCGCGCTAATTCGTCGATAATGGCACGGTTTAAGGTATCCAAACGCCGTTGGCTTTCCGGCGCTTCAGTATCATCCGCCGTAATCCCAAATAATCCTGCTACACGCAAGACACGCTCTACTTGCAAACGTGGAATCACATATTGGGCTGGATAAGTCAGTGTCGGAGAATATTGTGCTGGCGTAGGCGCTTGATCGCCCAAATTCCGCCAAGGACGGATCACATCGTAGGCCGAACCGGGGAAATGCACCTGCTTGATTTCATTCATCCGTCCGGTGCTGGTCAGGTATTGCAGCGTCCGGTTAATCATATCGCGCATACCAGTGTCTTGCCGCCGGATCGCCATCGCGTGAGATTCAAACTCAATCGCTTCTTCCAACACTTTGAAAGAATCAACTTGCGACACAGAAATACGCCGTAACTGCGCTTCTGTATCGATAAGTCCGTCTATCGTTCCCACCGCCAATGCAACATAAGCGCGATCAAGCGTCAAAAACGACTGCACATTGGCCGAAATTCCCGTGCGTTGCAGCCAGCGCATCAAAGCCGCTTCCGCCGGAGTTGCCACTACTACCCCAATATTGCGGCCTGCCATCTCTGCGAGAGTCGTTACGGGATCATCAACCCGTACCATGATAGCCTGCCGATCAATAAAATACGTCTGGCTAAATTCAACCCTCGAATCCACATCGTGCTGATTAATCAAAGCCGACATCACGAGGTCAACGGTGCCATTTTGCAGCATTCGCACAGTGGAATCCACGTTGCGCGTCACTTGCAGAAATTCAATCTCGACCCCCCAAGCATCTTTCATGCTGTTAGCAATATCGGCATCAAACCCAGACACAACCCCGCGTGCATTTAGTTCGCCATAAGGCGGCGCATTGTAAAGAATGCCAACCCGCACTTTGTTGTCGCGTTGGATTCGCGCAACCGCCGATTCTGATGCTAACAATTCTTGATCGGCAGATGGCAATGTGGGTACAGGCGTTGGCGGCACTAAAATAGGTGCGCCCTGCCCTACAACCCGTATATCAGCCAACGCCACAAGAAACAAGATAGAGACACCCACCACACAGAAATTGATAACTCTGGTCAGCAAGCATCTCAGATTTTTAATATCACATATCATTAATTGCTCTTTACGCTCACTCTTCACTGGGTTTATACAGCCCATGCTCCGCGATATAGGCCAATACAGGCTCAGATACCATCCAACGGACACTTTTACCGGCCATTAGGCGCTCTACAATATCAGTTGAGGAAAATTCCACCAGTGGAGAGTTCAAAATCATCGTATGCTGTGCCAAACCGGGAATAACATCCTCGTGCATATCAGGGCGCAGCGCATATCCATCACGCCCCGGACGGCGCATCACCGCAACTGCCAAATGGGCAGTCGCAAACAATTCCTGGGGCCGTTCCCAATTCGGCAAATCACGAAACACATCGCCACCCATAATAAAAAACAACTCAGACTCGGCGTTTTGCTGGCGGATGATCTTCATCGTTTCAATCGTATAATGCGGACCCGGACGATCAATTTCCACCCGCGACAGCTCAAAATACGGGATGTCATCCATAGCCAGTTCCAGCATCGCCAAACGATGTTCCACCGGGGTGCGTGTATAGTCTTTATGTGGCGGCACACCGGCTGGCACAAACAGCACCTTCGCAAGTTTTAATTCCTCATAAGCGTGCTGCGCCAGAATTAAATGAGCATGATGAGGGGGATCGAAAGTGCCACCCAGGATTCCAATCCGCTGCTGCATTGTGTCCTCGTTTCCTGCGTGGGGTGGATTACTCCGACCATTCCAATTCAAATTCACCAATAAAGACCGTATCGCCGACTTTTACGCCTGCTTTTTCCAGCGCTTCGGAGATGCCAAGTGCCTCTAAAAGATTTTGGAAGCGCATAACGGCCTCTTCATAATCCCAATACGTCATCGCCGCCGCCCGTTCAATGCGTCTTCCTGTTACATGATAACTGCCATCATCACCGCGTGTAATTTTAAAGAGATCTGCATCCTCTGGCATTTCATACAAGGGCTTTTCCGCGATCACCTCCGACACTTCTTGTTCCGGCAGTGTAGAAACAAGCTGGAACACCTTTTGCACAAGGTCGCGCACATTTTGCTGTGAGGCCGCAGAAATCGCCATCACCGGAATGCCCCGCGCCTTAAGCGCCGCTTCCAATTCAGGCCATTGCGCCTGCGCTTCTGGAAGATCAATCTTATTAAAGACCACAAGCTGCTGCTTCTCGATCAACTTCTCATCATAAAGCGCCAATTCAGTGTTGATCTGATTATAATCGACCAAAGGTGTCTCGCTTGCACCATCCAGCAGATGAATCAAAACACGAGTCCGTTGGATATGACGCAAAAACGAATGCCCCAAACCTACGCCTTGGTGCGCCCCTTCGATCAAACCTGGAATATCTGCGAACACCAAATCGCGGTCATCATACGCCACAGCGCCGAGATTAGGTTCTAATGTTGTAAACGGATAATTGGCGATTTTAGGTTTTGCATTACTGACCACCGAAAGCAAAGTCGACTTACCCGCATTCGGCACACCGATGATACCTACATCCGCGATCAATTTAAGTTCTAGCTTTAACCAAAGCTCAATCCCCGGTTCGCCTTTTTCGGCAAAACGCGGCGCTTGGTTGGAGGCTGTGGCAAACCGCGCATTTCCTTTGCCACCCTTGCCACCTTTAAGGATGATGACACGATCATCCGGTCTGACGAGATCAGCAATTAGAATCCCCGATTCAGCATCACGTACCACTGTACCAGCGGGAACTTCAATCTCTAAATGATCTGCCGTTCCCCCTGTCATATCGCGTCCACCGCCCTTTCCACCGTTTTCCGCACGGAAGTGGAGCCGTTTCTGGAAGGTCAACAGAGTATTGATTTTAGGATTTACTTTTAAAATGATCGCGCCGCCGTTGCCACCATCGCCACCGGATGGGCCACCGCGTGGGACAAATTTCTCGCGTCGGAAGGCGATAACGCCATCACCGCCGTCACCGCTGCGAACATAGATTTTAACTTCATCAAACTGCATCTTATCCAACTCCACAGATATTGCTGAACCACAAAATTCACGAAAATGCAGAGAGAGATTCTCTGTGAACTCTGTGTTCTCTGTGATTCAATCGCTTCTTATTACACCTAGCCTCACGTCAGCATCGTGTTTCCGGGATGTCCTCCGGCTGCCCTGCCCGATACCACGCTATCGTCCGACGCGCCCCTTCACGGAAGTCTGTCGGCACAAAACCGAGTTCGCGCCGCGCCTTCTCGATAGAGACGCGCCAACTATTGTACACATAAGACCGTAAGTTGATAGGCCAGAATGGTTCGCGCCCTGTAACGCGCCCCAAAACTTCCAATAAGCGCGAGGTATTGATGCCTAGCCAGCCCGGAATAGGCGGACGAGGCCAATACAAATTCGCCTCTTGGCAGACAATATCAAACGCCTCTTTATGAGAAATCCAATCGCCACAGATATTATAAATTTCGCCCGGCTTGCCGCAGTCCATCGCCTTGATAATCCCTTGAACGACATCAGAGATATAAGCCGGAAAAATAATATAACGCCCCCCATTGATCTGCATGATGATGCCGCGCATAGGGTCTTTAAAAAACAGACGGTTGAAGGCATATTCCCCAAATGGCCCATAAAATGCACCTGGACGCAAGACAATCACCGGCAAGCCGTGATCGGCATAATAACGCAGTGCGATTTGCTCGCCTTCCAGCTTACTGCGCTGATAAGGATCAACCGGACGCGACGGGTAAGTTTCATCAATCACATTGGCTGGATCGGGCTGCCCTATCACAGCGATACTTGAAATATGAATTACCCGTTCAATCCCCTGCTGCTGCGCCGCAGACAGCACATTTTCTGTACCGAGCGCATTTGTCTCCATAAATTGGCGCTCATCGCCCCAAAAGCGAAAAAGCCCACCCGCATGGATGACAAATTGACAACCTTTCATAGCGCTGGATACGGCGGTTTTATCACTCAAATCCCCCTGAGTCACTTGTACACCCGCATAGCGCTTCAACCAGAGGCTGTTTTCAGGATTGCGCGTCAAAACCTTAACCTGATGCCCTTCTCGACACAAAGCCGCTATTAAATGACGACCTAAAAACCCTGTCCCGCCAGTCACAAAAAACATCAACTTTTACCTTTAAACAAGCACAATAAGTACAACAAAACAAGAGAGGCGAGTTTTGACTCGCCCCTGACCTAATTGTCGCGCCCTATCGCAGGCGGCATGGCGGATAACAGTTTAATCCGGTGCGTTTTTGAAGAGGTCTTCCAACCTAATGGAAGTTCTTGAATATAAGCATCAACCTTCCAACGCTGCGCCTCTATGTCATAGGCCATTTCGTAAACGACTGTGCCATCGCCAAGGTCTTGTGTGGTGAGGCGCGTTTGTGTCCAATAATCATAAGTCGCCATCCGGCGGGAAGTCTGACGATCAACCACTAAACACCGTTCTCCATCTTCGGAAAAATGCCGCACTTCAACTTGATGTAAACATCGCAGCACGCCATTATAGCGAGGCGCTTTCCCCAGTCGATAATGTTTCAGAATTTCTTGATGGCGTTTAAGCTGCACACCAGAAAGATAAAGCGGCGCGGCAGACCACTGCTTCGCCCAATCATGCGCCATACTGTCTTGCAACCAACGGGTCATCGCTAAATAATCTTCTCGCACGGCATTCATCACATCGTCTGGTGCCATCCATTCCGCTTTGTTGGCAACACCAGGATGAACCCGCCACATTTTGCCAACCCAAGCCACTTGTTTTCTGCCGCCCAAGGACATAACTCCTACCACAATCAAAAAGACGAAAAGAATCGCCCATGTCATCGCTAGAAATCCTACCTAATAATTTTATAGTGGCTGAATGTACCAGCGCAGTTGAGATTCTGCAAATGTAGGGTGAGAAAATAATTCTTCAAGGAGATACAGAGGCCATCTCCAATCTAAGACGGATTAGAGGAAGTGCCATCCGTACTGCTATCAGATTGTTTGCCGTTGAGCGCGATATAAACATTATAACGCAGCCGTGCGATGCTAATTGGGCGCTGCATATAATCAACTTTCGCCACAGTCGTACCAAAATAGGGCTGATCTGTCAGCACCATGACAGGTAGATCTCGTAAGCTCTCGATCTCTTTAGCTTTACTTAACATCTGGAAGACGTGCATATCCGACAGTTGAATATCAGCAATCAAGAGGTCAGTCTGAAAGTCTTCTAAAAATTGAAGTGCTTCAACCGCAGAGGAGGCCACTTTTACATCCAGTTGCATTTCTGTAAACAACTGCCCAAACGCCTCTCGCTCTTCCTCCTGTTTTACGACCAAAACAACGCGTTTACCTACAAGGTTAGCGGTATTACTTTGGCTGGCAATCAATTCATCGAGATTGAGTTTCGTGCTGTTGCTATCCATTGTGTGCCTATAAAGGGTTCTGCTGCTCGTCTCAATAAATGCGATACTAAGTACCGAAAATACTTGTGAGGACTGCATAGAAATAGCCTCTTGCGCTTGCTCCGCTTCCTGAAAAGTACGGAACGGTATACCATGCTTGCCCAGAACCACAACAACACTATCACGCGCACGCGCAAAAAAACGCTCCCCAAATCCAAGATCATTTAGCGTTTGCTGTGCTTGAGCGATTTCTGATTTTGGTAAGGAGGTCGTAAGGTAGAACGCTCGGATGCGATCTTCTTTCCCCATAACACGCCGCTCACCAAATCGTCCACCCTCTGGCAGCGGCAGCAACCACACATATTTATGATTATAATGTTCTACCCGTCCAGATACGCGCAGTTGTTTTAGCTCATAATCCGTAATCGCGTGACCAAAATCCCGCGCATGGTCAAAAGGACGATATTGACCGGATAACAATTCTTGTACCCGGTTATCATCCCATTGAACGACATACGAACCATCGGACAGCGTGAATACCTGATGACGGGTAATGGCAGAGCCGTTAAACTTCTTCATCAATACTTGACGACCCAACTTCTTACCGCGACAGACTTCACTGATTTAAGCGCCCTGCTGCCGCCATTTATAGCTCAACAAAATATGATGCTGCTGCCGCGTCAATGAGGTCTTTAGTCAATGTCGCAGGACGATCCTGATAATTCGCAATATCCACCAACTGCGACAAAATGTCACGCGGATGCACCATACGCAGGTCACGATCCATATCGATGTACCATTTCTTAATCAGATAGGCCAAGCCTTGCTCATCATAAGGTACTTTCTTGATTCGACACATAATCTGGAAAATTTGCCGGAACTGCTCCAAGCTGGGATTCCCAACCTCAATCTTAAAGCGGATGCGCCGCAAGAAAGCTTCATCAACTAAGTTCTTAGGGTCAAGGTTCGTCGAGAAAACAATTAGCACAAAGAACGGCACTTCAATCTTGCGCCCGTTATTGAGCGTCAGAAAATCAACCCCTTTTTCCAGCGGGACGATCCACCGATTCAGCAAATCTACCGGACGCACCACCTGGCGGCCAAAATCATCAATCAAAAACATGCCGCCATTGGCCTTCACTTGATATGGGGCTTCATAAAACTTGTTGACCTCATCAAATTGCAAGTCAAGCCCCGCCATCGTCAGCTCACCACCGACCATAATCATAGGACGTTTAATGCAAATCCAGCGCGGGTCTTGCATAACACCAGTACTCTGCTTCATAATTTTCGGATTTTCAACAATCTCATGATTGATAAAATCGAATACTTGGATAATCTGTCCATCTACATCAATCGAGTACGGTATCCACAAATCATCTCCCAAAATCAAACGACCTACACGCTCGGCAATGGTTGTTTTACCATTTCCCGGCGGGCCATAAAGAAAAATAGAGCGTCCAGAATTGACGGCTGGCCCAACTTTATCCAGCATCTCATCCGAGACGACCAGATTTTCCATCAATTTTTGCATATCGGCTTGATGTATTGGCTTACGATTCCGATTTTGGGCTTGCATTGATTGAATGTATTGGCGCAAACTAACTGGCGCAGCCCCCGCATATTGCGAGCGCTCCAACGCATCCCGTGCTTTATCTGCGCCCTTGTCGGTGATGACGTAACGATACCCCGCTTCGCCAAATCCACCCGATCCCCGCACTTCGATAAACCGTTCACGCTTTAAGAATTCCAAAATTTGGTCGACAACCCCCGTAAACGGCAGTTTGACGATCTCGGTAACTTGATGCCCCATCATATCGCCGGCAAAATAAATCACCTTCAAAATGAGGTCGGCTAAATTAAGTTTACTCAGCCCGGTGTCTTCAATCGTCGAAATCGGTGTCGGCGACCACGCATTGCTTTCGCGCAGCAAATCGGTTGAGCCACTCGGCGCCGCCGGCTTCTGCGATTGGTCACCAAGACCTTGAATTCTGCGAGGAGGATTAGCAGGACGATCACTCATACGCTTGTTCCTTTACGGTCAACATGATTTCTGCTCAATTTCCAAATTTACCCTAAGTGTATCATATCAGAAGCAAGACTGCCCAAGCGTTAGGAATTCTTAACGCTTACAACGTGATTGTGATTTAACAGCGATTATAAGCCCAATACTATTGCCATACAAGCAGCTTGAGCCATCTCACGCTTTGAGGTAGACTAGGATTATGAATAACAACCTTAACGAAAATTTCTCAGATCGCATGATTGATCGCATTCAATGGCTCGGTCATGGCAGCTTTATTATTCAGGGGCCGCCGTTGATTTATATCAACCCTTGGCGCGTAGTTCGTAGTGTTTTCCATGCCGATGTGATTCTCGTCAGCCACGACCATTATGAACACTGCTCACTGGCAGATATTGAAAAGTTGCGTGGAGAGTCCACCCTCGTTATCGGTAACAAAAATGTGGCTTCGCAAATTGAGGGCTGCAAGGTGCTTCGTCCTTGGCAAAGCATAACCGTAGACCTTGCCAGCATTAAATCCGTACCCGCCTATTCCACGAAAAAACTTCTCCACCCGATTGAGGATGGTGGGCTAGGTTTTGTCATCTCATTGAATTTTTTCGATATTTATTATGCAGGGGATACAGAAGATATTCCCGACATGGAACGCATTAAGCCAGATATTGCGATTTTACCTATTGATGGCAATGGGACACTCAACGTTACAGATGCAGTAGAAGTCGTCAAAAAGATGCGCCCGCGTTGGGTCATTCCGAGCAATTGGGGCGCGGTTGGGGATAGTGCCACCTATCTGGACGCACAAGCCTTTAAAGAGGCAGTTGGCGGACGTGCCGAAGTCATTATCCCGCAGCTTACGCGCTAAAAACAAAGAGGGCAGCGTATAGGCTGCCCTCTTCGATCAATTCCGTACCGTTTATGTCCAGCCCCTAAGCAGCCGGCTTAAGCGAGCCGTCCTCAGTCCATTCCAAACGCCGATCGTCCGCGCCATAGATATGCGGTTGGGACAAGCCATTAATGACATCAGCATCAATGACAACCCGCCGAATATCTTCTCTACCTGGAATTTCAAACATCACATCCAACAAACAACTTTCGATGATTGAGCGCAGCCCACGCGCACCAGTCTCACGTTTGAGCGTCAGATCAGCCGCCGCACCCAATGCCGACTCGACAAATTCCAATTTCACTTTGTCCAAAGACAGCAAATGCTCATACTGTTTAATCAGGGCGTTCTTCGGTTCGACCAAAATGCGAATGAGCGCTTCACGATCAAGTTGGTCAATCGTCACCAAAACAGGCAACCGCCCTACCAACTCAGGGATCAAGCCGTGAGACATCAAATCTTCCGGGCTGATTTTACGCATCAGACGTGCTTTATCAGTATCCGAGCGTGTCGCTGGGGTATTCGCCTTAAAGCCAAGCGATCCCTTTACGCCGATCCGTTTACCAATTACCTCGTCAATACCGTCAAATGTACCACCACAAATAAATAAGATATTCGTGGTATCAATCTGGATAAATTCTTGATGGGGGTGCTTGCGCCCACCTTGCGGCGGCACATTGGCAACCGTACCTTCCACAATTTTCAAGAGCGCTTGCTGCACTCCCTCGCCCGACACATCACGGGTGATCGAAGGGTTATCGTTGGATTTTCGCGCAATCTTATCAATTTCGTCGATATAGATAACGCCTTTTTCGGCACGCGCAATATCACCATCAGCGGCTTGAATCAGGCGCAGCAAGATATTCTCGACATCTTCACCCACATAACCCGCTTCCGTTAGCGCTGTTGCATCCGCGATGCAAAATGGCACATCCAAAATACGGGCAAGGGTCTGCGCTAACAAGGTCTTGCCGCTGCCCGTAGGCCCCAACATCAGAATATTGCTCTTCTGTAATTCAACTTCCCCATTGGATTTATCCGACTGTATCCGCTTATAGTGGTTATACACGGCAACACTCAGAACACGTTTCGCATGGATTTGCCCAACCACGTATTCATCCAGATGGTTCATGAGTTCACGAGGGGAAAGTAAGTGAGAAATATGAAAATCTGTACCGCTGCTGTGTGTCATCTCTTCATCTAATAGCAAGTTATGACACAATTCCACACAGTAGTTACATATGAACACACCATCCGGGCCAGCAATCAGACGCTCGACCTCATCATGGTTGCGACCACAAAACGAACACCGATGATGACCTGATGGTACGTAGCTCACTTTACTTTTGCTCCTACTTTTGCATCTTCTTTTGTCATATCAAGCACAGTATCAATCAAACCATAAT
Organism: Anaerolineae bacterium; assembly: GCA_034437895.1. Taxonomy (GTDB): domain Bacteria; phylum Chloroflexota; class Anaerolineae; order Aggregatilineales; family Phototrophicaceae; genus JANRLJ01. The sequence continues at coordinate 13,894 of DAOTTO010000358.1, read as the reverse complement.
CAACGGCTTGCTGGGCGCTGAAGTAAATATCCCGATCTGTATCGCGCTCAATAACTTCTTTCGGCTTGCCCGTGTGTTTAACAAACACTTCATTGAGCAAGTCTTTTAACCGGACGATCTCATTAGCCTGAATCACGATATCAGAAGCCTGCCCCTGTGCGCCACCCAACGGCTGGTGCATGTGAATGGTCGCATTCGGAAGCGCCATACGCATATTAGGCCGCCCTGCCGCCAATAAGACCGTACCAAAGCTGGCCGTTAAGCCCACCGCAGTGGTGCTTACATCCGCCGAAATCTGCTGCATCGTATCATAAATCGCCAGCCCAGCATAAACCACGCCGCCGGGAGAATTGATATACATTTGAATACGACGATCAGCATCTTCACGATCAAGGAAAAGTAGTTGTGCGACGATCAAGTTGGCAATCTGATCGTTAATCGGCATCCCCATGAAAACAATACGTTCTTTCAAAAGCAGCGAATAAATGTCGTAGGCTCGCTCGCCCCGGCTGCCTTGTTCAATCACCATCGGTACAATGTTATAAATACTCATGCTTGCTGACGCACTCGCAAAAATGAGAATGCGCCCTACTCCTTTCAATTGACGATCAATTTATCCGCTAACAACAAAATCTAACAACTCAAATCGATTCTGATTCACTTTCAGTAGACACTTCGGATTCTGCTGAACTTACATCCGGCGTTTCTGCCGCAGCGACAGGCTCAACCATGATGACCTCTGATTCTGCTTCAACTGGAATTTCTTCACCCCGCGCAATTGCAACAATCCGGTCAAAGACATTCTGCTCTAGCAACTCATTCAAAATGCTAACGCGCATATTTGGGGTATCGAAAACACCCCGGAACACTTCGGCCTGTTCCCCAAACTGAGATAGCAATACATCAATCCGCTGATTAATTTGCTCGTCTGCAACCTTGATCTTTTCCGCCACCATCACTTCGCGCAAAACAAGCATTCGCCTAACCGCCTCTATCGCAGGCTGACGATAATCACCCCGAATGTCTTCCTCGGTGCGGTTGGTGACTTTATAATACGTATCTAGGGAAATATTCTGCTGCTGCAAACGCCTTTCTAAGTCTTTAATCATGCCGTCCATTTGCTCTTGGATCATGGCTTCAGGATATGCAATCGTCGCTTGATCGACCATTTCTTCTAGCACTAAATCGGCATAAGCGGCTTTTGACCGGCGCTCTAATGCGTCTTGCAAATTTTCACGCATCCGCATCCGCAGCTCAAGCAGTGTAAGTGGTGTCTCTTCCGTCGCCGTCACCTTCGCCGCAAAGTCGTCATTTACAACAGGCAGCGTGACAGCCTCAATTTTCTTCATTGTGACATGAAAAGTAATCTTACGCCCAACAATGTCGGCATAATTTTCTTCGCCCTCTGGAACAGTTAACTCAAATTCCAATTCCTGCCCAGCCGTCGCGCCAATTAGTGCCTGTTTAAAACCGGGCAAAAGCGGCTCGTCATCCTCTTCAAGCGTAATAACGCCATCATGCTCATGCACAAATTCTGTGCCTTTGGGCGGTGGGGCATCTTTTTGTTCAGTAGATTCAACATTGGTCTCATCCACAATCACTTCAGGTGCATCGTCACTAAACTCGCTGTGAATATCAAGCGTCACCCGATTACCCATTTCAACCGGACGAGTACTCTCTTCGACGAGTGCTTCCTGATCTAAAAGGCGCTTCATTCCCTCATCGACATCCGAGTCCTCGACAGTCGGAGCTTCGTAGTCGCGCCGAATAGAACGATAATCGCCTAATGTGACTGTAGGTTGTAAGGGAACGGTATAAATAAACGTGGGGGCGGGTTCCAGTTTAAAATCGTCCCACGAGCCAGGCCCATAAGGTTCAATTTCAGACTGTTCAATGGTTTCCCGGTAAATCTCTTGGCTTAAATCATCCACCGCATCCTGAAGGATGTTGGCTTCACCCACATACTGCACGAGAATACGGTATGGCGCTTTGCCTTTGCGGAAGCCAGGGATGTTAACGCGCCCTGCAATTGCGCGTGCCGCCTTCTGTTTCGATTTGTCGAGCCGGTCCATATCGATTTCGACAATAAAACGTGCGGTGTGGTCTTGGAGATGTTCAGTTTGGATATTCAATAGGTTAGTCCTTACAACAGCGTGGTTAAATCGCGTGTAATACAGCAGATTATAGCACTGACACAATCGACAGAGTATAAATCTTCCATCAGAAATTTCGATGTTTTTTAGTACACATGAATGGGGAAGGAGGGACTCGAACCCTCACCTCGTAAAAGACATGATCCTAAGTCATGCGCGTCTGCCAGTTCCGCCACTCCCCCAAAAGTCATCTAAGGCATTTTGCCTCATCCGTGCATTATAGTGCAAAAATAGCATCCGCTACAAGACAATTATTTAATCTCAATATCGGAAATTTCATCCAAATCCATATTACTCACTCGCGCCAAAATACTGCTGATAACCAACTGGGCAAAACGAAACATCGTTTGCATCTGGGTAATGCGCCCTAAATATAAATCCGCCTGCTGTTTATCCTCAGTAGTCATGTCAGGTTGAGACTTAGCAAGCAATCCTGCATTTTCCTCCATCACAGACAAAGCACGATCCACATCGCGCATCTCACGCCCACTCAAAATATTGGTAATGATCTGCAAAAAGTCCGTTTCCGCTTCATAATATTTCCGCCGACCACTCCGCCCGCGCAGCCACACCTGCCGCACCATGCCCATGTGTTCCAGCGTCCGCATATTCATGCTCGCGTTAGCTTTTGAAATACTTAACCGTTCCATCAAATCATCAAGCGATAATGGCTCAGGACTGAGCAGCAACGCACCATAAAGCTGCCCCATCACTTTACTAAAGCCAAAATAATCAGCAAGTTGGCTTAATCCGTCCAGCATACTGTTATGAACGGCAATTAAATCAGGATGCTCGCTCCCAATACGATGAACTCTGCCATTTTTCCGCGCTGTTTCATCAAACATAACCTATAACCTTACTTCCAATGCTATGACACGCATCAATCGCGCTTAGTCGTTTCAATAAAAGCCACTACAGCATGGGCAAAAGCATCCGGCGCTCTTTCCACCAGCAGTGTGCGGGCCTTTTCCGCATCATCGAACTTGTGGAACGAAATTCCTTTTGTTCCCCACAAGACGACAAAATCATCCCGCACCCGCGATGTGAATGTATCTGCCAAACCAATTTCTTCTAACAAATCCTCAACATCCCGCAGGACTGATCCCGGCAGTGTCGTATTGACATAATAAGAGCGAACACGCTGCTGCTCCCAAGGGCTGAGTGTGGAAAAAGCACCGCGATCTGGCAGAGAAGTTAGCCAGACCATCTCTTTATCATAGCTATCTACCAAGCCCGCATTCTTAAGTTGGTTCAATTCATAATCCGTAATAGATGCGCCAAAATCGCGCTTTTCAAATACGCGATAATGCCCGCTTTCCAATTCCTGTACACGATTCTCGCTCCACCTTACGACAAACGTCCCATCCAACAGCACGAATACGCGGCTGCGCGGGATAATGGCATCTTCAAACTCATCGATGATGTTTTCGTCCACAGCAGCATCGACCCCAATCATAAAAACGAATTGACTACCATTATAGCGTGTTTACAGTGACCATGTACGGCATTCAGCGGACTTTACTTAAATTTGGCTTGTTTATCAAACACCCAGTCGAATAGAAATTAAAATCCATACATCCTCTTTGTGCAAATTGACTCAATCCGTAGTAATATAGCGTACAATCACATGAATAAAGATGTCAAAATCTTTAGATAAAGGATTATCTAGTATGGGCGCTATATCGGTGGTAACATTAAAATTATAATGGGAAAATCATATACCATGCTCCTAAAATCCGACTTCTTAAGCATTATCTCCAAACACATAATCTCGCGTTTCAGAACCTAACGACTGAAATGAAAAAAGGGAGCGAGTTTCACAATGACATCTATTCCGTCCGATAACATTCCTGATATTGTTATTGGCCGCTTACCAATCTACCTTCGCGCATTAAATCGCCTTTCTCAAGAAGGCCATGAAGTAACTTCTTCGCACGAACTGGGTCGGCGGCTGGGCATCAGTTCCGCGCAAATTCGCAAAGATTTGTCTCACTTTGGCGGATTTGGCAAACAAGGTACAGGTTATCAAATTACCTATCTTGAAGAAAAACTGCGTCAAGTCCTAAAAGTCACACGCGACTGGGAAGTGGCCTTAGTCGGCGCAGGAGACCTCGGCACGGCTGTTGCCCATTATCGCGGCTTTTCTAATCGGGGCTTCCATATCACCTGTATATTCGACAGCGACCCCAACAAAATCGGAAAGCCAATTGAAGATTTCGTGATTCAGCCTATGAATGAACTGATCGACACCATCAGCAAACGCGGTATTCAAATGGCGATGATTACTGTTCCAGCAGAATATGCCCAACATGTCGCCGACCAACTTATAAAGGCGGGTGTACGTGGCATCCTGAACTATGCGCCTATTAGCATCAACGTCCCACAAAACGTCCACGTCCAATATATTGACCCCGTAGTCCATATGCAGCGCATGACTTATTATCTTGAATCAGAGCGTTAGTCGGCTTAATAAGCCTGTAGAACACGTCGAAGGATCGCCGGGTCTTCTAAAGCGCGTCCCGCGCCCGTCGCTACGGCGATCATAGGATTTTCTGCACGATATACAGGCACTTCCGTTTCTTTTGTCAAGAATTGATCCATCCCCCGCAGCAGCGCCCCGCCCCCCGTTAAAGTAATTCCCCGATCAATAATATCAGAAGCAAGCTCAGGAGGCGTATTGCTCAAAACATTTTTGACGACCTGAGCAATTGCATTTAACACCTCTTGCATGGCTTCCACCACCTCGCCCGTGTGCATCGTGACGGTACGCGGCAACCCGCTGACATTATCCCGTCCTTGAATTTCCATAGACAAATTTTCTACTTTGTCAATCGCAGCACCAATTTGAATCTTGATGGCTTCAGCGGTTGGCTGACCAATTCCTAACCCATATTTACGTCGCACATAACTGATGATCGCATCGTCGAGTTTAAGGCCGCCCACGCGTCCACTTTCTGCCCGCACAATGTTATTCATGCTTAAAACGGCTGCTTCGGTAATGCCGCCACCGATATTAACGACCATATCGCCGGCAGGTGTACTCACAGGCAGCCCTGCCCCCAATGCCGCCGCCAATGGCTCCCAGATCAAAAACGCTTCACGCGCCCCTGCTGCAATCGCCGCCTCATGCACGGCACGTTTTTCCACACTTGTGACACCCCAAGGAACAGAAATCATTACCGTCGGCTTAAATAAGCGAATCCGTCCGGCGATTTTCCCGAAGAAATACCTTAGCATCGCCTCGGTCACTTCGTAATCGGCGATTACGCCATTTTGCAATGGACGGATAACTTGAATGTCCTCATCATCCACCCTTCCCAGCATCTCACGTGCAGGCTGTCCAAAGTCTACAATCCGTTCATCTTCCGCCATCAACGCCACGAGTGACGGTTCCTGCAAAACGATTTGTCCGTTTTCCCAAATTAAGACATTGACCGTGCCTAAATCCACGCCAAGTTTTTTGCTGAATAATGCCATGTGATTCTTTCAATTGTGTCGATTGTTGGAGAGCATAAGAAATGATTATAACAAAACAAAACGCCCACACGATAGATGCGTCATCAGATGACCTACCGTGTGGGCAATTGTTGAACGGTAAAAAAGCGCTATTCGCCCTTTTCTGAATCCAGAATCCGCATCACCGGGCTGCTCTGCTTCAGCTTACGGGTGATTTGCAGTTCGAGGTTAGCGCGGCGTAATTGCAGCTCGGCAGCACGGTTCTGTTCCGGCGGCAGCCCCTCACGCAGCAGTTTTTCTGCACGTTCACGAGCAGACTCCGCTGCTTCAAGATCAAGATCAAACGATGAGGCTGCTAAATCAGCCAAGACCGTGACCTTGCCCGGACGTATATCGACCACGCCGCCAAAAATGGCAAAACGTTCTTCGGCGCTCCCCTTGCGGACGATCAATTCTCCAAAGCCCAAGGTCGTTAAGACAGGCGCGTGACGCGGCAAAATACCCATCACTCCTTCGCTCGCAGGGATTACAACCATATCGGCGGCTTTATCTTCAAAGACCAATTTTTCTTGGGTAACAATTTCAACATGTATTGTCATAGGATTTTCAGCTTTCGGCGATCAGCCTTCAGTTTTTAGGGCAACATATTTGTTTGAAGGGAATCAGTCCTAAAGCCGCCTTCCCCTCAAACTCAGCTTTTTGCCCTCAACACACCTTACGCACTGGCCTTTTCAGCCTCATCATGACGCGCCAGCACATCTTCAATTGGCCCAGCCATATAAAACAACTGCTCAGGAATATGGTCGAGTTCGCCTTCCAAAATCATGCGAAAGCCGCGAATCGTATCGCGCACTTTAACATAGCGTCCATCGCGTCCAGTGAACTGCTGCGCGACGAACATTGGCTGACTGAGGAACAATTCGATCTTACGCGCCCGCGCCACCAATAACTTATCATCGTCGGAAAGTTCGTCCACACCCAAAATAGCGATGATGTCTTGCAAATCCTTATAGCGTTGCAGTACCTGTTGTACGTTACGTGCTGTACGGTAATGCTCATCACCGACGATATTGGGATCAAGAATTTTGCTCGTGCTGCCAAGCGGGTCAACCGCCGGATAAATACCACGCGCCACGATCGAACGTTCCAGCGCAATCGTTCCATCCAGATGCGTAAACACCGCTACAGGTGCAGGATCAGAATAATCGTCAGCAGGCACATAAACAGCCTGCATTGACGTGATAGCGCCTGTTTTGGTGGAGGTGATGCGTTCCTGCAACTGCCCCATCTCATCCGCCAAAGTCGGCTGATAACCCACTGCCGAAGGCATACGTCCGAGCAAAGCCGACACTTCAGCACCCGCCAGCGAGTAACGGAAGATGTTGTCGATGAACATCAGCACGTCTTTGCCCTGATCGCGAAAATATTCAGCCATCGCCAAGCCCGAAAGCGCCACGCGCAAACGCACGCCAGGCGGCTCGTTCATCTGACCAAACACCATCGCCAGTTTATCCAGAACACCAGCTTCTTCCATTTCACCATAAAGCTGCGTCCCTTCGCGGGTACGCTCTCCTACACCCGCGAACACCGAAAGTCCGGCGTGTTGGGTGGCAATAGAGTTAATCAGTTCCATAATGGTGATCGTCTTGCCAGTGCCTGCACCGCCAAAGATGCCCGTCTTGCCACCTTTAGTCATCGGGGCGATCAAATCCACCACCTTTAACCCGGTTTCAAACACTTCGACTTTGGTCGATTGATCTTCAAAGTTCGGCGCAGAAGCATGAATCGGACGGCGCGGCGAATCAGCAGGAACAGCCTCTCCCCCGTCAATCGGACGACCCAACACATTGAACACGCGCCCTAATGAAGCATCACCCACTGGAACCGTGATCGGTGAACCTGTAGAATAGGCCGGAACACCGCGCTGCAAACCGTCAGTTGTATCCATAGCAACGGTACGCACCGAATCATTGCCCAAGTGCATCTGTACTTCTAAAACCAAATCCAGTTGATCTTTACCATCCTGATCTTGACGAGGCACACGAATGGCATCAAAAATATCAGGGAGTTCGCCATGTGGGAATCTCACATCCACCACAGCACCAAGAATCTGGGATATACGGCCTTCAATCTCAGCCATGTTTTTTCTCCTTCAATCAAGAAAATGCGATTTGTAGAAAGCAGCCCTCTAGGCCGTCCCTACGACAAATTAATCTGACAATTAGGCCTCACGCCCACTAACCAAATTCTTCTGAAATTCTTCTAAAGCATCCCATTTGCCATTTACAGCGAGTGTAGCTTGCCGCGCCCATGTCACCAAACTTGGTGAAAAGCGCATCCCTGCCGCCTCAATCGCCGTCCGTAATTCGGCTTCGCTCGATTCCGCTAAGACCGCAAATGTAGAAATCCCTGCGGACTTCAAAGCTGCCGACATTTTAGGGCCAATGCCTTCAATCTTCGTAAGGTCGTCTGGCTGCCCACTCGCAGCAGCTTTTTGCTTGGCAGCCGTTGCCGCCATCGTCTTGGAAGCCGATTGTGGCAGTGCTTTCGCGTAAGCCTTCTGTGACTTACCATTACTTGTTGCACTATCTGCGGCAAGAATGTGGTCAACAGCGGCATCAATCGTCGCTTGCAGCGCTTCCGCCCCGCCCACAATATCGAGAATTTCTGCCGTAATCGCGGATTGACGGGCTTTGTTATAAAGCAATGTCAAATCGCCGCTCAACTGCGACGCATTATCCGACGCGCTCCGCATCGCCACCATACGGGCTGAATGCTCACTGGCTTGGCTTTCTAACAGCGCCTGATAAAGCTGCAATTCGGTAAAACGCGGGACGATTTCATCCAAGATCGCTTGTGGACTCGGCTCATATTCATAATCTTGCTTGCCACTCGTGACCGCCGGAACATCTTTAACATATTCCGCCGCCACCGCATCGCCTATCTCATGCGGAATAAGCGGCAGCCAACCCTGCACCACCGGACGCTGCGTGATGGTATTGATAAAATCCGTATAGGCAATATAGACATCATCCACACTACCGCTAAGGAATTCATCAATCGCAAGATGAGCGATGGGGCGAATATCCGCCAAAGTGGGATTCGCAGGCAGTTTGCTGAATTCGGCGATGACATTAACACGAGCGCGGATCAGCGAGTCACGCGCTTTTTTACCCACCGCGATGAACTTCACCGGCTTACCCATGCGCGAGGCAAACCGCTGCGCCACACGAAGAATATTGCCGTTATAGGCTCCCGCTAACCCGCGATCTGACGTAATAACGACGATCAAAATACTTTTGATGTTTTCACGCTCGGTCAAAAGCGGATGCGTTCCGGTACCAGCAGGGGTCGCCCCCTGCACATTCAACAGAATTTCCCACGCCTTTTCTGCGAAAGCCCGGCTCGCCAGCGCGCGCGCCTGCGCCCGACGCACTTTCGTCGCCGCTTCCGCTTCCAAAGCACGCGCAATCTGCGCGATATTCTTCACGCTGCGGATGCGATTCTTAATTTCGCGTGCGCTTGCCATTGGTTACGTCCAGCTTTCGTTAAAGGCCTTGAGCGCGGCTTCCAGCTTGGGGCGGGTCGCATCAGAAATGGCCTTATCGGTTGCAATTGCGCTCACAACATCAGCATATTGGGTATTCATAGTACGCAGGAAAGACACCTGCCATTCTTTCACGCGGTCAACGGCAGCTTTGTCCAGATACCCATTCGTGCCTGCAAATAACAGGAGAATTTGATCGGTCAACTGCATCGGTTGATATTGCGGCTGCTTAAGCAGTTCCGTCAAGCGCAGACCACGATCAAGCTGTGCCTGTGTCGATTTATCAAGATCAGAACCAAATTGGGCGAAGGCCGCCAATGAACGGAACTGCGCCAGATCAAGACGCAGACGACCCGCCACCTGCCGCATCGCTTTCGTCTGGGCATCACCACCCACGCGGCTGACGCTGACACCAACGTTCAACGCCGGACGTTGACCAGAATAGAACAACTCGCCTTCGAGGAAAATCTGCCCATCCGTGATCGAAATGACGTTAGTCGGTACATAAGCAGAAATATCACCGAGCAGAGTTTCAATAATCGGGAGCGCGGTTAAGCTGCCGCCGCCATTAGCATCGCTCAACTGCGCGGCACGTTCCAGCAAACGGCTGTGTAGATAAAACACATCCCCCGGATACGCTTCACGCCCCGGCGGACGACGCATTAACAAAGAAACTTGGCGATACGCCCAAGCATGTTTGGAAAGATCGTCATAAATAACAAGCGCATCTTTACCATTTTCCATGAACCATTCGCCAATCGCGCACCCAGAGTAGGGCGAGATATAGTTCATCGCGGCGGGGTCAGAGGCAGAAGCCACAACAATTGTGGTATATTCCATCGCGCCATATTCTTCCAGCAGCGCTTGTAAACGGGCGATTTCACCCTTGCGCTTGCCAATGGCGACGTAGATGCAGTACATATCCTGCCCTTTTTGATTGATAATCGTATCAATTGCCAGTGCGGTTTTACCGATCTGGCGATCCCCGATAATCAATTCACGCTGTCCACGCCCAATCGGGATCATGGAATCAATCGCTACGATACCCGTCTGCATCGGACGACCCACGTTTTTACGAGCGCGTACACCTGGGGCAATACGTTCAATGTTGAAGTATTCAGTTGCGACAATCGGGCCTTTACCATCGACGGGTTCACCGAGTGCATTAACCACACGTCCAACCATACCCATACCGACAGGCACAGAAGCGATACGCCCAGTCGGACGGACTTCATCGCCTTCATTGATGGTGTCATATTTACCGAGGATGATGATGCCGACGTTATCTTTTTCAAGATTAAACGCGATCCCCGCCACACCATTACTGAACTTGACCAACTCACTAAAACGGATATTATCTAACCCCGTCACGCGGGCAATACCGTCACCTACTTCTTGCACGTTCCCAACTTCGACAGACTCAACCGACGGTTGATAGCCCGCGATCTGCTCTAAAATAGAGTCATAGTAACTTTTGGAAAGTTCCGCCATTTGAGGCTCCTCGCTCGTTTAAACCGCACACTTTGTAAATTTCGTCCGCCTGAAAACCTTCAAGCAGCTTATTCCCAAGTTGAACTAAAAAAGAGGACTTATGGTTAATCACGACAATGCTTTAATCGAATTGTAGCGTATCCATCAGCATTTTACAACAAATTAGCGACAATTTTCACAATAGAATTCTTGGGCTATTCGTCTTTCTTGCCTAATTCCATAGAACGCTGGTAAGCTGACCATACTGCTTTGGAAATTACCGTCCGCAATCCGCCCTTTTCCAGTTGATAAATCGCCGCCGCCGACGTGCCACCCGGACTCGTCACCTGATTACGAAGCTGTGCCGGGTGCAAGCCAGATGCAAGCGCATATTCCACCGAACCACGCATGGTTTGAATGACCAATCGCTCGGCATCATTACGAGAAAACCCCAGATGCACCCCGGCATCAATCAACGCTTCCATCACTAAAAACACATAAGCCGGCCCCGTGCCGTTAAGCGCTGTCGCCATATCCAAAAAATGCTCATCTTGTACATAAAGCGTTTCGCCCAACGCACCCAAGATGTCACCTGTAAGACCGCGCTGTTCATCGCTCACTGTGTCGGTTGCCGTCCAGACCGTAATCCCCTGCCCGATTTGCCCTGGTGTATTCGGCATTGAGCGCACCACGCAGTCATTCCCGCTGCCTTGCGAAATCGTCTTGATCGTCACCCCCGCCGCAATGCTTAACACAAGCGATCCCTCGCGCAAATGCCCGCGAATATCATGCAGCGCCTTATCCATCACCTGCGGCTTAACCGAAAGTACGATCACATCCCCGGCCTGCGCTGCCTCACGATTGTCGCCTGTAAAAGTTAATCCATAACGCTCGACCAGTTGTGCGCCGCGCTGCGTATGCGGATCGGACGCGAAAATACAATCTGCACGCAGCAGTTGGCGACTCAGCAGCCCTTTAATCATGGCTTCCGCCATCACACCGCTTCCAATAAACGAGACCGATTTATTTTCTAATGACATGGACACTCCTATATTCTAATAATACCTAACCTAATAGGGCTTTTCCGCTTCCCATAGACTCACCGCATTGACTAACCTGTCCCGTTGCACTTCTATCCCAATACCCGTCGCATCCGGCACAGCAATCCGGCTGATTTCACCCAGTTTAAACGACGGCTCGGTCAAATCCGGGTTATAGTAGCGATCCGTCGCCGAAATATCACACGGAAGCGTCACCCCCGGCAGCGATGCAAAGGCCAAGTTCGCCGCCCGTCCCACCCCTGTTTCGAGTAGCCCACCAATCCACAGAGGCACGTCATTTTCCGCACAGAATTTGTAGATTTCCAGACTCTCGGTATATCCGCCAACCCGTGCTGGTTTCAAGTTGATAATCTTACACGCACCAATTTCAATCGCTAAACGTACATCATTCGCGCTGTGGATGCTTTCATCAAGGCAAATCGGCGTTTGTAACTGGGGTTGCAGCTTGCCATGTTCGTAGATGTCATTATAGCCAAGCGGCTGCTCCAGCATCAGCAGGTTAAATGCGTCCATTTGCCTCAAATAATCCGCGTCATTCAGCGAATACGCACTGTTGGCATCCAACATCAGCGAAATATCAGGGTAAACTTTCCGTACACCCTGTGCTAAGTCCACATCCCAACCCGGCTCAATTTTGAGTTTGACCCGCCCATAGCCTTGATCGACTCGTTTGGTAATAATCTCCAAAGTTTTTTCTATCGATTCTTGAATCCCGATGCTCACGCCAACCGTTGCATAGCCCTTGGAACTGTGACCTGCTGGCAAATGTGCCGCGAACAAATCGGCTAAACGCATGGTGTTGGTCTTAGCAATCGCATCCCAAGCCGCCGCTTCAACAGAAAACCGCGCCATCGGATGCCCACGCACTTCATCCAAAAGGCCGGGAATCTCCGTCGCGCTCGTGATCGTTTTCCCAATGAGCGCCGGAATCAAAAATTGTGCGAGGACATGCAGTGCCGTTCCCATCGTCTCATACGCATAGCTTGGAGCCATCTTTGTCGGGCATTCCCCCCAACCTATTACCCCATCCGACGTAATCAACTCGACGATGATGGCTGATTTAAACGGTTCGCTGCTGGCGCTCGTCTTTAATTTTTCCACCAAGGGCAAAGCGACGGGATGTAAATGAATCTCTTGAATCGTGATCGATTGCACGTTTGTCCTCCGCGAATTTGCGGTTCATTAGTTCAAACTAAAATCAAAACCCATGTTGTAGCTCATTAAATAAAACGTCCGGTCACGCCCTTCAATCTGATCGCGAAGAAAATCTGTTACGATATAGCCGCCACGCATCAAATAGGTGAATACTTCGCGGCTGTGCGTCCGCCATGACCGCGCCAGCCCTTCATCTTCACGCAGGATTGCCGCATAATTGAGTGGGATTTCCACCAGCGCAAAGGTCGCCCCCGGATTTTTGATCTCATCGCACGGGCGAAGCACCGTCCCATCCCAATCTGCCGGATTTACAATAGGTGTATCCGCTTCAAGATAATGCGCGATGGTCAAATGGGTACGGCTGCCATTCAGTCGTTCTTCTACCCGTCGATGAGTCACCCACCATTCAACTGGTAGCCGATCAGACGTGCCAAGCGTCGCCAAACCATTTTCACTGCTCGTTCCATAGTAATCAACCAAATAGGTTTGGCAAACTCCACCCAATTTCCGCAGATTCAGATGAGCATTTGCCGCCAGCAGCGGGTCAAACGTCCATGTTACCAACCTTATCCCCAGCTTCATTGCTGCGTCACGCTGCGCCAATTTCAGTTTGTAGCCAATGCCGTAATTACGATACTCCGGCAGTACGACCATCCGTTTAGACGCAATCAGCAGATTTGCCATCGCAGGGCGCTCGCCTTCATGCACATTCGTACCGATCAGCCCAATTAGAACGCCGATCATCCGATCACCATAAAACGCCGCCAATACATGCCCACCGTAAGTGGCAATCGAAAACAACATGTGCGCTGGGACGAGCGAATCAACCTCGCTACCCCAATACAATTTTTGCAGCTCTACTGCCGCTTGCATTTCATCCAACTCATGCAGCGATCTAATGGCTATTTCGGTCATACCTCATCACTCATTATTTTCAGGACTTTCGCTTACCTCACCCCCCGGCCCCCTCTCCAATACTTGGAGAGGGGGAGAAAAACGCATCTTGAAGTCCCCTCTCCATGCAATGGGGAGGGGATTTAGGGGTGGGGTAA
>DAOTTO010000357.1:0-10826 GCA_034437895.1 Anaerolineae bacterium | reverse complement strand
TTGCATGGCGAAGGGGAGAAAAACGGTTCACAATGGTTCTTTAAGTCCCCTCTCTACGAAGTGGGGAGGGGATTTAGGGGTGGGGATAGAATGAAAACACTGTCCGAAACTCAGGTTAGTTATGTTAAAGTGAAAAGCATCCATTTATAACGAGAGGGTCTGTTATGGAAAACGTAGCTAAAATTGTGAGCATCACCTATAAGCCGGAAAGGATTGAGCCGCAGCCGCCCGATTTTTATGCACGTATTCCTGTAGAGAGCGCCAATTTAGTCGTCGGGCGCGGAATTGAAGGAGATCGCAAAGGCAGTCATCCCAAGCGCCAATTGAATATCATGGCGGCAGAAACCATTGCTCAACTTACCACAGAAGGCTATGAAACCGCGCCGGGGCAGCTTGGCGAGCAGATCGTCATCAGCGGCATCGCCATCGAAACCTTACCCGTTGGTACGGTGCTGCAAATCGGCGACAGCGCGTGTATAGAAATTTTCGAGATGAGAAATGGCTGTGATCGCTTTCAGCATATTCAGGGTCATCCCAAAGCGCTGACGGTGGGGCGCTTGGGCGCAATTGGCGGAGTCGTCACCGCCGGGACGATTCGCGTCGGTGATTCCGTTACAGTGCGCCAGCCAGATGTGGTGAAGTCGTAAACACGACTTGCGCTCACGCCTATATAGGGGTTTATGGAACTAAGAAAATAATACGGCAATCCATGTAGGGACATCATACATGATGTCCGCTTCAATTTTTGCGGCGGACGCGATGTATCGCGTCCCTACAAATTCCGTATTTAATTGTTAAGCTGCATAAACCCCTTGTTTTAGATACAAATGACCGATTAAAGCAGGACGCTCATAGCGCCTATTCCTCCCGCAAAATCTGCTGGACGGCCTCAATCGCTTGATCGTGGAAGCGTCCATTGGTGACGATCACACCCTGATTGTTCAGTACACGCCCTTTTGTAAAATCCAGCGGCGAGCCATCGATATCGGTCACTTTGCCGCCAGCCGCTAAGACCAATGCCGCACCGGGGGCATGATCCCATGCTTGATATTCCCCGCCGGAACGACGCGGCAAACGCAGATAAAGTTCGCCTTCGCCGGCAGCGATTCGGGCATATTTCTCTTGGCTGTCGATGCGTTCAATCATGTTAGGATCCATCCCCAAACGAGCGCGTACTTTCGCCATTTGTTCGTGGCTGGCGTGACCTTTTTCTACGCTTTCCAAAGCGCGTAAGGTCAGCGAGTCGCTGCGCTCAGAGGCGTAAATCCGGCGCGGCGGGTTGCGCTGGCTCATGGATTGTAAATAGGCTTCTCCGTCGGAAGCATAAAAGATCGCGCCTTTGGGGTCATCTATCGTAAACGCGGGTGCGCCGATAACGGCGGCGGTAGGCTGAGATTCTTCCAGCAAACCGACGGCGATCACATAATGGCGCAAGGCCAAAAAGCCCTTTGTGCCATCTACCGGGTCAATCAGCCACTGCCGCGCCGACGTGCCACCGCTGGCGTATTCCAGCCATTCGATGATTTCGGTCTCGTCGGTGCTTTCACCCAATACACCACCGACCAACTGCGCGATCTGCTGACGCTGTTCGGGCGCGACCAATTCCGCGAATTGTGTGCCGGATTCTTCGGCGATGATGGCATCATGCGGGAAAGCCTGTTTGATCGCCCGACAGAGGATGGCCTGTGCGCCATAATCGGCAATCGTCACGGGGCCTTGTCCGCCTTTTTCGCTGCTGATGATATGATGGCGCTGCACTTCACGGCATAAAACCGCCGCCAGCCGCACGGCCTGAATAATAGGCGCTAAGTCGATCAAAATTGCTAATCTCCATAGTATCGGATGCAAAAAGTCATTTTTTAAACTCTAAACCCTAACACTCATAAGATCAATGGGTTAAGATGCTCTTGTGCGATTTCTAAAACAACGGATATAGGTATGTCTTGGGTCTTTTTGGCGCTGCTTTCGCCTTTGGTTTTTGCCATCGTGAATTTTCTGGACAAATTTATTGTCGAAAATCTCATCCCTGATGTCCGGGCGATGGCTGTTTTTGGTGGGATCATCGGCGGCTTTTATGGCATTGTGTTGTGGGTAGTCAGTGGTTTTCCCGTGATTCCGGCAGGTGATGCGCTGCTTCTGTTGAGCAGCGGCATGTTGACGATGTTGGGCGCACCTGTGTACTTTAAGGTCGTCGCTATAGAGGAAACGAGCCGCCTGATTGTGCTGGCGCAATGTACGCCGATTTTTGTGTTGATTTTCTCACTGATCTTTTTTAGAGACAGTTTATCGCCTGAGCAGCTTTTAGGCTTCATCTTAATTTTAATGGCGGCGGTGGGTATATCGCTGGTACAGCAGCCTAATGCTGCCACCGAGCCAAAAAAAGGCTTTCAGTTATCCCAAAGTTTTTGGCTGATGTTGATCGTCACCTTTTTTGTCGCGTGGAGCTTTTTACTCGGAGGCAACATTCGCGGCGAATATCCGGCAATCGAGATCGTTGTTTATGTACTGTTGGGGTTGGGACTCGGTAGTTTAGGCTTATATCTGTTTGTAGGCGATATTCGCCGCGCTTTCAGCATGACGACGCGCACAGCGAGTTCACGAGCGCTGCTTATCATTGGCGCGAGTGAATCAGTCTTTGTGCTGGCAAGGCTGCTGGCGGCGCTGGCGGTAGCGGATCCTAAAGCCGCTACGTCTATCGTTAGTGTTTTGGGCAGCGTAGGGGTCTTTTATGGCATCGGCATCGGTTGGCTGCTGACGATTTTGATTCCGGCGATCTATCGTGAGGACATCAGCCGTTCTGGATTAACGCGCAAACTGGCGCTGTCGATGGTCATGTTTGCTGGCATTATATTGGTGAATTAATGGTATAGTAACAAGTTAAAAGATAAAAGTCCTGAATCTATCTGAAACACTTTATGTGAATTAGATAACCTCAGTTTTGGATAGCGCACTATGATTAACTTTTATGATGTCCTCATCCCCCAACCCCTTCGCCAGGCAATGGCGAAGGGGAGAAAAACGGTTCACAATGGTGCTTTAAGTCCCCCCTCTACGAAGTAGGGAGGGGATTTAGGGGTGGGGATAGAATGAAAACACTATCCGAAACTCAGGTTATATTAACTGCTGACCGCTGAAAGCTGACTGCTCACCCATGCGCGTTCTTATGCTCTCCAAAGCCTGCATCGTCGGGATTTATCAGCGCAAGTTGGAAGAAATTGCCCGACGAAATGTGGATTTACTGACGCTTGTGCCGCCGTCGTGGCGCGATGAACGGGGTGAGATGGTGTTGGAACGCGCCTATACCAGCGGCTATCGGTTGGAAGTGCTGCCTTTGCATTTGAACGGCAATTTTCATCTCCATTATTACGGTGGATTGGGCGAACAGATTCGCCGCTTTTGTCCGCAGATCGTCCACATCGACGAAGAACCGTATAACGCGGCGACGTGGCAGGCGCTTTATCATGCGCGGCGGATGGGCGCAAAAACGCTTTTTTTTAGCTGGCAGAATATCCACCGTCGTTATCCCTTTCCGTTTAATGTGGGGGAGCGTTGGGTGCTGGATCATGTCGATGGAGCGATTGCGGGAACAGAAAGCGCAGCCCAAGTTTGGCGTGATAAAGGCTTTATCCGTCCGATGACGGTGATTCCGCAGTTCGGCACCGACCCCGATTTATTCAGGCCAACCGCCAACCGTCCAGAGCGCCCGTTTACAATCGGCTATGTCGGACGGTTGGTAGAAGAAAAAGGCATTTCGGTTTTATTGGAGGCTGCTGCCCATTTGAAATTTGCGGATTGGCGGCTAAACATTCTCGGCAGCGGGCCGCTGTTGGCGGACTTACAAGCGCAAACGGCGCGGTTAGGAATCAGCGAAAAGACGATTTTCCAGCCGCAGATTCCATCCACGCAAATTCCCGCCCATTACCCCATGCTCGATGTACTGGCCTTGCCGTCGCTCACACGGCCTAACTGGAAAGAACAGTTCGGGCGGACGCTGGTGGAAGCGATGGCGAGCGGCGTTCCCGTCATTGGCTCCGACAGCGGGGCGATCCCGGATGTTATTGGGGATGTTGGGACAATCGTACCGGAGGGCGATGCTGCTGCTTTAGCCGCCGCCATCACACGCCTGTATGACGATCAGGATTTGGCTGATGGATTCCGACTCGCAGGCCGCCAGCGCGTAATCGACCACTTTACCCATGCCCAAGTTGCCGCCGCGACGGTGGATGTTTATCGCGCCTTATTAGCGCCATAATCGGGTGATTTTTCGCCGTCCTTCATTTAATACTCATTTAAAAATGTACCGTTTTAGGCTATAATTCTACACAGGTGTAGAAAATGAAGCACACAGACAACGCAACGTATCAACGTATCCTTGATGCCTCAGAACGCTTATTTTCCGAACTTGGATATAGGGCGGTCACTTTGCAGGACATTGCTAAAGCCGTCGAGATGCGCCACGCATCGCTCTATTATTATGCACCGCAAGGCAAGGAGCAGCTTTATATTGAAGTGATGGAACGCAGTTTTAAACGACATGGCGAGGGGTTGACCAATGCCGTTATTGAGGCAGGAGATGACTTTCGGGCGCAGATTCATGCCGTTGCACATTGGTTTGCAACCCACCCGCCGATTGACTTAGGCCGGATTGTTCGCTCAGATATGCCATCAATCAATCCTGTAGACGCAGGACGCTTGGTTGATCTCAGCCTAGAGACCCTGCGCGTACCGATCTCAGCCGTTATTCGTAATGCCACGAAGAAAGGCTTTATTGAAGTGGCTGATCCTGATTTTGCGGCGATGGGATTGGTAGGCTTGCTTCAAAGTGTCCATAACATCCCACATCAGTTTTTGCCGACGACTGAGGCGCTTGTGGAGGCCGCGCAATCTTGCGCCGATATGCTGCTCTTTGGCTGGTACAAACGTTAGGATATTTTTTTAGCACATTTTTCTACAATAATGTAGAAAGTGAGGGAGATTTGTATAGGAAAGGTGCTTATGGAAATTGGCGAAACTTTTTATGCTAAAGAGCGTTCAGAGTGGCGGCGTTGGCTGTCAGAAAACCATGCGACAAAGACGGAGATATGGCTCATCTCTTACGGAAAATCATCAGGAAAGCCTTCTGTCCTCTATCTTCACGCCGTAGAGGAGGCGCTGTGCTTCGGGTGGATTGACGGCATCGCAAAAAAAGTGGACGAAGAACGCACCGCGCAGCGCTTTACACCGCGCAGGCCAAAAAGTAATTGGACTGAGTTAAATAAAGAACGCGCACGGCGCTTGATCGCTGCGGGGCTGATGACGGACGCGGGACGGGCGAAACTGCCTGATCTTTCGCTGGATGCGTTCCAAATCGCGCCGGACATTCTTCAAGTGCTCAAGGCCGATCCGCAAACGTGGGAGAACTTCCAAGGCTTCCCCGACCTTTATCAACGGATTCGCGTCCGGTTTATCGAGGAAATGCGCCCTCAGCCTGAAGTGTTTAAGCAGCGGTTGAACAATTTTTTGAAGAAAACGCACCAAAACAAAATGTTCGGAATAATGGAATAACTAACTGACGTTACGCATGTAAGAGATTTTCCGTGGGCGACTCGCCGAGTCGCCCCTACTTAAACCACCTAAACGCTATCTATAAGGAGAACACAACATGCTCGTTCAAACAAACACAGATCAGCTTCAGGTACGCCGCGCCACACAAAATGACATCCCTTTCGTGGCGTGGTGTAATTATGAAGCCTCATCGCCTGCACCGAATTTCTGCTATTGGGATCCGCTGTTGGAAGGCTCAAATACCGATACGATGGCCTTTATTGAAGCCGTCTTTAAGGCGGATGCGCTGGCTTGGGGCAGCCCAGAGGATTTCTTCATCGTTGAGGAGAATGGCAAGCCGATTGCGGGTGCGTCCGGCTTTACAATGGACGCGCATAATTACCGTCCGCTTAAACTTTCCCATCTGCCGACCATTGCCACCCTGCTCGGCTGGAACGCCGAAATGGTCGAGCAGTTCCGCCAGGGCTACGAAGGCGTATGGAATGACCCGCTTGATAGCACCCTCGCACCGTCCGCGCCTTGGATTATTGAATGTGTCGCGGTTGTGCCAGAGGCACGAGGCCGGGGAGTCGCCAAATTCCTGATGCAGGCGCTGCTTGAAGAAGGCAAACGACGCGGCTTCCCCTACGCCGGGATTTCCGTAACGATGGATAACGAACCTGCTCGGCATGTGTATGAAGGGGTCGGCTTCCAGATGTATATGGCTTACGGCGCTGAATATTTCAACAACGCATTCCCCGGCACGACCAAGTATCGCATCCAGTTGGGCTAAAGAAAATTAATCTCTCGGTTTAAACGTAATTCTCTCATAGACATACCCCAGCACGAGGTGACATTCAATTGACGGCAGTGTGAGTGTCGCCTCCCGCTGTGTGGTATAGGTCAGAATCCATTTTTCTTCATCACGCTTAGGCCGTCGGTTTTTTGGCGGGTTGCACATAGGCTTTATCGGTAGCGCGTTTAAACACATACGTGCGTTGTTCGCCGACTGCCGCGATGCCGACCATTTCCCAGCCTTGGCTGCCGATCTGATTAATGACCTGAAAGAGCGGGAAATTCTTGATGGTCGTCTGCTGCTCACCATTGACGATATATTTCACCGTGCCATAGTTGGATGTGGATTCTAATGTGAGATATTCCCACTTTTGCACACTTTGTTCGGACATTTACGCTCCTTACGTTAAAAATGAACCTTATCCTGTCCATTGTACAGGAAAAAGTTTTTCGGAGCGCATTGTCCTAACGCAAGGCTGCTGCAAATTCCTCACGCCAGTGTTCGTATTCCATGTAATTTGCCGTCCACTGGGCTTGCGCTTTACCGTGCAGCTTGCCAACGATGTACAGCGCCATATCTATCCCGGCAGAAACCCCCGCTGAGGTCACAATTCTGCCATTATCAACAAAACGCTCGCCAGGGCGCAGCGTCACGGTGGGCGCGGCGGCTTGCAATTCTTCAAACGCCGTGTGATAAGTGGTCGCGGCGAGGCCATCCAGCAAACCTGCTCTACCGATGACGAGCGCCCCCGTACACACCGAAAGCACCATCTCCGCGCTGGAATTTTGTGCTTTAATCCAGTCCAAAATGTTTTGATTGTATTGGAGGGTGCGTGTACCGCGTCCGCCGGGGACGACCAGAATATCGGGCGTGGGGCAGTCCGCGATGCTGTAGGCCGGGTTCACGCTCAAGCCGTTACGGGCGCTTACGGGTTCGGCCTTTTCCGCCACCGTGTACACATTAAAGAGCGGCTTGCTGCGATCTTCGGGATCACGGCTGACAGCAAAGACCTCAAACGGCCCCGCGAAATCCAAAACTTCAACCTCTTCAAAAATCAAAATCGCAACCTTGCGTGGTGTAGACATAACATTCCTTTATGCGTTCCTTATCCTTGCGCGTCTATTGTTTCGGATTTAACCACCAAGCGCAATTGACATTCCCGCCCCTCAAGCCGGGACAATTATGTAGGCGTGATTTCTAGGAAGATGGGCTGCTGCTTGCTGAATATATTCATCAAGCCAAATAAGCGCTTTTGAATGCCATACTTGCGACTCAGGAGTTGATTAGCTTTTTTGCCTTCTTCGGAAGAAAGGAACCGCGCCTTTGCTGTCACTTTATCGCCTTTGATATTGCCACGCATATCACATGGCGCGACCTCCACCATGTTGTTATTACGAAGCCGCTTAACCTTGCCTGCTTTTTCAAACGTGAGCATGACCAACTTGTCGCCTTCTTGTGCGAACCATACCGGAGTCGGGACAGCAGCGCCATTCTTACGGAAGGTCGTCAGGCTGATGTAATTCTGCCCGTGCAAAACGGCGAAATACGGCGCATTGGTTGTTTGTGACATGTTGTTTTCCTTGACTGTATATGAAAATTCATTAAACCTTAAACAATATTGTGATGTTACTGTCCGCTTTTGCCGCCGCGCACTCGCATATCGTTGACCTTTTCTGGGTAACGCGCCGTCGCACCGCGATACTGCGCCCAGATGCGCTCAATATCGGCATTGATGTCACCTGATGGCTGGATGACCTCCCCGGACATATCAACAACTTTGCGTTGATAATCAATCACGCCGCACAAAATCGGTACATTCGCCCGATGCGCGATCCAATAAAAGCCGCTTTTCCAGTGATCGCGCTTTTTGCGTGTGCCTTCCGGCGCAACAATCAAGGCCAGAGTCTCGCGTTTAGCGAACTGCTCGACCATTTGATCGACCATATCGAAACTCGCGCTGCGATCCACCGGTACGCCGCCAAGTGCCTTAATAATCCAGCCAAATGGCCCGCGTGTGATTTCGGCCTTGACCATCCAATCTAGCCGGATTCGCAAAATCCACCCCGTTAGCACCAGCATTACGCCATCCTGATTAGCAGTATGGGGCGCGGCCACAACCAAGAATTTGGGGGCATTCGGCGGCAGCCCGATCACCTGCCAACCCATCACCCAAAAGATGAATCGACCTAAGAAATGAAAGAGCAGATTGACCTGTGGTTTGCGTACATAAGTTTCTGTGGATGCCATCATTTACCCTTTTGTGTAAGTGTCAAGAATTTTACACGCATTTTACGCGAATCAAGTATCTTCGTATTATTTTTTCGCTATCTTATGGAAATCGGACGATTCATAAAAAGGGTATTCGTTTATGAACTTCAAATTATCGGTCTTTTTAATCAGCATCTTCCTCCTTTCCATCAGCAGCGTCCACGCCCAGACCACCGAACCAGAAATCATCACTAACGATCCCACCTATCAAGCCGCTGCCGATTACAGCGCCGCGCATCGTGGGGATGCGGTGCTGGTCTATGTCGATGGGATACTTGTCTTTGAGGAATATCAGAATGGTTACGACGGCGCGAGGCCACATCTGCTCGCAAGCGGGACGAAAAGTTTTTCCTGCGCCATCGCTGTCGCGGCGATTCAAGACGGCCTTTTGTCCTTTGATGAGCGGGTCGCGGATACGATCACCGAATGGGCGGATGATCCGCAGCGTTCTACTATCACCGTCCGCCAACTGCTCAGCCTGACGAGTGGGATGGAGGGCGCACAGGATGTATTGCAAGGCCCTGCTATCGCTGACAAGAATATTGCGGCGCTGTCGATTCCGCTGACGTATGCCCCCGGTAAGCGCTTTCAATATGGCCCCAGCAATTATTACGTATTTGGCGAATTGATGGAGCGCAAACTCGGCGGCGAGGATGTCGTGGATTATCTTATGCGCCGTGTGCTTGATCCTATCGATTTAGTGGTCGGGAACTGGAATCGCGATCAGGAAGGCAACCCCAACCTACCCGGTGGGGCATCCCTCACCGCACGCAATTGGGCGAAATTCGGACAGTTGATTCTGCAAGGTGGGATGTGGAATGACGAACAGCTTTTACAAACCGACTTGCTGAATGAATGCTTTATCGGCAGCAACGCCAATCCCAATTATGGTTTAACATGGTGGCTGCAATACAGTCTGACGGATATTGTTGATGCGGAGCGTACGGTTGTTACAAGTCCAGAACCGGGCAATATTCCTGAAGGGGTCATTTTGGGCGAGACCACGCCAGATATTATTTTTGCCGCCGGAGCGGGTAAGCAGCGGATGTACATTATCCCGTCACAAAATACGGTTATCGTGCGTTTGGGTCGGCAAGACCGTCGTTTTGATGATGCGGAATTTCTAACGCTACTCACAGGTAGCTAAGGGAGTATGAATAAAAAACGGCTGGCAGAATTTAAAGCCTATGCTGCGAAAGTTGATATTCTGCCCCAACCCCCCGAAGAGGAAATATCTGATAATGCGTGGATTGATGCACTCGACTGCGAGATGAACGATAAAAAAGTCCTAATCGATTACACGTTTAACGGGCGATTGACAAAAATCCCAGACACAGAGGCAGACGAAATGGTGATTTTGCGCTGGCTGGCGACAAAATTTCAGGGTGGTATGCGCTATAACGAGAAGCAGATCAACGCAATGATTAGCGAGTTTTATGGGGATTATGCGTCGCTGCGGCGTAATCTGGTGGAATACGGATTCATGCGGCGGGAACGCGGCGGTGGCGATTATTGGCTTACGCCGGAAAATGAGCAGGTCGGCTAATTCCATCGAACAATGCACGACAATTTTTGATCTAACCCAAAGGGAGAGCTACAATGCGCGTTTCAGCCTTTAACGAAATTGCCGAGTCATTTATCACAATTGTTCACAGCGAGGTTTGGTGCAACATTGCCACGACGGACACACAAAACCGTCCGCGTTCACGCGTGCTGCATCCCATCTGGGAAAATCACGCAGAGGGTACTGTTGGCTGGGTCACGACTGGGCGCAATACCGTAAAAGCCACACATCTGGCACATAATCCGAATGTGAGCGTGTGTTACATGAAAGATCCATTGAAGCCGGTTTATATAGACTGCCTTGCGGAGTGGGTGGATGTACCTGAAGAAAAGCAGCGCATCCTTGATCTGTTCCTCACTGTGCCGCCGCCATTAGGTTATGATCCTAGAAAGTTTCTCTGGTTCGCCGATAATGCTGAGTCAGGGTTGCTGAAGCTGACACCCTGGCGCATCGAATTGGCGGATTTATTCGGGGAAACGCAGGTATGGCAGGCTTCATCGTAAGGCGCGTTGGCCTCATTTTATCGGCTTGACAAATTTTCGCCATTCTCTATATACTCTTAGGACTTTCGCTCACGCATTTACCCCACCCCTAAATCCCCTCCCCATTGCATGGAGAGGGGACTTCAAGATGCGTTTTTCTCCCCCTCTCCAAGTATTGGAGAGGGGGCCGGGG
>DAOTTO010000356.1:0-4426 GCA_034437895.1 Anaerolineae bacterium | reverse complement strand
CGCTCCCCAGATAATCCCCAAGATAGCAATGGTGATGAGATTGATGAGCGGATGTTTTCGGTTGCGCTTGTCTCGTGGGGTCTTCTAGCTGGGCAAAGTAGGCGATGATACTCGTCTCTGGCAACATGCTCGTCCCTTTTTAGGGACAATTATCTTCCATTGAGGTTTCATATGCGATTGCCCTAACCTAATGAATTTGGATGCAGCGCTCACGATTATTGCAAAAGTGGGTATACTGTATAACAAGCTGGGACGCAGCGACCAAAAAGAGTTGCTGCGACAGATGGTCGAGCGGGTTGTTGTCAACCCAGAGGGAATGATCATCCGGCTGGAGTTATTCCCCCCATTCTATTACCTGCGACAGGTGATTGAGCAGGCACAGAATAATGGTAACAATGCGGTTGAGGAAAAACAAAGACCAGCGCGATGGCTGGTCAATGTTCGGATTACGTTCGATTTGATGGACCTGAAGAGATTCGAACTCATGACCTCTACAGTGCGATTGTAGCGCTCTCCCAACTGAGCTACAGGCCCTAAAACATACACGAATTTTATAGCCTGCTAAGACGCATTGTCAAGTGCTATTGTGATGCGCTGCTATGATTGGTTAAAATGGCAGGGTGTAAATCAATCTGGAAAGGTGGGCAAATCTTATGCCCGTTATCGAACACAGCATTACCATTAACCGCCCCGTTGGTGAAGTCTTTCGTTTTGTGGCGGATTTCCGTAATGACCCGCAGTGGCAAGCGGACGTACAAAAAATCTTCCAAACAGAAACCCCGACACGAGTCGGCGTGATGCTGACTGAAACGCGCTCGACTCGTGTGCTGAATTGGCGGCTCGATCTAAACGTGGATGTGGTTGAATTTCAAATGAATAAAGCCATTCATCTCAAAGGCGTACTTGGTCAATTTCCTGTTCAGGCAACCTATATTTTTGAATCCGCACGCGGCGCGACCCAACTCAAACAGACTTTTGACATTCGTATGGGCTTTCTCTTTAGTTTATTCTCTCCCTTGATGACCGGAGTCATGCGCCGACGGACGACCACGACGCTGGAAAAACTTAAAGGACTGCTGGAATCTCGCGCTGAATCTTAAGTGGTTAAAAATTGAATCTTATCTTTTTCCTAAAGGATAATGCTTTATGCACCATATTCGCATGACCGGGCTCAAAATTGCTAAGCGCTTGGATGTGATCGCGCCGTTGGTCTATCGCCAGAAATATCTCCTCGCGCCCTTTCATTATTATGGGCTATCCAGTCCATTGGATGCGCCCCTTGTGAACGTCGAAGTGGATGAAGGTGGCTGGCAGACCATTCACCCCGGTGAATTATGGGGCAGCCGTGACACAAATTTTATGCTGCGGGGCGAATTCCAGATTCCTCCCGATTGGGATACCAATACCGCCGCCGCCTTATATCTTCCCATTGGTGACGCGGGGGACTTTTTACATCCCGAAGCCTTAATTTATGTCGATGCAATGCCTTTCGCGGCGGTGGATCGCTACCATCAGGAAATATTGCTCTCGTATCTCTGGCGCGATGGCAAGCCGCATAAATTGGCGCTGCATGGCTACACCAGTATCTTGAACAGCAGCGGTGGCGATGAACTGCGGATGAAACCGTGTTATGTGGTACAGATCGACCAGCCGACGCGGGACTTTATTGTCACAGCGCGGACAGCTTTAGAAGTCACGCAGCAGCTTGATGATACGAATCCGGTCAAGAGCCATTTACTTAATGCGCTGGATGAGGCGTTTAAGATTCTTGATACCCGCGAACCGCTGGGCGAAAGTTTTTATGCCAGCGTCCCCGCCGCCCACAGTGCGTTACAAATGGCGCTGGTGCAAGCAGGTCAGCCCTATGACGTAACCCTCATCGCCGCTGGACATGCCCATATCGACGTGGCGTGGTTGTGGACGTTGGGGCAGACGCGGCGTAAAGCTGGACGCACGTTTTATACAACTCTGCGGCTAATGGAACAATTCCCAGAATATCAGTTTACGCAAAGCCAGCCCCAACTTTACGATTACGTCCGGCAGGATTACCCCGAACTGCTGGAAGAAATCAAAACACTGGTGAATGAAGGCCGTTGGGAACCGATTGGCGGCATGTGGATTGAAGCCGATTGCAACATCACGGGACCGGAATCCTTAGCTCGGCAGTTTTTGCTCGGACGGACTTTTTTCCGTGAGCAGTTTGGCGAAGGCGCGGAATCGCCAGTATTGTGGCTGCCGGATGTGTTCGGCTATGCGTGGAATCTGCCGCAACTGATTAAGCTCGCCGGACTGGAATACTTCTTCACCATCAAAATTGGCTGGAATCAGGTGAATCGTCTGCCTTATGATTCGTTCTGGTGGCGCGGATTGGACGGGACACAAGTCTTGACGCACTTCAGCACCGTGCCAGAAGCACCAGAAACACGGGGACGCGCCACTTATAATGCACGGCCTGAAGCATGGTCAGTCATGGGAGCATGGCGCGATTATCAACAGAAAGAACAGCATCGGGAAATCCTGATGTCTTATGGTTGGGGGGATGGCGGCGGTGGCCCCACCCGCGAAATGTTGGAAAATATTCGAGCGATGGGCGCGTTCCCGTCTATGCCGCGTGTCCGTACCGGGCGCGTGAGTGATTTTTTCCGCAATCTCGATAAAACTTCCGGCGCAAAACTTCCAACTTGGAACGGTGAACTGTACTTAGAAATACATCGTGGCACATATACCACACAGAGCCGCAATAAACGCGCTAATCGAAAGAGCGAATTTTTGCTGCATGATGCGGAATATCTGGCGGCATTAGCGGCTGTGGTTGATCCTCAATACACCTATCCGACAGTAATCTTTCGCAAAGCATGGGAACTGGTTTGTTTAAATCAATTCCATGACATCATTCCTGGCAGCAGTATCGGCGCGGTTTATGTCGAATCACTGGAACAGTATGCGGAAATTCGCCAGATGACAGAATCCGTCCGCGATGCCGCGCTGGATGTTATTCGCGCTCACAGCAGCGCCGATCTCTTGATCGTCAATCCTACAGGATTTATCCGGAGTGATTTAGCATTCTGGCAAGGAACGATCAATCCTGGGCAACGAATGGCTCTCTCAGATGGAATACCTTTGCTTACTCAGCCGACTGAGGGAGGGATGTGGGTTGCACTGACTGAGTTGCCTCCGTTGAGCATCACCCCGCTCATTTTTGAAGAGGAGGATGATACACGGCAAGCGACTGGCTTGAATGTAACGTTGGGTTTGCTGGAAAATCAATATCTTCGCGTAGAATTGAATGAAGCAGGTGATATTACCCGCATCTATGATTATCAAGCTGAACGTGAGGTGCTGCCTAGTGGTGCGATTGCTAATCAATGGCTGGCGTTTGAAGATCGTCCAAGCAATTGGGATGCTTGGGACATCGACATTCATTATGATGATAAAGTCTGGAAGGCAGACCCGGCGCTCTCCATTCAAGTGATCGAAAGCGGCCCATTACGTGCCACGCTCGAAATTAAACGACGCATCCTCAACAGCCATTATATTCAACGGATTTCACTGGCCTATAACAGTCCGCGCCTCGACTTTGACACGTTCATTGATTGGCAGGAACGTCATATTTTGCTTAAAACGGCTTTTCCGGTGGATGTACTCGCTCCCACCGCGACCTATGAAATTCAATGGGGCAACGTTCAGCGCCCCACGCATCGCAATACCAGTTGGGATTGGGCGCGATTTGAAACCTGCGCCCAAAAATGGGTTGATCTGAGCGAAGGTGACTATGGCGTGTCGTTACTGAACGATTGCAAACATGGGCATGATATTCACGACAATGTGATCCGCTTAAGTTTGCTCCGCAGCCCAACTGACCCCGATCCATTAGCGGATTTAGGCGAGCATCGTTTTGTCTACAGCCTGTTCCCCCATGCTGGCGGATGGGATGAACGAACAATTTCGCAAGCCTATCTGCTCAACGATGCGCTGATCGTCACAGCAGGCCAACGCGCCAGGGATCTTTCACCGCTGCTGCATGGAAGCCTCATCGCTGTTGATAAGCCCAACATCGTCATTGAGACGATTAAACAAGCCGAAGACGGTAACGGAATTATCGTCCGTATGTACGAAAGCCAACGTCAACGCGGAAAAGTGATCCTCAAAACCGCGTTTAAGGTGGTGCAAGCATTTAAAGTGAATCTGTTAGAGGAAAAAATGCCGGATGAGGTCGCGCTTGAAAATGACGGATATGCTGTCAGCTTCGATACACGTCCCTATGAAATTATCACACTGCGATTGGTAAAATAAGCTGAGTTTCGGACAGTGTTTTCATTCTATCCCCACCCCTAAATCCCCTCCCCACTTCGTAGAGAGGGGACTTAAAGCACCATTGTGAACCGTTTTTCTCCCCTTCGCCATGCAATGGAGAAGGGGTTGGGGG
>DAOTTO010000355.1:0-1750 GCA_034437895.1 Anaerolineae bacterium | reverse complement strand
CAGTAATCGAATTTTTTTCTCAGTAGCTACTCTAGCAAATTCGCACACCATAACTGCTTTGTGCCACCAACCTAAACCTACGTCCTCAAACATTTGATGCCGTTTTGTATGAACATCATTCCCCTTGATTTCAAATACCGTGAGGACAGTAAAAGGTTGTTCTTTTGCGTGTTCAACCATCGTAATTTCCAGCACAAAATCGCTATTTATTAAGCCCCAAACAATCGACAAATCTGTAATATATGTAGCCTCTTCATACCGTCCCAAAGTGGTAGAAGATACCGATGAAATCGCAGTTAGGACTTCTTGGATTCCGTCATCATAGTTATTCCTGAAATCAGCATACTTTTTCTCCCTCAAAAAACCAAGGATAACGCAGTCTTCAATGAGAACGGGTAAAATGATAATACGTTTTTCATTCAGTTCGCGCATCAGGCCAGCGTTTAATTCCTTTTTACACCACTCAGATGCCACTGAAGCTTTAGAAAGAATTACCAGCAATGCACTCGCTCCTTCAATAGCATTTTGAATTCGGTCAATAAGCGAGTCGCCAACTTTGATTTCCCATTTATCAATCCAAACTCGCAGGTTATGCTCCACTAATTGCGAAGACAACTTCATAGCGAAATCACTGTCTTGACTGGAATAGCTGATAAAAATTGGCATAATTTCCCTTACTCTTTACTCATTGTGCGTCACTGCCTCACGCATTCGCCCGGATGTGCAAAATATCACCGTCTTTGACGATGTAATCGCGGCCTTCCAGCTTCATTTTACCAACTTGCTTGAGCGCGGCCTCGCTCCCTGCTTGGAGCAGTTCATCATAGCGCATCACTTCCGCCCGCACGAAGCCTTTTTGCAGATCGCTGTGGATGACGCTGGCGGCTTCCGGCGCGGTTGCCCCTACTTTGACCCGCCAGGCACGGCATTCATCTTCGCCGACTGTAAAAAATACCTGAATCGAGAGCAGTTCATACGAAGCGCTGATGACACGCGGCGCGGCGAGTTCGGTGATGTTGTATTCATCCATGAACATCTGCGCGTCTTCGGGGTTATCAAGCTGGCTGATTTCGGCTTCCAACTTGCCTTGCAAGCTGACGACGGCGCTTTGCGTATGTTCATATTTAATCGGGAAGTCTTTAGCTTCGTCGCCCATATTGAGCAGGACGAGTACGGGCTTAAGCGTGAGCAGGCCAAACCCGCGCACCATCTTGTCCTGATCCTGCGTGATTCCTAAATTCCGCAGCGGCTGATTATTTTCTAGCTGCGCTTTCATCTGTTCCAGCAGCGCTATTTCATCCACATAGCCCGCCTCAACCTTTTTGCCTTTGACGCGAATCTCGTCGTTAATCTTGGTGAGTCGCTTTTCGACAGTGATGAGGTCATCCAGCAAAAATTCCCCGTCCAGCGTCTCGAGATCGCGCTGCGGATCAATCGTCACCGACGGATGCGGCACGGCATCATTTTCAAAGGCGCGGATGACGTGGACAAAGCCATCGACCTGCGACAATTCGTTGCGGAACTGACCCTTGAGTCCGCCTTCACCGATGCCTTTATCCAGACCACCAATATCGACATAGGTGACGTTGGTATAGACAGTCTTTTTAGGATTGAACATCGCGCTGAGTTTCGCCAGCCGTTCATCCGGGACGTTGACGACGGCGGTATGGACTTCAAATTGTCCAGTGCTGACGGCGGCGGTTTCATACGTGCTTTTGGTAAGCGCGTTAAAGATGGTGGTCTTGCCGCT
>DAOTTO010000354.1:0-2795 GCA_034437895.1 Anaerolineae bacterium | reverse complement strand
CACCATTCCGGCTGATCGTATTCCCCGGATTGGACGAAAGTCTGGAACTGCCGGTAAGTGACCTGATATTTCGCCATCTTGAAGCTGTACTTCAGTTCCACTTCGCGCCGGGGATTATCTGATTGATTGTCCGCGCCCATGATAAATATCCCGTCCGGCGGGGCAGGAATATCACACCATTCCAACCGGGGCAGTTCGGCTGTTTTCCCGTCAATCTGCGCCGTCATGGTCCCAACGCCAGATCGCGGATCGTCAATTGTGGAGAGGATACGTCCCATCTCTGCACGTTCCACCGGGGCAAGTACACCTCGTTCGATCAAACTTGCCAAATGTTTGGACAGGCGTGATCGCTGTTCTCCCGCCAGCAGGTTTTCATGTTTTGCCTGAAGACTGCTCAGTTGAGCAATCACTTCCCAGAGTGGATCATCGCTCGGCAACTGAGTTGTATCCGTTTCTGGCAGCAGTGCCTTCACCAACATCTGTAAATCACCAGTGCTGTGCTGGGCGATGATGTCCCACAGCAGCGGTACCACATTGCGCCATCGTCCAGGTTGGCTGATGATTTTGTCTGTAACAGCATGTGGGAAATATTTAGGTTTTGCCAGTTCGCAGGCGGCCAAATACTCCTGATAGCTCAGGTGTTGGAAGCGATAAACGCGACCTTCCTCCGATGTGAGCAATCCTGCGCGCTGTTCAAGCAGGTCGAGGGCGAGATTATAGTCAATCGATGGCAGCCGTTCCTGAGTGTTTTCACGTCGGCATTCTTCAATCGGCTTGAGCAAGTCTGTCCAATCGAAGGTCGCCCGGTCATCGCTGCCATAACCTGACTGCATTTGCAGAGCAAGCCGCTCCAACCCATTGCGAAGCTCGGCTGGTGTGACATGCAGCAGTTCCGCGACCGAAGCGCCTAGTGTCGGGTCACGCCGCGCCCATTTTTCCAGCATCAGCGCCACACTTTTATCGTAAAGTTCCGATTGTGATGGCGGCACACGCTGCTCGACTGGTTTGTGGCGGTTTCGCATCCACAGGGTCGCGCCCATCGTGAATTGCAGCGGGTTCGTCCAGAAGTCCTGACGGGGATTTTGGCGCAGCGCTTTGATAAAGGCATCAGCTTCGGCTTGTGGTTCCTGAATTTCGGGCAGTTGGCTGAACAAAGCCTGCGCCAGTTCAGATAACCGCCGCCAGTCCAATGGTTTGAGTGTTGTCTGGCCAAAATCGTCCAATTTCCAGTCGCCATTATAGGCATAAGGTCGGCTGGTGATAATCATACGGCATTGGCTGTATTCGTTCAGAATAGCCGCCACAAAGTCCATGATCTGCTCACGACGCCATTTTTCGACTGCATTTGGCACTTCGTCCAGTCCATCCAGCAGAATAATGGCGCTGCCGTCATAGAGCTGGTCTTGTAGGTCGCGCCAGTAAGCAGCAATATCCCATTTCCCAAGCTGTTTTTTCAAATACTGTTCAAAGTCTTCCGTATCCGCTTTATCCTCACGATTGGGGAATTCCTGCTTGACGATTTCTACAAGTCGAATAAATACGGGTGTATAGGCGGGTAGTGTCCAGAACCTTAACGCATTGATATTGGCATCGGATTTATCCTTGAGCAGATCGCCCGCCAAACACAATGCCAGATGTTTCACAAAGGTGCTTTTCCCGCTGCCGGGGTTTCCAGTTAGCACCATACGGCTTTGGACATTGGCAGCATCATGCGCTTCCATGAACCAGGTTTGTTCAGACCAGAACTCAGCTTTGTCGTCCTCAGCACGTTCAGCAAGCATACGCTCTGTCTCTGCTAACACCTTACGCAGCGCTTTCTCGTCCACCCGCAGGGTGATCCATTCACGCAGCTTATGTTCGCGCAGCTCATCCGGGATGTTCGCGTCGGCCCGTGTCTCCGATTTTTCGACCTTGACCCACCAATCGGTAATGGTCTTTTTATTGCTTTTATCGACCTGAATGGTGTAACTCAAATCGACTGGAAGCGGCACATAGACCGATGTCAGCGGCACGCCGCGCACTGTACTCTCATCAGAAATATCTGCAAGGGACATACGACTGAATTCTGGTCGAAAAAATGTATTCAGATAGCGTCGGTGTAATCGCTCATACTCGGGGTTTAAGCGACGAATTTCACGCGCTAAAGGTGGCTTAACCATGCTGTGATCGTTCAGCAGACGCTGCCAGTTCACATCTTCATTTTCACTGTCCCATTTAACAAACTGCTTGCCAGATAAACCTACCTTATCCAGTGCGTCATCAGGTGTTTTATTATTAATTCTTACTGGAAGCACGCGCACGCCATGTTTTAGCGCATGTACGATTTCACCCCAGCAGTATTCACTCTCACAGGACTCTGGTGACATGAAAAAGATGACCTGCTGAGCGTTCTGGATACCTTTGGCAATTTCGCGTTTCCAATCTTCACCGCCAGCGATGTCGCGTGTGTCAAACCAAGGATCGTAATAAGCCTCTTCAAGTCGTTTGACAATCGGGCCAACCTGCGAAAGATTTGCCCGCGAATAAGAAATAAATAGGCGCGGCTTGATACCGCCTTTAATTAAATCACGTTCATCAATATCGGGAAGGACAAAGACCATCAGGAATCACTCACTATCATTTGTGTATCTAACTATAACTTTACTCCGGAACGTTCGCTACTTGTCTTTCTCAGTTTGCCGCATCCACCCACCGAGCAAGCGCCCGATTTCCTCAATCATCGCGCTGATATGCTCGTATTGTCCACTATTGAGCCAAGCCCATTGATACGCCAGTCGCAGATACAGGCGCAGCGT
>DAOTTO010000353.1:0-12693 GCA_034437895.1 Anaerolineae bacterium | reverse complement strand
TAACGTGAGATTAAGATTCGAGGCGTAACTTTAGTGGCCTTCGTAAAATTGAGGCGGGGTATTTTTCTTCGTGCGGCGGGATGTTGGCGCAGGAGGGCGCGTAAATTGGGGGAACTCTTCTGCATAACCGGATTCATTATCACTTGCCGTCGTATGTCCGCCGTAGGCTAAAGGTGGGGCAGCAGCGGGACGATTTAGACGCAGCCGAATCCGTTCAGAACGTGCGCGACGCACCAAAAAGCGAATATCCGCGAGGTAGGTTAAGAAGACATGAAGCAGAATTAGTGCGCCCCATGCCGGAACGGCGAAGCGGGCAGCATTAGTATCCAAAAGTTCCGGGCGCACGTTTTCCAAGCGCGGATAGACGATGATTACCAGCATGAAGACGGCGGCATGGATTCCCAATACCAACCAACGACGCACACCGCGATCTTTCTGGTCGATCAATGTCCTTTGCCTTTCGGGAGTCTTCGCCATCGTGTTTCACCCTCTAAGGTGAGTATAAGGTTAATTTTACCACAAACTGCATCGTTCTGAACCGCAAAGACACAAAGAACACCAAGAGAATTTCTTACAAAACATTCTTGGCGCTCTTGGTGGTTAAAAATGGATTGCGCGGTTATTCGCTGGCTTACATCACCGTTACAATAGCATCGATTTCGCACTGTCCATAAGCCCGTGCAACCGAGATGCGATGATGTCCATCACGCACGAAATACGTCTCTCCTACTTGGATCAATTCCACTGGCGGCAAATGCTTGCCTGTCAAATGGGCGGCGGCTATCCCGATCCAACGCTGTTCGATGTGTTCAGCCAGCGGATTAAAGTCGATGTCGAATTCTTTTACGCGATTCTCGCTCCCACGAATTTGGTGCAGCGAGACCGTCCGTACACCACCATAGCGCTGTTCATTAATATGCTGCCCGTTGTGTAAATCGGCGAGTGCCAATAACTGGCGTGAACGCCCGGTAAATTTCGCTTGAAGCTGCTGACGGCGGCCCCGACCCAGCGCTCTTTCATACTGTGACATGGCCTGTTTTCTTTCCAGTGCATCGCTGCCCAATTGATTAAACCCTTTTTTGATTGCGCCTGCGTCGTAAAACATAAAGATTGTCCTTACCCGACTTACTTTGTTTGGATGACAACCTCACCATAGCAAAGGCCAGTCTCGCAGCCGTCTCAGAAAGCGTCTCAGACATAGCTATTGCGTGAACTCGTTGAGACGCATAAGATTCGATTATCACTAAGGGGAGCAGGTCATGATGGAACCTCGCCGGATTCTTCTGCTGGGAACACCGCGCATTGAACATAATCGCAGTCTGGTTCAAATTGAACGGCGCAAAGCCACCGCACTTTTGGCCTATCTAGTCGTCACCCGCCAGCCGCATTCACGCGAGACTTTGGCGGCCTTATTCTGGGGAGATTACGATCACTCCAGTGCCTATGCGTATCTGCGGAACACCCTCTGGACGCTCAATAAAGCGCTCGGTGAAGATTGGGCCGTCATCGAAGGCGAGACGGTTGCCTTTAACCCGGAAGCAGGCATTGAAGATGATGTCACCCAATTTATGGTTTTATTAGAGTCCGCCAAAGAAATAGATTTTCGAGCAAGCAGTGATCTCGCTTGCACGGCTTGTGATGGACTAACGCAAGCTGTCGGGTTAGTGCGCGGCGACTTTATGGCGGGTTTCACGCTCAAAGATGCACCTGAATTTGAAGAATGTTTTACAAGCAGAAGCCTTTAAGCAGCAGTTGACGACTGCGTTAGAGCGTTTATGCGCCCTGCACAGCAGCTTAGACGAATACGAACAAGCGATCATCGTAGCGCGGCGCTGGCTGGCGCTGGATACGCTGCGAGAGGAAGCCCATCAACAATTGATGCGGCTTTATGCCTGGTCAGGCAATTATGCGGCGGCGCTGCGCCAATATAAAGAAGTCACGCGCATTTTAGAAGCGGAACTGCGTACTCAACCGGATGCGGAAACAACCGCCCTCAATGAGGCGATTCAAGCACGGCGGCTGCCGCTGCCGATTCAAGAAGTTCCCCCGACGGAACAAGCCGACGCACAATCCACCTTTGTTCCGATGCCGATGCCGCACGTCAAACTTCCCGCGCAAATGACCCCCTTTATCGGGCGGATTAACGAGCTGACCGAAATCGCTCGTTTACTCGATGATCCCGCCTGTCGTCTGCTGACGTTAATCGGGCAAGGCGGAATCGGCAAAACGCGGCTGGCGATTCAGGCCGCGCAAAATCTAGCTGACGCTTTCATAGATGGGGTGTATTTTATTTCATTGGCATCGGTCTGGTATCCAGAGTTTGTGGTACAGACAATCGCCGCCGAAACCGCTTGCTTTCCAGCCAGCCAAGAGGATGTAAAGGGGCATCTGCTGGCTTATCTGCGCGATAAACAGATGCTACTGGTCATCGATAATTTTGAACATCTGCTGGACGCATCCGGGCTGTTGAGTGATATTTTAGCTCATGCGCCGGAAGTCAAAATTTTGGTGACTTCACGCGAGCAGTTGAATCTGCATGAGGAATGGCTGTTCGAGACAGGCGGATTGTCATTTCCGCTCATCGCCGCCCAATACGAAAATCCGTCCTCGCTGGAAGATTTCGGCGCGGTGCGCCTATTCGTCCAAAGTGCGCGACGGGTGCGCCCAGATTTTACCCTTTCCGATCCCGAATCGGTGGTGCCTATCTGTTGGCTGGTGGAAGGGATGCCGCTGGGGATTGAACTCGCCGCGACATGGGTACAGGTGCTTTCATGCGCGGAAATCGCGGCGGAAATCCAAAAAGGCCTGGATTTCTTAGCCACCTCCATGCGGAATGTGCCAGAGCGCCATCGCAGTTTACGAGCGGTCTTTGAATATTCGTGGGATGGGCTGGACGCGCAGGAGCAAATCAGCCTGCGACGGTTGTCGATCTTTATGGGCGGATTCCGCTACGATGCAACGCAGGCTGTCGCTGGCGCATCACTGCATATCCTGCGCGTATTGGTGAGTAAATCGCTGCTTCGGCGTAATCCCTTCCTGAATGGGCGTTACGAAATGCACGAACTCTTGCGCCAATATGCCGAGGGCAAACTTACCCCCGACGAAAACACCGATGCGCGGATGCGTCATGCGGTTTACTTTGGTGATTTCTTAGATCGGCTGGCCGTCGCGCTTAAAAGTGCTGATGAACCGCAAGCCTTAGATGAATTCCAAAGAGACTTGGACAACATCCGGCAGGCTTGGCACTACGCCGCCGCGCATCGCTTAGTCGATGTCTTGGCGAAGTCCTTAGATGCGCTGATGATCTTTTATTCCGTGCGGGTGCGTTATGAAGAAAGCGAAGAAATGCTGCGGAAAGCCATCGAAGCGCTTCGTGCGGATAGCGATGATCCGGCGGAACGACTGCTGCTGGCACGGCTGCTGGCGGCTTACGCCATTAATGTGGCTGTAATGGGACGACGCAAACGAGCCGACACCCTAACAGAAAAAAGTTTAGAACTCCTGCATGAATTCAAAGGGCAGGCAGCCACAGCCTTTCCTTTGTTATTATTGGGGCTGTTAAAAAATATTCCCGGACGCAAAGACCCGCAAGCACGAGAACTCGTGAATGAAGCCTTGTCGATTTATGAGACAACCCAAGACAAATGGGGCATCGCATTGGCTTTGTATGCGCTGGGCGGCATTGAACATAACCATGTGGAATATGATCTGGCGCGTGAGCATCTTGAGCGCAGTTTTGCCTTAATGTCGGAGGTGGGGCAGCCGGGCGGCATGGCAGAAATTTTAGGGATGCTTGCGGAAAGTGCGTTTACGCTCGGTCAATATGAGGTCGCTAGGGGCTATTTACAACAGGCGCTTCCTCTTTGGGAGGCGATTGATAACCGGGTGATGGTCACAATGACGCAGGCATGGCTAGAAGACTACACAGACTCCTACGATAGCACGAATCGGGAAGCGACCCTCAAAAATGCGCTCAAAATTTATGAGGAAATGGGTGATCGGCGGCGCATGGTCTGGACGGTCTATAACCTCGGTTGGAACAGCTATTTTGTTGGTGAGCATGAAGATGCCTTGATCTTTCAAGAAAAGGCGCAGCGGATTTTCCACGAAATGCAAGATATAGAAGGCGAATCGTGGACGATGATCTTACGCGCTTCGATTGAATTGCGATTAGAACATTACGCAGATGCCCGCGACTACGCACATCAAAGCCTCGCCATCCTCCAGCAGATCAACTTTCCTTGGGCGGTTTCTGGGGCGCATTATGTCTTGGGCGATATTGCGCTGGCTTTGGGCGAATTGGAGGAAGCAAGGCAGTATTTTACCCAAGTTATTCATGAGGCGTATGATGTCCAGTCCATTATGCAAACCCTGCGCCATCTCAGCGGGTTAGCGGCGCTTCTACTACGCGAAGAAGTACCCGAACAAGCCGTCTGCATCGCCTTCTTTTTGGTTGAGCATCCCGCCAGCGAAAAGGACACCCTAAAACGGGCGATGGAGATCATTGATGAAGCGACGTGGCTGTTGCCGCCAGCGGATTTAGAAGCCGCCCGAAGAGCAGGTAAATCGCTCACCTTAGAAACCGCCCTAGTAGCCTATGTCCGAAATAGCACTCCGTCGCAAAGAACAATCAAAGCTCACTAAACATAAACCGCTATAAAGACAGAAAATTAGGGCGCATGAAAATGCGCTCTTTATTTTGTTATATTAAGAAACTCTACTGCCCACTTGATTAGTAATATAAGCAATGACTTCTATGTTATAGCATTATTATTACATAAAACGTAAATTTTCTCCGAATAATGTAAATTCAATTCAGAATAATCTTGTTGATAAAAATTAACTTGTTTATCATTTCTTGTAGTAAGGTGTTTACCTATTTCCTAAGAGAAATTCATAAATAGGAGATTTAGTACTAGCGGGGTGAAATCCTTAGCGGGTTTCATCAAAGTCACGTTCTCATCCGATTTTTATCAGTTCGCACAGTTGACACCCTCATTAGACATATAGGTTACTAAAATGCTTAAACGAACTCGACTTAAATCGACCTACAAAACACTCTTCATCACACTCACACTAGGTCTTATTGGGCTGGTCTTCACTGCCAGCACCGCCTTCGCAGCCGGAACTGTTGTGGTCAAACCCAGTGACCTTAACGGTTGGGGTTCATTCGTGGAATCGGGTACAGGTGCAGCGGCTTTTGTCTCTGGCCCCGCTACAGCCCCTCTTGGTAATGGCAGCCTACGCCACACTTTGAATTCAGCCACAAGTGGGGTTGCAAGTGCAACACTGGCTTTCGCAGGCACAGCGCTTAATGACTTTACCTCGCTGGAATACAGCACTTACAAAGCAGCAGGCACCAACACAATTCAAGCCGTCGCGCTGCAAATGGAAGTCGATTTCGACGCAGCCGATGCCTTTCCAAGCTTCCAGGGACGGCTGGTTTATGAACCTTATTTCACCCAAACCATTACACCCGGCAGCTGGCAGACTTGGGACACTTTAGACAGCAGCAACCCGGCAGGCAATTGGTGGACGAGCCGCGCAAATATCACCGTGGGCAATGTGTTGGGAGCTACACCTTGTCCCCAATCCAACCCATGTACTTGGACTGAAGTGCTTGCTTTCTTTACAAATGGCGCACTTCGCACAGGCGTGAATTCAGGCGGTTTATTTTTGAAGTCAGGATCGAATTGGGAAGCGACAAATTATTTTGCCGATGCGTTGATTGTAGGCGTAAACGGTGACGAAACTACCTTCGATTTTGAACCAGAAACCCCTTGCACGACGGTCTGCTATGCAGATACGGTCAACGGCGACGACAGCTTTGGCGGTGGGACGCTTGGTAATCCTAAGAAGACCATCCAAGCCGCGATTGATGCGGTAGACGCAGGCGGCGAAGTGCGCGTTCTTCCCGGCAATTATGACGAAACCGCCGCCAATCGCACCCTGACCAGCATCGGCGGAACGTATCAATTCGGCCTGTTCGTCGGCACAGATAAAAATGGCATCACCATTCAAGGCGTAACAGGCGCAGGAATGCCGATTATGACGACGGCGGGTGTTCTGGCGCACGTCACCACCAACGCCACCAATAACTTTGGAACATCCGGCGTTTTCATCGAAGGTGACGATGTGACCATTCGGGCGCTGGCAATTGGCGATAATGCGAGTGGCAACAACAAAACCATCGAAGTCATCGGCGATAACTTCACCCTCCAGCACTCAATTTTTGAGACGAGCGACGGCGGTTCGCTTTATATCAATGACTTTGAGCCGGATGATGACACGGTGCAAAGCTATACCATTGATAACAACTTGTTTGAAGATGGCACCCAAATCGCCATTACTAGCGGCGCAGGTGATGCTGGCCCCGTCAGTGGGCGCGTTATCACCAACAACAGCTTTGCCATTCCCGATGGCTATGGCGATTACCCCTCGGTCAGCTTCAATGGCAGCGGCGGTGTTCCTTGGTTTAGCGATCAGGTTGGCGGCGCGATTGTCACGGGCAACACCTTCGCCCCAACTGCCCAGTACATCCGGGCGCGTGGCGATTATATTGAATCTGAATTTGATTGGGAATCCTTCTGGGACGACAATACGTATGAACGTGCGGTTGTCACATTAGAAGATTTCCCAACATTTGATGTTCGCACCTTCAACTATATAAGCGGCCCTTATCTTTTCACCAATGTGCGCCGCATTGATGGCAATATTCAGCCGGATATTGACATCATCGCGCAAACAGGCGATACCGTGCTGGTGGCGGAAGGCACGTACAACGAG
Source organism: Anaerolineae bacterium (assembly GCA_034437895.1). Taxonomy (GTDB): domain Bacteria; phylum Chloroflexota; class Anaerolineae; order Aggregatilineales; family Phototrophicaceae; genus JANRLJ01. The sequence goes on along the minus strand of DAOTTO010000353.1, from coordinate 5,907 downwards.
CAGGTCGATATTGACATTAATGACCTGACTTTGAGGGGTGCGGGTAAAGCGCAAACGCTGCTGGTCTCCCCTGATGCCTGCACAAACACGATGTCTTCCAACGCAACAGCAGGCGTTGACCTCTTGGGCAACCACAGTGGTATTACCTTGACTGGTTTTAGCGTTTCGGGTTATGACATTGGTCTACGTGTCGGCGAAAACATTGGTTTTTCGATCACCGATTTGACGATCACCGAGGTCAATGCCAGCAGCAATTGTGTTCACGGCATTCTGTCACAAGCTGGCAATACGGATGGTGTGCTAATTGATAACGTGGACGCTAACAACAACGGCGCTGGCGCATCCTTTGGGCGCGGCCTGTGGTTCATCAATGGCGTTAAGGCCGATATCGAGATCACTGACAGCACGTTTAACAACAACCGTCTCGTAGGGCTTGATCTGAGTGATGGCAATGTTACAGACGTGCTGATTCAAAACAACGAAGTCATTGGCAATGGCGACTCAGGGATTGGCGTACTCGGCGTACAAGGTCCGGGGTCGAACCTTATCACGGAAAATACCGTCACTAACAATGGTCGTTATGGGATTGAAGTTAAAGTTCCTAACGGCAGCGGCGCAACTAACGGCGCGGGCAGCATTGTTGTCTCCAATAATACGGTCAGCCGTACCCTCGCGCCTACCGATGCGCGTGATTATGCGGGTATTGCTGTTTTCCGTCGCAGTGGTGGCAGCCTCAACGCCGACCAGCCCACAGGCGTGGTAGTAACGGGCAACACCGTAACAGGCTTCTTCGGCGGCGTGACAGGTGATGGCTTTGGTATTGTAGTCGAAGGCACCAATCATACCGTGAGTGATAATGAACTCACGGGCAATGAGGTTGGGCTTTTGCTGCAAGCTGGCAACATCGCCAATGTGCAGAGTACATCCTTTTTTGATCGCGGTGATGCCAACCCAACCAGTGCTACCGTCACCGGTAACAACATTTCTGACAATGGCGAAGGCTTCCGTACCATTGGCGCTGTCACCGGAACTGCCAGCGGAAACCTGATTTATAGCAATGACAACGACGGCGTGACTATCCTCAGTGAAACCGCTACCGGATACGTGTTCAGTGCTGGCAACCAGATTTGCCTAAACGGTGATCTTGGGATGCAGAACAACGGCGCATCCACCGTCAATGCTGCTGCTAACTGGTGGGGCAGCTTCGATGGCCCCGGCCCCGTCGGACCCGGTGCGGGCGACGAAATTAGCGTTGGTGTGAACTTCGCGGCCTTTATCACCGAAGCACCAGCGAATACCCCCTGCGCCGGCGATCCTGAACCCGGCTCAATCACGCTCATGAAGGAGACCAACCCTGATGGTTCGCTCACCGAATTTGAATTTGAAGTCAGTTGGCAGGATCCAAACATCCTCCTCGCTGACGGTGAGGCCAGCTTACTTCCGGTTGCCCCTGTTGGCACATATACCATCTCGGAAATCGTCCCGATTGGTTGGCGCCTTGCCAGTATCGACTGCGGCGATGCTGATGTGACCCCGATTGCGTCGGGTGTGAGCATTGAGCTGACAGCAGGCGAAGATGTGGTCTGCACGTTCAATAACGAAAAATTGAGCAATATCATCATCGACAAAGTGGCGACAGGCGGCGGCGACACCCCCTTCCACTTCACCTATGATGACCCCAGCGCAAATCCGGTCTTCCCATTTGATCTGACGGACGGCGGCGGCGATGGCCTGTTCGATAATGTTCCGGCAGGCACGTACACTGTCTCGGAAGTGAATCTCCCCGATGGCTGGTTCTTGAGCAGCTTAACCTGCGACAATGCCAACGTCAGCGTTAACGGCGCAACCGTGACGATCACCCTCGGCGTGAACGAGACGATCACCTGCACGTTCACGAATGAACGCACAGAAGGCGGAATTATTATCCGTAAAGATCGCATCCCGAATGGAAATACGGACTTCAATTACGAAGTCACGCAGGGAGACACCCTCGTCTCTGATGGTACGTTCAGCGAAGGCACTCCGGCCAATGTCCCTGTAGAAACAGGCGTTTACACCGTCGCAGAAATCTTTGACGGCTATGAAAGCGGCTATGCCTACGGCGGTGTCGAATGCAAGGTGGACGATGCTGTTGTCGCATCTTCAGACACGACATCGGTTAATGTGACCGTGAATGCCGATGAAACCGTCATTTGTACCTTCACCAATTATGCCCGCGCACAATTGACGATCTACAAACAGACTGATCCTAACAACGACCCAACCGAATTCTCCTTCACAGGCAGCGCTAACCTGCAAGTGCCGAACTTCATTCTATCTGACGGTAATTTCTCAGCCAATTATGAACGCCTCGCGGGCAGCTACACAGTCACCGAAGAAGTCCCTGATGGGTGGGATTTGGCAAGCGTCGTCTGCGTGACTGGCGCGGATGAAGCCTTCCCGTCTTCACGCGAAGGCGATACGCTGACCGTCGAACTCGACTGGGGCGATAACGTCACTTGTACGTTCAATAACGTCCAAGAAGTGCCGGAAACTGGCAGCATCACCATTGTGAAGCAAACCAGCCCGGATGGTTCAGAAACGGAATTCGAGTTCGACCCAAGCTACGGCAATAACTTCCTGCTGACCGACGGCAATAGTAATGTTACCAACAACTTGGTCGCTGGCAGCTATACAGTGGAAGAAATCGTCCCGATTGGCTGGCGACTGCTCAACGTGGAATGCCAAGGCGGCGATAGCAGCGAAATCTTCAGCGGCGTGAGCATTGATTTGGCAGAAGGCGAAAATATCACCTGTACCTTCACCAATGAAAAACTGGGCGCGATCATCATCGACAAAGTGGCGATTGGCGGCGGCAACACAGCCTTCCACTTCACTTACGATGACCCCAGCGTGAATCCGGTGGTCAATTTCGACCTGACCAACGCAGCGGCTCCCTACATCTCCCAGAATATCGCCACTGGCACCTATACCATCACGGAAGTCAACATTCCGGCGGGCTGGGACTTAAGCAGCATCGTCTGCGATGGCGACTCTGTGAACATCAATGGCGCAGCCGCGACGATTAATCTGGGTGTGGGCGAGGAAGTCACCTGCACTTTCACCAACGTTCAAGAACAACCGACGACAGGGACGATTGTCATCCGCAAGGAAACCGATCCTAATGGCTCGGCACAAGAATTTGAATTTGACCCCAGCTATGGTGGTAACTTCAACTTGTCTGACGGTGAAAATAACACCAACAGCACCCTTGCTGCGGGTCAATACACCGTCTCGGAAGTCAACATTCCGGCCAACTGGTCACTGCAAAGCCTAACCTGCAATAGCAACAGTGCCAGCGTGAATGGCGCAACCGCGACCATCAACCTCACCGCTGGACAAACCGTGACCTGCACCTTTACCAACTTGTATACGCCTCCGGTTCAGACCTGCGACAATTACAACTACGCGGCCTATGCCGAACAATATATGTCGGGCGTAATCTCCGTTGATATTGCTAACGGGGTGGCGCATGGCACAATCACCAATAACGGCACATTGAGCTGCCCAACTCTGCTCGGTCTAGCTTCCTACGCAATGTTCGATGGCATTGTGGATAATCAGGAATTGTACGACTCCGACCCGATGACGGCTGGCGACCCGAACAATCCTTACACCACAATCGCTGCTAACGGCGGAACAACGACCTTCACCGTCAGCATTCCGCGTACCTGCGCGTCGCAGATTGATCTGTTCTACGGCCCGCTTCTGCCTTCGCTGATGGGACAACGTTACGGTACGCGTTTGTTCGCATGGGTACAAACCAACCGCGCACCCTTCCGTTTGCCCTTCTGCCAACATGAAGTTGAGGTAATCGTCACGCCAGAAGTGACACCAGACGCACCCGCGCCTATTGTCCAGCCGGTAGCACCCGTTGTACCCGAACTGGACACCGATCTTGACGGCACACCTGACAGCGTGGATGCTGACGACGATAACGACAACGTGGCAGATGTTGACGATGCCTTCCCGTTGGATGTCAATGAAAGCACCGATACCGACACCGACGGCACAGGCAACAATGCCGACACCGACGACGATAACGACAACGTGGCAGATGTTGACGATGCCTTCCCGTTAGATGCGTCTGAATCTGTCAATACCGATCTCGACGACACAGGCAACAATGCCGACACCGACGACGACAACGACGGCGTGGCCGATGTTGACGATGCCTTCCCGTTAGATGCGTCTGAATCTGTCGATACTGATACCGACGGCACAGGCAACAATGTCGATACCGACGACGACAACGACACCGTTGCCGACGATCAGGATGCTTTCCCGTTGGATGCCAGCGAAAGCACCGATACCGATTTCGACGGCACAGGCAACAATGCCGACACCGACGACGACGACGACGGCCTACTGGACGATGTGGATCCGCAACCGCTGATCTTCAATGACAGCGACGGTAACACCATCGGCGATGGTATAGACGACAGCAACAACGACGGCATTGTCGATGCCTACGCGCCAGAAATTGACAGCGACGGTGATACTTTCAGCAACGCTGATGAATTCACAGCGGGGACCAACCCCTACGACAACACCAGCTTCTAAGTCAGTCTGATCTTAGGTAAGGGCGCATCACTGCGCTCTTATCCCTTTCAGCCTTTAAACGCAACAAGGACTCTCTGTATGAGAGTCTTTGTTGTTTTTGGGCCAATGCCACTTATGAATATTCCAGATTATCTCTAGAATGCGATACAATGCCTTCATCGGACAGGTTAAACCTGTTTTGCGGCGGCTGTAACCGATAACTACTCCCCCTCCATACTCTCGGCAAGGCCACTTTAAAAAATAATTTTATAGAGAGTTTTTTATTCTTTTGCTCTTTTTTGGGTAAACGTGCCATTTTTTATGCCAATAATATGGGGGATGAAAACAATGAGCGAACAATCAGAAACTAAACCAGCAGCCGAAGCAGAAAAGAAAGACGTTTTGGTGACTCCCGAAGGTGAGGAAATTGATCTTTCTATTATGGGGACGATGAAGATCGACCCGGCGGACTATAAATCTGTTTCTTCCAATCCCAACCGCCTCAAAAGTTTAAAATACGCCGTTGCCGGGATGTTGTATGTGCTTAAGCGCGAACCAAGCATCCAACTGGCGACGGTCATCACCGCGATTGTCTTGGTCGTAGGATTATGGCTACAAGTCGACATCTTTAGCTGGGCGCTGTTAACGTTGGCGTTGGGGGCGGTCTGGATTACCGAATGTTTGAACACCGCCATCGAAGCCACGATTGATATGGGGTCAGACGCGCCGCATCCGATGGCGAAAGTGGGCAAGGATGTCGCATCAACCGCATCGCTGGTAGCGACGATTGTCTTTTTGATTATTTGCGCGTTGATTTTGCTGCCGCGCATTATAGACCGAATAAACTAGACGCGGTTTAGGCAACTTGCCTTACCCCTAGTTTAAGAGAATCTATATAAATTCCACATTTTCTCTTTACAAAATCATGAGATAATAGGTATTGATCTTGATAGAATCTTGACGGTAAATCTGAAAGTGAGTCCTTATGGGCCTCGGACGTATCCTTATCGGTAAACCGCTAGAAACCAAAGACTTGGCGCATCAGTCGATTAGTCGCCCCATTGGTTTAGCGGTTTTTGCTTCAGACGCTATCTCTTCCACCGCTTACGCCACCGAAGAAATTCTGATTATCCTCTCCATCGCAGCAGCCAGCAGTGCGGGTATGTGGGTGACGCACGGCAACATCTTAAGTGCTTCTATCCCCATCGCCATTGCCATTGCATTCTTGCTGACAATTGTGACCATTTCTTATCGCCAAACGATCTATGCCTATCCCAATGGTGGTGGAGCTTATATCGTTGCACGCGATAATTTAGGCGAACTTCC
>DAOTTO010000352.1:0-3989 GCA_034437895.1 Anaerolineae bacterium | reverse complement strand
CCAATGCCCAACCGAGCGCGTCATTATTCGCCGCCGCCAAAAATGCGACATGCTGCGGCAGAAACGCGACAAATGCCGCCGCGCCGAGTCCGATTTGTGGACGATCTGGATATATCGCCCGCCCGATGCCATAAGCGGACACGATAATGATGAGACCGATTAGCACTGAGAGCAGTCTAAGGGCTGTGAGGTTGCCATTCGTCAAGGCATAAATAGGCGCAGCCAGCATATAATAAAGGGGCGGCTGATGATCTTCGTACTGCACCGCGTCGAGATTCGCCAGCGTTTCCGGCGCGAAGTGGCTGCTCGTCAGTTCGCTCAGATAGGCTTGATCCCAATCGCCGGATTCGATGGTTGGGACTTTGCCATTTTCGACCAGTTGGCGCGTATAGTTATAATGGGCGGGTTCGTCGGGAGTCTGCCAGTCGGGTGTGCGGACGGCATATAAGCCGCTGACCATAAGATACGTCAGGATAATCAACGCCAGCAGTGTACCAAGAATACGATTTTGATTCATCAACCTACATCCTCACGCAGCCTAGAGCCAACGCCCTTACAATACAGGCTGCACACGACTTTGACGAGGGAAATCAGCTTATGAGCGACGAGATCACATCATCATCAACGCCTTTTCGCTCAAAATGGTTGGGTTATAATCAGGCGGTATGCCTGCTCATCATTGGAGTGGCATGTTTAGTCATGCTGTTCTTTCGGGCGGATGAACTACTCGGCGCGGCGCGACTAAAAGCGGTTTACAAAGATGGCGGCTTTTTAACAGCCTATGTCGCCTTAGTGGGAATTCCAATGATGTTTGCCCTTTGGGGAAATATTTCGTGGGGAGCCGCGATTGGTTTCTGTCTATTAATTACACTCGGTGGCTTATTTGTAGGCTCTTATCTCATTTTACTTGGATGGACTGCATCCGATCCTTCTAATTCAGAATCCACCTATTACGGAAGCATATCCCTCGAAGAACATCGCTATTTTCTCTATCTACGCTGGGGATGGCTTGGTGAGCCTGATTGGTTTGAACTCTACGAATGTAATGCTATCGGCATAGGTTGCCTTCAGATTGCACCTTATGACAATGTAAATGGTCTCTACCTAGATGGCGATATTGCGCTCGTTGCTGATCCTGCTCAACATGAAGTGCGGATTCTATTTAATGGGGATGTCGTTTTTACGCATCGCCCTGATGAAGATTGACTGTGGATTAAAATGGGCGCATGTAATGAACTCACCTTACGCAAAACCTCCCCCCTCAGCCTGAGTTCGGTGAGGGCGCAATGTGGAACACGCGGGTATTAAAGTCCCCTCCTTGTGTACGGGGAGGGGATTTAGGGGTGGGGTTGAAAGCGCAAACTCTTTAATTTCTACTAAAGTGTAGTCATATCTTTAAACTGACTGGTGGAACCCTTTGACAACAATCCCGACAACGCCTTCGCCGCTGCGCCAAGTCCTCAATATCATCGGAGCGCTTTTCCTGATCTGGACGGGCGCGTATGCCCTGAGCATCGACGGTTTTTTGCTGCTGCGATTCATGATCGGTGAGCGCTGGTGGATTATCGCGCTGTTTAATTCGTTCATCCATTTGATGGTGCTGCCCGCGCTGATTTTGCTGCCGCTGGTGTTGATTCTCGCGCCGCCGGGGGTCGGTTTTAATCGGCAGCGGAAATTCGGGATCGCGCTGCTGCTTGTACCGGCTGTCGTCGCCGCGCTGATCTGGTATGCACCGGGATTTTTGCCCAAAAACGTAAACGATGCACAGGCACTCGCCGCCGACTCGCCGACCATTTCTGTCGTGAGTTTTAATATCACGTCCGGCGCGACGGATGTGGACTTGATCGCAGATTTGATTCTCGCATTAGATGCCGATGTGGTCGCGCTGCAAGAGGTGACGATCCCCGCCGCCGAACTGCTCACAGATCGCTTATCAGATGTCTATCCCTTCTCAGCGCTTGAACCGACGGAAAACCTGTTCAACGGTTCCGCCATTTTCAGCCGCTACCCACTGGCGAATCCGATTGCTTTTCCCAACACGCAGGGCAAAGTTAATCAGCGTGTGACCGTCGATTTTAATGGGACAGAAATGACGCTGTATAACGTGCATCTGACGTATCCCTTCGGCAACAATTTTGCGCGCCGGACATCCGAAATCGAGGGTATTCTTGCGGAAATCGCGCCGGAGAATCAATCTGTGATTCTGGCGGGTGATTTTAATATGACCCCGCAGTCAACCGATTATGGGCGGCTAAGGGAGCGATTTAACGATGCTTTTGTCGAAGCAGGTAGGGGACTGGGATTTACTTACATCCCGATACCCCGCCGCGTCGCTTCAGCTTTCGGCGATGCGCTCGCCCTAGCACGGGTCGATTATGTTTTGTTCAGCGATGGCTTTTCAATTGCGGAATTTGAGGTGATTGATGACACCGCTGGCAGCGATCATCATCCGGTTTTTGCGCGGTTCGTCCTGCGTGATGAAAATTAAGCGTGAACCGCACAACACGTTATAATGTTTGCCATCACAAGCTCTTTTAACCTTACCTCAATAAATTATCGAGAGAAATCGCTATGCCCAATGGTCGCGCCACCGATGCTATTCACGGCAAAAAAGACCCTTCCGCCCGTCCCGTAACGTATCCCATCTATCAAACGACAGCCTTCGCGGTGGAATCCAGCGATGATTATGCCCATGTCGGCGACTTTCGCAGCGAGGAGTATTTTTATACACGCTACGATAATCCCACGCTGCGAAATGTGTCGGAAAAATTGGCGAAACTGGAACACACCGAAGAATGTCTGCTGTTCGCCAGCGGCATGACGGCGATCACCACCGTTTTGATGACTTTCCTCAAAAATGGCGATACGATTGCGGCATCGAATTCTTTGTACGGCGGGACGCTGCACTTTCTGCGCGAATATGCCCCGCAGTATGGCATTAATGTGATGTTTCTGGATGACGACGAGTTGTACGAGGTGGATCAATACGCGCCGAAAGCGAAAGTCGTCTATTTCGAGACCCCTGTCAATCCCCGTACCGACTGCATTTCCATCCAGCGTGTGGTGGAATCTGCCAAGAAAATCGGCGCATTAGTCATTAAAGACAACACCTTCGCCAGCCCGATTAACCAATCGCCGCTTGATCTCGGTGTTGATCTGAGCATCCACAGCGCGACCAAATACATCGGCGGACACAGCGATGTGACGGCAGGGGCGGTGATGGGGTCGCGTGAACTCATGCTGCCGATCTTCGCGGCACGTAAAGTCTTCGGCGGGATTCCGAGTCCGCACGATGCGTTTTTGCTGGATCGCAGCCTGAAAACGCTCGAACTCCGCATGGCGCAGCATAACGCAAACGGGCTGGCGCTGGCACAGTTTCTCGCGGATGAGCCGAAGGTCAAAGAGGTGTTGTATCCCGGATTGGAATCATCGCCGTCTTATGAGATCGCTCGTGAACAGATGCGCGGCTTCGGCGGGATGGTGTGCATTGTGCTGGACAGTTTAAAGGATGCGAAGGCCCTGTGCGATCATCTCAAAATCGCCCTCAATGTGGCGCATTTAGGCACGGCGGAAACACTCGTCAGTATTCCCGTGCTGACCAGCCACGCCATGCTGGATGAAGTCGCGCTGCAAAAAGCCAAGTTATCGCCGGGGATGGTACGGATTTCGGTGGGGTTGGAAAATATCGAAGACTTAATCGCGGACTTTAAAGCGGCACTGATGCACGTTCATTAAGTCTGTGGGGTGCAAAATCCGTCAGCGGCTTGAGCTTCGCACCGACAGATTGCGCGGCGTTGGCTTGCTTCTCATCAGCCGTGATAAGCGGCAGACCGAGATTTTCCGCCAGTGCAATATAAGCCGAATCATAACTCCAGGACTTTCGCTTACCTCACCCCCCGGCCCCCTCTCCAATACTTGGAGAGGGGGAGAAAAACGCATCTTGAAGTCCCCTCTCCATGCAATGGGGAGGGGATTTAGGGGTGGGGTAA
>DAOTTO010000351.1:0-2202 GCA_034437895.1 Anaerolineae bacterium | reverse complement strand
GGCGGCGGAACAGGCAGTCGTTAAATTCGCATTCGTCTGGAAGTTATCCCAAAAAGCGCGGCTCATCTCCACATACACAGTAGAAGGTTCTACGCCGGGGAAATTCTGCGCGATCTGTTGATAGGTGGTCAGGAGGGCTGGATCGCCGGAAAAGGCTTGTGCGATCAACTCACGGAACAGCGCGTAACTCCGCAGTGAGGGCGTTTCATCTTGCAGCCAGGGGCGCAGCGTTGTATCCGTTAGCGCGACCTGATAAAGCTGGATGGCGTTCAACATCTCGCGCCGCGAGAAAAAGCGATCTGCCTCATGGATGACCTGAATCAGATAACCGGGTGGGTCGGGCTGGACGATAGACAGGACATAGACTGTGCCGTTCCAATCATAGATATTGACTCCGGTGCGGATGGGACCGGTTTCTTCGGTGCCTTCGTCATCACGCCGAATAACGATCTCGCTGATTTCATCGCTGTCTATATCGGTGATGGTGGGTAGTGTGTCGCTGAGAATCACCGTGCCGAGCAGACTGGCGAATCGTCCGATTCTTGCTTCCCATGTGACTACATTGGTCTGATACACACACGGCGACGCATCGCAGTTGCGGCTGGTGAATAGGACATCCGAGCGTTGATCGCGGTTGACATCACCCAAAAGCAGGAGTTCGGGCGGCGCACCTTCATCCGAGCGAGCGCGATAAAGTGTATGATAGCGTCCATCGGCGCACCCTAAAATCAGTAAAATCCCCTGTCTGGTAGGTTGAATGAGTGGCGTGATAGTGGAAGAAGCCTCATTTTCGGCGGTGGGAGTAGGGGTGCTGGTGAGTGAATTTTCAGTGACGGGGACGGTATAACCAAGCAGAACATCGGCCTGACCTTCGCCTGTTAAATCCAGATCAGCACGGACATAGCCATTCGCGCTGAGGATGTCCCATTCATCTGTGAGAGTTTCATCTAAGATTAATGGGTCGCCACCAGCAGTCAGGAATCGCTTGATCTCGGCATTGATGGCATCCGCGTCAGTGGGTAAATCCGCGAGTCTCGTTGACTCTGAAATCGGTGGACAGATGGTTGTGTTCGGTGTTGGGGTGGGTTGATTAGCCAACGCGACAGCAGTCGCTGGATTCAAAAGCAGCGACCCATCCAACAATAGCCCTTCCGGTACAGGCAGCACGCCGTAGAGTTCCTGACCCGGTGTGACAGTAGGGAATGGGAGAATTGTGGCTTGGGGAGCGGCGGAGTTTGGTGTACAGGCAGCAAGAAGAAAAATTAAACCGCAAAGGCGTAGAGAACGCAGAGAATAGACAGAGAACTTAGCTGCGCGTGGCTTTGTGTTTTTTGACTGGTCGCGTTGATAAATGTCTGCGCTCACGTTTGCCCTATTGAACCTTGTGTCTGATGTGTGTGTCTTATCCTACAGCCATTGTACGGTAGGGCGCGATTGGCGCAAATGGTCAAGCGGGGAAATGCAATCGCAGATGGGAAATAATGAACGTAGGAGCCAATATCGTGGATAAACTAAAATTACCGCAAATAGGACAATCGCCGCAACTGTGGAGTGCCTTGTTTCGATGGATGGTCACTATCGGTTGGATCGTTATCATGCTGGTCTTACTGCTGCAATCGAGTGGTCGTCCTATGGTGGGACCCACTGCCCCACCCGGATCGCCGGATTTAGGCCGCGAGGTTTATCTGACGATGGGGCATATTGTTGGCTTTGCGATGCTTACACTGCTGTTATCGTGGGCGTTGGCAGCAACTTTGCCCTTATCGCGGGCGATTTTAATTGCGGTTGTCTTTTCTCTGATCTTCGGAATAGTCACGGAACTATTGCAAACGTTAGTGAGTGACCGTACTGCATCGTGGTTTGATTTAGGGGTCAACAGCATTGTTACGCTTATAGTGGGTTACATCATACGAATTTTGAATACAGATTAACCGCAAAAGCGCAAAGAGCGTATCTATTTTCGTAGCTGCGATAATGCACTTTCAAAAATAATGCGGAGAACCCCTATCCCTAACCCTTTCCCCGGAAACGGGGCAAGGGAACAAGACCATACGCCTTGAATTTCTCCCTCTCAACCGTAACCGGCTGAGGGGGCGACACTAGATTTCTCTAAGGGAAGCGATTGCAAGTACGGACTTACAATCGCTTCAAAAACTGGGGTTTCGCTCGCTCAAAATGCGTTTTGCGACAGTGCCTCAAAAG